>DAOUHX010000198.1:0-1877 GCA_034428395.1 Caldilineaceae bacterium
CGGTTCTTGGGCGGCACACAGTAGGCCACGCCGGTCATGTAGCAGTCGAGCAGTTCGAGGCCGTCGCCGCGGTGGGTGCTTTGCGGCCGGCTGGCGAAACCGGCGCGGTGCAGGGCAGGGTAGAGGAAGTTGCCGGAGCCGTCGCCGGTGAAGGGGCGGCCGGTGCGGTTGGCGCCGTGCGCGCCGGGGGCGAGGCCGAGCACGAGCAGGCGGGCCTGCGGATCGCCCCAGCCCGGCACCGGCTTGCCCCAGTAGGTAGCGTCGCGGAAGGCCTGGCGTTTGGTCGCGGCCACCTCTTCGCGCCACGCGACCAGGCGGGGGCAGGCGCGGCAGGTGACCGCGTCGGCGTGGAGGGCGTCGAGGGAGGCGTAGGCGCGGTCGCTGGCCATCGGGTGAGGTGGGGCCCTTCTCTTACAGCGTTTTCACCGCCACCAATTTTTCGGCTTCGGGTGTGTCGATCAGCTCGTTGCGCAGCGGACGTCCGAACTCCGGCGCGCTGATTTCGAAGACGTCGCCCGGCTCGGTACGGATGCCGGCGGCGAAGCTGAGGGTGGCGGTGCCGTAGAAGTGGAGGTGGACGTCGCCGGGCGTGCGGAAGGGGGCGTACTTGAAGTGGTGATGCTGGATGTTGGCGAGGCTGTGGGTCATGTTGGCTTCGCCGGTCAGGAAGGGCGCGGCCCACAGTTCGCGGCCAGCGCGCAGGATGCGGGCGGTGCCTTCGACGTGGGCCGGCGGGTCGCCCAACAGCAGTTCCGGCCCGCAGGAGCTCTGGCGCAGCTTGGAGTGGGCCAGATAGAGATAGTTCTTCTTTTCCAGCACATGGTCGGAGAACTCGTTGCCGAGCGTGAAGCCGACGCGCAGCACCGCGCCGTCGTCGCCGATGAGGTAACAGCCGACCAGTTCAGGCTCTTCGCTGCCCTCGAGGGCAAAGGCGGGCATCGTCAGCGGTTGCTCGGGCGGCACGAGCCAGCGGCCATCCCCCTTGTAGAACCATTCGGGCGCGACGCCGACCTGCCCGGGCGCCGGTTTGCCGCCTTCCAGCCCCAGGCGGAACATCCGCATCGAGTCGGTCAGCGTTTCCTCTTCGTCGGTATTGAGCTGCTGGTGCATGGCGTCGCGCGCCTGGGCGCTGCCCAGGTGGTCGAGGCCGGTGCCGCTGATAAAGAGGCGGGCCGGGTCGGGGTGATCGAGCGGCGGCAGGAGCCGTTTCTCCGCGACGACCGGGCCGTAGTCCACGCGCTGATCGCTCAGCTTCTCCTCGACCAGCTCGGTCAGCGGCTGCCCGCTGCGCCCGGCCTGTTTGGCCAGTTCATAGACGCTCTCCGTGCCGTCGAGAAGTTGCAGCGTCTCCTCATTTTCGACCATCGCCGCGCGACGTCCGCCGGACTCGGCGCGGAACTGAACCAGTCGCATCGGTATTGCTCCTCAGTTCTGGTTTTGGTAGCTGGGTTCGGGCAGGCTGGGAACGGCCACCGGCAGCCGGAGTTTACCGTTTTTCCCATTTGATCGCATCCCAGGCCACCTTTGTGGAGAGGAAAGTCTCGTAGGTCACGTCGGAGAGAGAGATGTAGTCCTCGTCGGTGCCGCTGAAGACGTAGGTGCCCAGGGAGACCCACTGCCCGGAATACTGGGACTGATTGACCTCGCGCAGGGTGAAGCCGCCGCTGTGGGAGATCCAGTAGCGGGCGTTGCCGGTCGTCGCGTGGTTCTGGGGGATGTACACGAAGACCTCGTAGCTGGCCGCGTCAAGCTGCGGCGACCACTGGCCCCAGTTGTACCCGCTGCGGGTCTTGTCGTTGTTGTTGGTCCAGTAGAGGTGGTCGGAGTAGCCCTCGGTCTCCTCTCTCCACGTGGTGGAGAGACCGCCTCTCTGGAAG
>DAOUHX010000199.1:0-2699 GCA_034428395.1 Caldilineaceae bacterium
GCGGCTGAGCTTGCCGCGGCGGTAGCGGAGTTGAAGTCGGCAGAGGAAAACCTGGCCGAGGTGCAGAACGGCGCCAGCGATGGGGAGCTGGCTGCAGCGCGCAGCAACGCCGCCTCCGCATGGGCGAGATACGATGACCTTCGGAAGGGGGCCAGCGAGAATGAACGGATCCAGCTGGCGGCGGCGGTGGAAAATGCACACGTAGCTATGCAGGAAGCCCAGACTGAGTATGACAAGGTCGCTTGGCGCGAGGATGTAGGAATGACGCGGCAGGCGGCCCAGTTGCAGCAGGCGACAATCTCCTACGGATCGGCCCTAGCGGCCTACGAGGAGGCGGTTGCGCCGGCCTCAAAAGCGGATTTGCAGTCGGCACTAAGCCAGGCCCAGACCGCGCAGCAGCAGTTGGATGATCTGCTGGCCGGACCGACGGCCGTGAACATGGCGGCAGCGGAGTCGCAGGTCGCCGCTGCCCAGTCCAGACTGGATACGCTGTTACGCGGCGCGGATGAAACGGATATCGAACTGGCGCGGTTGGCGATCGAACAGGCGCAGCTTACCCTGCTGGAGGCAAGGCTCGACCTGGTCAAAGCGGAGCTGGTCGCTCCGGCTGCGGGAACTGTTTTGCGGGTCAATGTCGCTGAAAGCGACCGGCTTTCAGCGGGAACCGTCGCGATCACGATAGCGAACCTGAGCCAACTGCAGTTGACGATCGATGTCGCCGAAGTCGATATTCCCAAAATCAGCGTCGGTCAGCTGGCGGACGTAACGATCGACGCCTTTCCCGAAAGCGTGTTTGCCGGGATGATCAGCGGCATCGAACCATCGAGCAGCGCCCAGGAGGGGGTGATCGACTACCCGGTGACGGTGCGGCTGATCGATGAGGGCCTGACGGGGGTGCGGCCGGGCATGACGGCTGTTGCCACCCTGCGCAGCGAAACAGCGGCGACCCGCTGGCTGGTGCCCACGACCGCAGTTCAGGATAACAACGGCGAGACTGTGGTGATGAAGTCGGGAGACGAAGATGCGCTGCCGGTCGCCGTAGTGGTGGAAGGCGTTCAGGGTGAATGGACTGTTGTTCGTTCAACACAGTTGCAGAGCGGCGATGAAGTATTCGGCGCCACCACCTTCGTCAAACAGGAGGATGAATGGATTCCCTTTTCGGGGCCGCGTCCGGGCGCTCCCGGCGCCGGCGGCAGGTCTCCCTAGTAGTCGAGAGCGCAGTGGGGGCGGGAGAGGCGCAGGCTGCGGGAACAGATTACGCTGGATCAGCCAGGGCTCGTGTTCGGAAAATCTGAGCGGTACAGACACGAAGGACCCCGACCCAATGCCGGTCGAACTACTTGCCCTTGCAGAAGGAACCAGCTATAACGGGCCTATGCCGGAAGAACATATTCTGATTGTTGACGACGACCGCGAAATCGTGCGCCTGCTCAGGAGTTATCTGGAGCGGGAGCGGTACGCCGTATCTGTCGCCTATGACGGCGAAACCGCTCTAAGTGCGTTACGGAGGGAGTCGCCTGACTTGATGTTGCTGGATCTGATGCTGCCGGACAGGGATGGTTGGGAAGTCACCCGTACGGTCCGCGGCGACGAGAAGCTGACGAACACGCTGATCATCATGCTGACAGCGCGGGTCGAGGATACGGACAAGATCATCGGCCTGGAGCTGGGCGGGGACGACTATGTCACGAAGCCGTTCAATCCGCGCGAAGTGGTGGCGCGGGTGCGGGCGCTGCTGCGGCGCAGCCAGCGGAGCACGGTTCGAGCGACGACGCTGATCGTTGGGGCTCTACAGATGGACGTGGAGCGCCGCGACGTGCAGGTGCGGGACACGGAGGTGGAGCTGACGCCGACGGAGTTCAGTCTGCTGCAGACGCTGATGGAAAGCCCCGGTTATGTCTTCACGCGTTCGGAACTGATGGATAGGGCACTGGGGTATGACTACAGCGGCGTCGATCGGATGCTGGACAGCCACATCAAGAACCTGCGGCGCAAGATCGAGGCCGATCCGCGTAAACCGCAGCTTGTCCAGACGGTTTACGGCGTTGGCTACCGGCTGGCTGGAGAGCGGGAATGAACCGACTTTGGGTGCGTTTGAGCCTGGCTTTCGCCGCGATCATAGTTATCACTTTTGGCACCATCTCGTTCACGGCTCGACGGTTCTTCAACGACAATAATCTGCGCTCGTTGGCTCTCTTCTATTTTGAGAGGCCGGCTGGCTTAGCGAATCAATTGGAAGAGCATTATGCCAAGCAAGGCGGCTGGCAGGGTGTCTCAACATTGCTGGAGGGAGCCGATTCCGCACTTTTTTTCACTGCAGGCCGCAGAAGAATCCTGATACTTACTGACCCGGAAGGGCAAGTTCTCTACGCGACCGCGGGCACAGGGAGGCCAGACCATCTGGAAACTTACCAGTTGCAGCAGGCTCTACCCATTCGCGTCGAAGGGCAAACCGTCGGCTTCCTCGACCTGGTCCACCAGGAACGTCCGCCTGGGCGTCTCTTTTCTTTTTCAGCGCCGGATGACATCCCGGCAGGTTTTGCCGATCAGACCAGCGAGTTTTTGTTGCAGCTTCTTCTCCTGGGCGCCATACTGGCGATCGTCTTCGGCATGATGGTAAGTCGCAGGCTCGCCGCGCCCCTCATTCATCTTGTGGAGGGAACGCAAGCCATCGCCAGACGAGACCTCAGTTTCCGCGT
>DAOUHX010000200.1:0-4752 GCA_034428395.1 Caldilineaceae bacterium
GGAGAGCAGTCTGCGCGTTACCGGTGTCGTCAAAGCCGACACGCGCGCGCCCGGCATCCCCGGCGGCTATGAACTCGACGCGTCCGGCCTCGAACTGGTCCAGCTCGCTGCCGAGTACCCGATCCAGCCCAAAGAGCATGGCGTCGAGTTTCTCGTCAAAAACCGTCACCTCTGGATTCGCTCCAGCCGGCAGTGGGCCGTATTGCGCGTGCGCGCCACCGTCGTGCGCGCCATCCGCGACTGGCTCGATAGCAACGGCTTTCTCAACGTCGACACCCCGATCCTCACCCCCAACGCCGCCGAGGGCACAACCACGCTTTTTGAGATCGACTTCCACGGCGAACCGGCCTACCTGGCCCAGACCGGCCAGCTCTACAACGAAGCCAATATCCTCGCCTTTGGCAAAGTTTACTGCTTCGGCCCGACCTTCCGCGCCGAAAAGAGCAAGACACGCCGCCATCTGCAGGAGTTCTGGATGGTCGAGCCGGAGATCGCCTTCTGCGACCTGGGCGGGCTGATGGAGATCGAGGAGCAGTTCGTCAGCCACATCGTCCAGCGCTGCCTGGAGCAGAACGGCGAAGAACTGGAGCTGCTTGAGCGGGACACCTCCCACCTGGAACGGGTGACGCCCAGCTTCCCGCGCATCCATTACGATGAGGCCGTCGCCATCGTCAACCGCGCCGCCGCCGCCGGCGAACTGGTGCCCGGCTACGACGACAAGGTACCCCATATTGAGTGGGGCGCCGATTTCGGCAGCCCGCACGAGACCTATATCGCCGCCCAGTTCGACAAGCCGGTCTTCGTGCATCATTACCCGACACAGGTGAAGGCCTTCTACATGGAGCCCGATCCGGAGCGGCCCGAGGTCTGCCGCAGCGTCGACCTGCTGGCGCCCGAAGGTTATGGTGAGATCACCGGCGGCAGCGAGCGCATGGCCGACGTCGACAAGCTTGTCGCCGGCATCAAGGCCCACGACCTGCCGATGGACGCCTACGACTGGTATATCGACCTACGCAAATATGGCAGCGTCGTGCACAGCGGCTTCGGCCTCGGCCTCAAGCGCACCGTCGCCTGGATCTGCGGCACTGCACACCTGCGCGAGGTCATCGCCTTCCCACGTACGCTCGGCTCGATGCGCCCCTGACTGCGGTGATCAGTGAATCGTGGATAGTGGTTAGCAGCTGCCGTCCACTTACCACAATCCACTATGATTTACTTTGCGATCCTACTGACCGCCCTGGTCCTCACCGTCATCTTTACGCCAATCTCCGCCCAGCTCGGCCACCGGCTGGGCCTGGTTGACCGTCCCGGCGCGCGCCGCAAACACACCGGCATCGTGCCGCGCACTGGTGGGCTTGCCATCGCCGCCGCCTTCACCGTCACCCTGCTCGCGCTTCTCGTTCTCATGTCGGGCGCGCTGCCGGACCTCACCGCCTCCTGGCTGCCGCCCCAGAACGATCCCAAAGAGGGCCGCCGTTTCCTCGCCCTCCTGGTTGGCGGCGCATTCTGCGCTTTCTTCGGCTTTCTCGATGACCGCTACGAGTTCTCCTCCCTGCCCCAATACGCCATCCAGACCGCGGCCGCCCTCATCGCCATCACCGGCCTCATCTTCATCAAACACGTGAACAACCCGTTTACTAGCGGTTTTCTCTTTGGTTCGGACGGATTTCCCTGGTGGCTGGTTGGCCCGCTCACGATCTTCTGGTTCGTCGGCATGATGAATACGGTCAACTTCCTTGACGGCCTCAACGGCCTTGTCGCCGGTGTCACCGTCATCTTCTGCGCCATCCTTGCCATTCACATGATCTTCGTAATCCAGCCGCCCCAACTGAGCGTGGCCGTGCTGCCGGTGGCGCTGTTCGGCGTCGGCCTGGGTTTCCTGTTCTTCAATTTCAGCCCCGCGCGCGTCTTCATGGGCAGCAGCGGCAGCTACTTTCTCGGCTTTGCCCTCGCCGCGCTGGGCATCATCGGCGGCGCCAGGCTGGCCACCGTTTTGCTGATCCTCGGCCTGCCGATCCTCGATGTCGCTTGGCTGATCTACAGCCGTCTGCGTCGCGGCGTGCCGCCCAGCCAGGGCGGCCGCGATCACCTGCACCTGCGCCTGCGCGACAACGGCCTTGCCGAGCGCACCATCGTCGTCGCCTATTGGGCCTTCTGCGCGCTTTTCGGCGGTCTCACCCTTCTGCTCGACGACCGTCTCTACAAGCTGGCTGCCCTGATCGGGCTGGGCATCCTCGGCCTGCTCGTCCTGGTCTGGGCCGCCCGCACCGCCCCGAAAGACGAGGCAGTCTCAACTGCCGGGCGGCGCGACAGATGACCTCGGAGCGCGCAGCCGCCCCGCCCGCGTGCCGCATCCTCGCCATCGAGACCAGTTGCGACGAGACCGCCGCCGCGGTCATCGCCGACGGACGCCACATCCTCAGCAACCGCGTTGCCAGCCAGATCGACCTTCACCGCCGTTTCGGCGGCGTCTACCCCGAGGTTGCCAGCCGTCAGCACGTGCTCGCCATACAGACAGTCGTCGAGGAGGCCCTCGCCGATGCCGCCGTGGCCCACGTGCGCCAGCTCGACGCCATCGCCGTCACGCAAGGGCCGGGCCTGGCCGGCAGCCTCCTCGTCGGCGTCAATTTCGCCAAGGGGCTTGCCTTCGCCGCGGGCCTCCCGCTCATCGCCGTCAATCATCTTGAAGGCCACATCTACAGCAACTGGCTCCACACCGGCGAAGGCGCGGTCGCGGCCGATATCTTCCCCGCGCTTATCCTGATCGTCTCCGGCGGCCACACCGAGCTGGTGCTCATGGAAGGCCACTGCCGTTACCGGCTCCTGGGAGCCACGCTCGACGATGCAGCCGGGGAGGCCTTCGATAAGGTGGCCCGCCTGCTCGAACTGGGCTATCCGGGCGGACCCGCTATCCAGAAGGCCGCGCAATCCGGCGATGCCCGCCGTTTCCATCTCCCCCGCCCACTCGCGCGGCCCGCGCCGCGCGCCGGGGCCCATGCCGGCGCGCCGCCCTCCTACCTTCCCGTCCGCGGCGAGCACCGCTTTAATTTCAGCTTTTCCGGTCTCAAAACAGCCGTCCTCAATCTGTTGCGGCAACTCGAACAGGACGAAGCCGCGCCGCGCCCGGCGCAGACCGCGGCCGACATCGCAGCCGCCTTTCAGAGGGCAGTGGTGGATGTGCTGGTGGCCAAAACAGCGGACGCCGCCACCGAGTTCGCCGTCAGGCAGGTCTGCATATGCGGCGGGGTCGGCGCCAATCGCCTCCTGAGGCGGACCGCCGAACAACAGTTCGCGCAGATGGGCCTGCCGCTGCGCTGTCCGCCCCTCTTTCTCTGCACCGACAACGCCGCCATGATCGGCGCCGCGGCCTACCATGGCCGCGCGCGCAACCAGGCCATCGGGCATGCAACTGCGCGCGACGACCTTGGCCTTGATGTTTATGCGAATTTGCCCCTTGCGGATTTCTTGTAGCTGCTTACAAGCGGGGGATAACGCCGGCTGCGGTCTCTAATCGCCTGCCGGTGAATTGGCCGTCTGCGAAGCGGAGCGTGCGGGCGCCTCCTCGTCCAATTCCGTCACTGAGGGCAGGGCGCCCTCATGGGCTGTCTCGGCCGCATTCGCAACCACGACCCGGCGATAGACACCGGCGCGCAGCGGCTGGGCAACCGTACGGCGTTCACTGAAAGGTGGATAGTTGAGCAGTTTGGCGTGCGTATAGCCGCCGATCAGCCGCAGGCTGGCAATTACCGGCGCCGCCAGAAACGCGCCCAAAATCCCGCCCACGCTGGCCCCCACAACAACGCCGCAGACCACCACGACCGGGTGCAGATGAACGCTCGTTCCGATCACGCGCGGCACCAGCAACTGATGCTCCAACTGTTGAATTACGAAGTAGACGCCGATCACCAGCAGCGCGAAGTTCAGATTGCTCAATTCGAGCGTCGAACTCCCCTGCGCCAGCGCGATGATCACCGCCGGGATCATCGCCAGAATCGGCCCGATGTTGGGCAGGATCTCCAGCGCGCCGGCCAGAATCGCAAGAATCAACGCGCCGCGCATCCCCATGAGGCTCAGCGAAACATAGGTCGCCACACCGATCGATACCGAGAGGATCAGTTGCCCCCGGAAAAAGGCGTTCCAGATGCCGCGCAGCCGCCGCATCAACTCCACACCCTCCGAATAGTACTCGACCGGGAACAGCCCCTCCACATAGCGCTGGATGCGGGGCGCGTCTTTCGTCAGATAGAGACTGATAAAGAAGAGAAGGAGCAGAAATATAACCGTGCTGACGATGCTGCCCACAAGTGTCAGGCCGATTGTCGCGGTGCTGCTCACCACATTCGTCGCCGTGCTCAGGAGCTGGTTAATATAGTCCAGGATCTGCTGCGCGCCCGGCAGGAACCGTTCCACCGCAATCTCATTGGCCAGGGTCTGCTGAATCTGCCCCACCACCCCCTCAAACGTGATCTCAAGACCGAGAATCTCCGCATTGGTTGGCAGTTCCGCAACCGACTCCTGCAGAAAGAGCAGAGTGTTTTCAGCCGCCTTTGGCACATCAAAATAGAAGTCGGTCAACTGCGACAACAGAACCGGCACCAGCAGGACCGGCGCCAGTATCAACATGACGAGGAAGAGCAGGTAGAGGACGATGGTGCTCACGGCGCGGGGAATGCGCACACGCTCGCACAGATCGACAATCGGGATCAGGAAGTAGGAGACCAGCCCCGCCACAATCACAATCGGGAGCACCGG
>DAOUHX010000201.1:0-1674 GCA_034428395.1 Caldilineaceae bacterium
TCGTCGCGGTCCCTGTGGTCCCCGATCGTCAAATTGAAATCGTCCTGGTCCCCGCTCTCCCCCGTCGCCGGCAGATTCCCGCTGATCAGATAAGGGTCGCCGTTGCCGCAATGGTCGAGCACAAAGCGCGTCTCCGGGCACTGCTGCGCCAGCGCGACCCCGTCGCCCAGCTCCGACGGCCGCATGCACAGGTCGAAACAGAGCCCAAGCTCGCCCAGCAGACGCGCATTCGCCACAAACTGCGGCCCCAGGCAGGTGCCCGGCGGCGTCCCCGGCCCGTGCAGCACCTGCCGCACCCCCTTGATCGCCGCGTGGCCGGCAAAACGCCGGATATAATCTCCGAACGCGCCCGAACCCATCTCGCCGCCGATCACCGCGCCCGTCGTCGGGTTGTCCTCCGCCGCGCACAGCGCAAGCAGGTGCTCCGCCTCGGCCGGATGCTGCGCCGCCGTCACGTCCACCTCCATGTAGACCGTCTTCACCACGTTCAGCCCCGCCGTCGCCTCAAGATAGTCGCCGGTCACATAGCTCCGGTTCAGGCTCGGCGCCTCAGCCAGCCACGGCAGCTCGAACCGCTCCAGGTCCCACAGATGTTGGTGCGTATCGATAATCGGAAGCATTTTGGAGTTTTCAGTTTTGTGTTTTTAGTTGGTGACCGCCGGCGCCGGCCTCACGCCGCCAGAATCCAGACCGCGTTCCCACCCCACCTCTGGCAACCGGCCCCTGCAGTTACTGGCCACCGGCCACTGGCAACTGACCACCGGCCACAGGCCACTGCCGTCAAGCTGCCAGCAGCTCCGCCGCGTTCTCGACCCGCCACTGCAGCTGCTGCTCCGTCGTCTCGTGCGGCTTGAACTGCCGCGCCACCGACTCGATCGGCACGCCGCCGAGCAGCTCGATCTCGCTCAAATCGGCCGTACCCATGCCCAGGTCGTGCGCGTAGCGCAGGAAGCCCAGCTCCAGCGGCTCGAAGCCCATCGTCTTGGCGATCACCGCGTCCGTCGCAAAAACGTCCGTCCCCGCCGCGGCGATGCCCATGTCGAGCCCGTCGCCGTTGCCCGGTCCATTGCCCTCCATCGCGCGCGCCCCGTCGATCACCGAAATGTCCGGCGCCATGAAGCGCGCCAGCCGCACCAGGTTGATGCTCATCGCCCGCGACTCATCCGGCACCTGCCGCTTGTCGTGCGTTCTGGCCCCGTGCATCTTCACCCGGTCCTGCCGGTAGATCGTGCCCATGATCAGGTTCTTCAGCGCCAGCGTCACCACGCAGGTGTCGTGCGTCTTCGGGATCGCGATCGAGATCGTGCACGGGCAGTCCAGCACCGTGCGCGGCATGCGCGCCACCATCTCGCTGCCGTCCGTCAGCACGATCGGCGTCGACTGCCACTCCGTCTCCCGGTGCAAATCCAGCAGCCGCAACGGGATCGGGTACTCCTGTTCCAGCGCGTAGTAGCCGAAATTGCGGTACGCGTCCCACGTATCCGCCGCGCCCCCCTCCGCGATCAGCACCTCGCGCGGCGGCCTCGGCGTCGTCAGCAGAAAGTCCAGCACGCCCCGCAGCGCGTCCACGTGGCTCGACGCCAGCTGATTCTCGCTGCTCAGAAAGTTCGGCTTCAGCATCACCTGCTCCGCCAGCCGCCCCTCCACCTCCCCGCGCACCAGCTCCAGCGCGTT
>DAOUHX010000202.1:0-21609 GCA_034428395.1 Caldilineaceae bacterium
TGGCAGATCCTCGGCACCGGCTTCGACCACTTCGACCTCGAATACTGGAAAACCAAGGGCATACCGATCGCCAACTGCCCCGGCCAGTTCAGCGCCGTCGCACTCGCCGAGTGCGCCATGATGTTCATCCTCATGCTGACGCGTCAATATCCGGTCGCACGCGCCGTGCTCGACAAAGGGGAGCTCTACGAACCGATGGCGCTCGAACTGGAAGGCGTGAAGCTCGGGCTCATCGGCTTCGGGGCGAGCGGCATCGAGCTGGCCCGGCGGGCGAAACCTTTCGGCATGGAGATCTTGGCGATCGACATTCGCGAAGTGAGCGCGGCCGAACGCGAGGAGTTCGGACTCTCCTTCGTCGGCAAGCCCGACGACCTCGAAAAAGTTGTGGCAGAGTCGGACATCCTCTCGCTGCACCTGCATCTCAACAGCGAGACCCACCACATCATCGACGCCCGCATGTTGGGCCTGATGAAGCCGACCGCCCACATCATCAACGTCGCGCGCGGCGCACTGATCGACGAGGAAGCTCTCACCCAGGCCCTGCTCGACGGCACAATTGGCGGCGCCGGCATCGACGCCTACAGCCAGGAGCCCCCCGACCTAACGTCGCCCTTCTTCGGCCTGTCCAACGTCATCGCTACCCCGCACACAGCCGGCGTCACCGACGGCACGTCGCGCAAACGGGCGCAGTGCGCCGCCGACAACGTCGACCGCATCGCAGCCGGATTGGAGCCGCTATACCGCATCGATCTTGATTGACGACGATGCGTTTGCAACGGCATAGGAATGACGGCCTCACTCGAATCGTTGTCACCGGCCCAATGTGAGGTCTACGGCTGAACCTGAATGCCATTTGCGCGGAAGGACAAGCTACCGTGATCGCGACCAAACGCCCTCGCATGGGAAGGCTGGCCCGCTTCGAAGCACTGGCTGGATACTTGGCGATCGCTCCCTGGTTTATCGGCTTCCTCGCCTTTGAGCTCGGGCCCCTGCTCAGCTCCCTCTACCTCAGCTTCACCAAGTTCGATGTGCTCACCACACCCAAATGGGTCGGGTTCAAGAACTGGGACAAAATGCTGTTCAACGACCCGCTCGTCTGGCACAGCCTCAAAGTCACCGCCATCTACTCCGTGGGCGCAGTGAGCCTCGGTCTGGTGCTGGGCCTGAGTCTGGCCTTGCTCCTCAATCAGGATGTCGGCGGCCTCTCCTTCTACCGCACGGTCTTCTATACCCCTGCCGTCGTCTCCGGCGCGGCCGTCGCCATGATGTGGCTGTTGCTGCTCAACCCGGAAGCCGGCGTCATCAATCGCATCCTCGCACTGGTCGGAATCCCAGGTCCTGCTTGGCTCTTCGACCGGACCTGGGCACTGCCGGCCTTCATCGTCATGAGTATATGGGGCGTCGGCGGCGGCATGGTCCTTTATCTGGCCGCACTGCAAGGAGTACCGACTGAACTGTACGACGCCGCCATGATCGACGGCGCCGGCCCGTTTCCCAAGCTCTGGTTCGTCACCTTGCCGATGATTTCGCCGGTGATCTTCTTCAACCTGGTCATGGGCATCATCGGCTCCTTCCAGGTCTTTACCAGTGCCTTCATCATGACCAAAGGCGGGCCCGCCAACGCCACCTACTTCTTCGTGCTGGGGATCTATCTGAACGCTTTCCAATTCCTGAAGATGGGGTACGCTTCCGCCCTCGGATGGATGCTAGCCGTTATCATCCTGGTGCTGACCTTGCTCGCCTTTCGAAGCTCAGGCCGGTGGGTCCACTATGAAGGGCAGATCAGATAAGTTGAGGAGACCGGCCCTATGACCGAGTCGACCTTCGGCCGACCTGCTCCCGCTTTGGCCGCGGCGCAGCGGCAAAACACGATTGCCAGAAGAGTCCGCACCATCACCAAATTGCTCATCCACCTGCTGCTGATCGCAGGCGGATTCGCAGTGCTGATTCCGTTTTTCTGGATGGTTTCCTCTTCGCTCAAGCCGGACTGGGAGATATTCCAGATCCCGCCCGCTTGGATCCCTGAAGACCCGCTGTGGCAAAACTATGCAATCGTCCTGACCGGCCATCGCCCCGACGCCGAGGGGTCGCGCGCAGGTCAAGGTTGGAGCTTCTTGGGCTTTGTCTGGAATACAGGCTATGTAACGGCATGGGTTATGCTGGGACGACTCATCACCGCCTCCCTGGCAGCCTACGGCTTCGCCCGTCTCCGCTTCCCTGGCCGCAATATTCTCTTCATCATTATGCTGGCAACGATGATGGTACCCGGCCACGTGACCATGATCCCCCTCTACATCATCTTCAAAAACCTCAAAACGCTCGACACATACTGGCCCCTGGTCCTGCCAGTCTGGTTCGGTGGCGGCGCCTTCTTCATCTTCCTCCTCCGCCAGTTCATCAACAGCATCCCCGCCGACTACGACGATGCCGCCCGCATCGACGGCTGCAGCTGGTTCGGCGTCTATTGGCGGATCATCCTCCCCATGATCAAACCGGCCCTCGGCGCGGTCGCCATCTTCTCCTTCATGGCCAGTTGGAACGACTTCATGGGACCGCTCATATATATCAGTTCTATGGACAAATACACAGTCGCCATCGGACTGCACTTTTTCAAGAATAATGCCAGCCCCGCGGCCCGACCATTGTGGAACCTGATGATGGCCGCCTCGGTCGTTGCAATGGTACCGCCGCTCTTGCTCTTCTTCTTCGCGCAGCGCTACTACATTCAGGGCATCGTCGTCTCCGGCATCAAGGGATAGCTTCCCCTTCGTGAACAGCCGCGCCTCGTCTCCAGGCTGCTGCCTATGTCCGGCACCGGTTTGACACGGCGCCACTTCCTGCAGCTGTTCGCCGCCGCCGCATCGACCGGCGCGGCCGGCTTCGGATACGCCCGCACTGTGGAGCCAAACTGGGTCGACCTGGAGCCGGTTACATTGACGCTGCCGGGCCTCGCCGAACCGCTGTCCGGCCTCCGCATCGCCCAGCTCTCCGACATCCATCTCAGCCAGTTCACATCCCAAGCCAAACTGCTGGACGCCGTCACCCGGGTCAACCGCCTCGAGCCCGACTTGGTCGTGCTGACAGGAGACTTCGTCGGACGCGATGCCTCCTTTGCCACCGGACTGATCGATCCCCTCCGCCGGCTCGAAGCGCCCGCCTTCGCCGTCTACGGCAATCACGACCTCTGGAGCGACCGCGCTACCGTTGGCGCCGCGCTGGCCGAAACGCCGGTCCGTCTCCTGGTCAACGAGAGCGTCGAAGCCGCCGCCGGCCTCACCGTCGCCGGCATCGACGACGCCTGGTCCGGCCACCCGCAACCGGAAACGGCCCTGCGCAATGCGCCCTCCGGCAACACCAACCTGCTGCTCTGCCACGAGCCGGACTACATCGACAACATTCGCGCCATCGGCGCCCCCATCGCCCTGCAACTCGGCGGCCACAGCCACGGCGGCCAGGTGCGGCTCCCGTCCAGGCGGCCCGACGGCGCCGGCAGGCGAAGCCGGGCCCACATCCTGCCCCACATGGCCCGCCGCTACCCGATCGGCCTCTACCGTGTCGGTAGCCATCAGCTCTATACGAACCGAGGCCTGGGTGTCTGGCCCCTCCCCTACCGCTTCAACTGCCGCCCCGAAATTACCGTCTTCACCCTCCGCCCGGCGTAAGTAGGAAGCTGCCTTACGGCATCGCCGCCGCAAACACCTAAAATGGATGTAGAGCACGCCGTCAAAGGCGATTCGTGTTTTGTTTGACCTGCGACAACCGTTATGCTAGACTCTCGATCAGAACGAACGGTTCTGAGCAGGCTGCCTGTGCGGGAAGTGAGGTGTTGGAACTGTCATGAGTGTGTGAGGGACGGGGTGGCGCTACGCCTCCCACAAGACTCTCCGGACTCTTCGCACCATCCTACAGTTCTTACCCTCCCGGGGCGCAAGAGGAACTATGGATTCCAAACGAGTTCGAAACGGCATGATCTACTTCCTTCTGGTCGTAGCTCTGGGCGCGTTTCTCTACATAATTCTGAGCAATCAGGGCAACAATATCTCAGCGACCATGTCGATCGCGGAAGTTGCCTCGCTGGTACGAAGCGGCAACGTGCAGGAACTCCACGTCGACGGTGATGAGGTGATCGCCTTCAGCGGCGGCAAACTGATCGCTTCGCGCAAGGAGATAGGCGTCGGCCTCGTCGAAACGCTCCAGAACCTGGGCGTAACCGAAGATCAGCTTTCGGCCCTCGTTCTGCAGATCGAAGCGCCCAGCGGGTGGGAAGTCTATGGTGGCATCCTCCTGGCCCTCCTGCCTATAATTCTGATCGCCGTCTTCTTCATCTTCATTCTTCGTCAGGCCCAGGGCGCCGGCAACCAGGCCTTCAGCTTCAGCAAGAGCCGCGCCCGCATGTTCACCGGCGACAAACCGACCGTGAACTTCAGCGACGTGGCCGGCAATGAAGAGGCAAGGCAGGACCTGGCAGAAGTCGTCGAATTCCTCAAAGAACCGCAAAAGTTCGCCTCGCTCGGCGCCCGCATCCCCAAGGGCGTGCTGCTGGTCGGGCCGCCCGGCACAGGCAAGACGCTGATGGCCAAGGCCGTTTCAGGTGAAGCCGGCGTCCCCTTCTTCAACATCAGCGGCTCCGAATTCGTCGAAATGTTTGTCGGCGTCGGCGCCAGCCGCGTGCGCGACCTCTTCGAGCAGGCCAAGAAGAACTCGCCCTGCATCATCTTTATCGACGAAATCGACGCCGTCGGCCGCCATCGCGGCGCCGGCCTCGGCGGCTCCCACGATGAACGGGAGCAGACGCTCAACCAGATCCTCGTCGAAATGGACGGCTTCGATACCGACGTCAACATTATCATCATCGCCGCAACCAATCGGCCCGACATTCTGGACCCGGCCCTGCTGCGGCCCGGCCGCTTCGACCGCCAAGTCACAATGGATTCTCCTGACGTGAAAGGACGTCGGCAGATTCTGGATGTCCATGTGAAAGGCAAGCCTCTGGCGACCGACATAGACTTAGATGTCATTGCCAAAGAGACGCACGGATTCGTCGGGGCCGACATCGAGAATCTGGTCAACGAATCTGCAATTCTGGCCGCCCGTCGGAACCGTCGATCCATCGGTCAGGATGAATTCAAAGAAGCCATCGATCGCGTGCTGATGGGCCCTGAGCGGCTCAGCCACATTTTGACACGCCAGCAGAAGAAGATCGTCGCCTACCATGAGGCCGGTCACGCCGTAGCCAGATATGCTTTGACCGAAGAGGGCCAGGTGGAAAAGGTGACCATTGTACCGCGAGGAATGGCCTTGGGCTACACCAAATACTTGCCTGAAGAGGAGTCGAAATTACCTACCAAAGATAAGTTTCGTGACGTTCTCGTGGTGTCTTTGGGTGGGCGGGTCGCGGAAGAGATTCGCTTAGGAGATGTGACAGACGGTGCTGGAAGCGATCTACAAAAAGTTACGGATACGGCCCGAAAGATGATTACGCAGTGGGGCATGAGCGAGGCGCTCGGGCCAATTCAATACGGCGAGCGCGAGGAAATGGTCTTTCTCGGCCGCGGAATTGCCGAGACCCGCAACTACAGCGACAAGGTTGCCCAGGAAATCGACGAAGAAGTGCG
Organism: Caldilineaceae bacterium; assembly: GCA_034428395.1. GTDB lineage: Bacteria > Chloroflexota > Anaerolineae > Caldilineales > Caldilineaceae > Bin5. Next base: position 5,616 of record DAOUHX010000202.1, read on the forward strand.
CAAATTGGTGGACGAAGCGCACCGCCGCTGCCGCGAAATTCTGATTTCCTATGAGGACCGGCTCGACGCAGTGGCCGCCGCCCTGCTCGAACACGAGACCCTGCACGCACGCGAATTCCAGGCGATAATGCGCGGCGAGGACCCGTTCCAATCGGCTGACGGCCTTGAAGAGCCGCTGCCCAGCGGCACGCCCGCCTCCGAACGGGACGAAAACGACCTTCCACGCGAAGAAGACAACCGCGATCAAGAGCTGGGACTGAGTGGGGGAACCTTGCCCGCGCCCGCCTGAGTGGACCGAGCGCAGCGCAACCAAGGCAGCCTGACAGCGCGTGCACCCGGCCTCGCCCCACAGGGCGGGGTCTTCTCAAACTGTCGGCCCGCCGCCCTCCACCAATAGCCGGGAGACTCGGACCGAACCGTGTCCCGCCTCATCTACTACTTCGACCGCATGTTGCTGGCCGGCGCCCCTGTTAGCCGCTGGGTAAACATCCTCCTCCTCTTTGTCGGCGCCTTGGGCGCCCTGGGGCTTGTCCCTGGCCACTGGCTGACGGCCGCAATATGCCTGCTTCTCTTGGGGGGCTTCTTCTGGCTCCGCCGCCACTGGCGCAGCCGTGACTACGTTCGGTTTCAAGAAGCGCCGCTGCCGCAGATCAGGCCCCAGGCGCTGGCCCCCTCCGATAAGGTGCCCATCCATGCCACCGGCTACTTCACCGTGGAGGGTAAGAACGAACGATTCACCTGGTTGCAGGGCTATTTCCGTACCTTTGCAACCCGCGAACACGCCGTAATCTGCCTTGTACAGCCCAAACTGTCCCTCTTGGCGCTGTGGCCCGAAAAAGATGTCGGAATGTGGTACGTCTTCTTCTTCCCAAGGTCGGTCCGCAATGTCCGCCTCGGTACCGTCTCATTCGGGCGCGAAACGCAGCCGTGCGTCGCCGTCGAGCACGAGATTCACGTTCCCAAGAAGGGCCGTTTCAGCCGCGAGCGCACCTTGCACGAGACGGTCATCCTTGCTTCCGACACCGAGGCCGATTCGCTCAGAATCCTCGCCGACCTCCTCCACGACACACACGCCGAAGAGGAAGAAGAGAAGCCGCCCAAGCCGGCCCCAAATCCTTCCTCCAACGGACAGGTGAACGTCCCGATCGGAGCTACTCGCCGCCTGGACTGATCCGGCGGCCAGACCCCGCATGACAGCGCCCCAAACCCCTCGCCCTACATGGGACCAATACTTTCTGCAGATCGCCTTCACCGTCGCCTCGCGCAGCACCTGCGATCGCGCCCGTGTCGGCGCCGTCATCGTCCGCCGCAGACGCATCCTCGCCACTGGCTACAACGGTGCACCAACCGGCCTGCCCCACTGCGACGACGTCGGCCATCTGATCATCGACGGCCACTGCGTCCGCCCCCTCCACGCCGAGCAGAACGCCATCATCCAGGCCGCCCTCCACGGCGTCGGCACCGACGGCAGCATGATCTACGTCACGCACCAGCCCTGCCTCACCTGCGCCAAAATGATAATCAACGCCGGCATCCAGCGCGTCATCTATGCCGGCCATTACCCCGACGACAACAGCCGCCGCTTCCTGCAGGAGGCCGGCGTCGCCCTCGTCCAAATGCCGCAGCCCGGTCAGGAAGACGGGGTCCTAAGCCATCCTTAGCGCCTCCCCACAGGAAAACTTACTGCAGTGCCGGCCCTTCGCTTGCGCAATGGGCCGTTAGCGGACCGGCAGCCAGACGCGAAATGGAGCCGGCTTAAGTTGGACCGCGCCGATCCCCATCTGATCGTAGTCCGGGTCCTCGACTTCATTGCCCATCGCCGGCAACTTATCGAAAGTGACCCTCCATTCCTCAACTTCGCAACTGTATACAGCGGCCCGAACTCTGCCATCCGTCAACGCCTGGATCGACGACCGCTCGCCGTCGAAATAAATGTTCCGCAGTGCCACGCTGCCCCCGCCGGACCGGACCGCGCCGTCCAAAAAGGTAACGTTGCCGTCGCTGGTCACAATCCGCACGTCGCGCCACCGTCCCAAATCCAGGGGAACGCCGCCGCCCGGTGACCGCACCTCCAGTGCGACAGTGCGCGCCCCATCCAGCGGCAGCTCGACGAAGTTGCTGAAACTCAGCGCCCTGTAAGTCCCGCTGTCGTAGGCCAGATCATCTTCAAGATACACTCGAAAAGAGATACCCGCTGAGCCGGGGGCCAGCGCCGCATTCGAGTGGACCGCAATCAGGCGGTCGGCCGCGGCCGGCAGCCTCAGGACCGTGCGGGAGACGCCGTCCTCCTGGTCGGTCTCCACCTCCACCCTCTCTGTTTGGAGACCGAACTCGCCCAGCTCCTCCTCGCGCAGAGCATAAACCCAAGGGCCGGACCGCAGCGCGCCGACCGGATTGCCAGCAGAACCGATCGTTATGCCGGCCCCGCCGCTACGCACGTCCAGGCCGCGCCGGGGCCTGAACTCGACCCGTATTCCCATGCCTGGTCGCCATTGCCGCTCGACCTCCAGGCTGCCGTCCGCCAGCCGTTCGGCCCCCTCAACCGTAATCGCCTCGCTCCACGGCGGACATCGCAGCCGCACTTTGAACCTGCCCTCGGTCGCCTGCCCACAGCTGATCAGAGCAGTGCTCATGTCAGATGTCGGCTCCACGATCAAGTGCGCACGTCCGCCCGATGTGTCGACCTGCGTCTCCAGCGGCACATAGAGATTGACCTCCGCCCTGTCCCCCTCGGCTGTCACCCCATACCGGAGCGAATCCACCAGGCAGCGCGGACCGTGATGCGAGCAGCAGAAGTCCCACACACAGCCGGCGTCGCCCCATAGACTGCGATGACCGCACCAGCCGCCGTTCGACGCAAAGTCGAACAGCTGATGATTGCAGAATATCTCCTCCGCAATGTCCAGAAAACGGCCCTCTCCAGTTGCCCTGTACAACTCAAAGCTCAGCATCATCCAATCCGAGACCGTGCAGGTCTCGTCGATCTTGTCGCGCCCCTCCTTTTCCCCGCTGAAGAACAGATCGTCGCGGTCCTCTATCGTCGGCTGGTCCATCTCTTCACCGGCAATCAGCCATTCCTGCACGCCGCCCGATACATGCGCTTTCGTGTCGCGTATCCACTCCCAGAATGAGACCGTCTTCAGCAGAATATCGCCGTCGCCAGTGCGCCTCCACAGCTCCAGCAGGCCCCGATAGATGTGGATCAGGACGTGGAAATTGCCCGTGATCGCGCCGTACTCCTGACACGGATTGAGCGCGTCAACTTGCTCAAAGACCGCCCGCGCATATGCCAGCGCTTCCCGGTCTCCGGTCAGGTCGTAGTAGCGGGCAAAAACGTCGAGCGAGAAGAACCAGCGGTAGCCTTGATTCATCGGCACAAGCGTATCCGGGCGAATGCGCGAACGCCCCGCTTCAGGAGGAATGTACGTGTTGTTCAGTTTCGGACGTACGTTGGCCCCGTGCCTGGGGGATACGTTTCCCATGAAAAACGCAATCGCCTTCGTCGCAGACGCCAGCGCGGCTGGATGGCCGAACGTTTGATTCACCTCCAGCAATGCATTGGCAATCTGCAACGTGCCGCCGTACTCCGACTGCGTGTAATTGCGCCCGAAAAAGCCGTTCGCCGACTGGAATTCGATCAGCCTTTCGACCACGTCCATGATGCCGGAATCGAGCCCCTGGAACTGGGGCATGCGATGGTAATGCGCCATGCCGTCCAGCCAGCGGCCTACGAAGTCGCCCCCATACGCCCATCCCCCGGGGTCGGCCTCGAAGTCGCGAAACAGCCTCTCCTTCGGCATCGCCGACAGGTGGTCCACTGAGCGCGCAAGAATCTCGCCCAGCTCCGCGCGCGGCGCGATCGCCTCGTAAGCAGCTAGCTTCATCGCAGCTTTCCCCCTCAGTCCATTCCCAATAGGCGCGCCAAGTTGCCGCCAAGCACCAGCCCTTCGGCTTCCTCGCCCAGTTTGAGCCTCAGAATCGACTCAACTGCGAAATCCATCGGCACGCCGGGCCCGTTTGATGCGAAGCAGATCTTCTCAGGCCCGATCTCTTGCACCGCCCGCATAATGAAAAGCGGCTCCGCCACCGTGTTTGTGCCCAGATGGACATTCGGAAAAATTTTCGCCACCTCGAGCGCCTCGCTGACCCCGTCGCGGTACCCCATATGCTCCATGATGATCGGCAGCTCAGGATAGCGCGCGGCCACCAGCCCAATCTGCGCCGGCGTGCTGTGCCGCGCGCCCGAATGAATGTTCACCACCAGCTCCAGTTCACGCGCCTTGTCCAGCACCGGCAGCGGCGCTTGGCCGAATATATCGTAGTTGCATCCGACCGACATCAGCTTGAGGATCGGCATGCCCCACACTGTCGCCGCCGTCTCAAGCTCCTTGACCGCAGGCGCGCCGTGCAGCGGGTTGATCTGGCAGCAGCCGATAAGCCGCGGCTCGTCCTCCACAAACTCCGCCAAACCGCTGTTGTTCGGATTCGGAATCGGGCCGGCGATCAGAACGACGTGATCAATGCCCCCCATGTCGGCGTCCTCCAAAATCTCCTCGACGCCGTAGACCTTGCCGTTCACAGGCTGGTCTTCTGTCCAGTAATACTCAAAGTCGATTCGTTTCATGCCTGGCTCTCCCCATTTTATGCCGGCGGACTGGAGTCTCGCGTCCTGCCGCTTGCCCCGTCCAATCAGAAAACTGCCATCGCTCTGAGTATAATTGAACTGAATTGCCTTGTCGATGACTGCGCACGAGGCGTCTAGTCACAATCTGGGCTGCAAATCCCTTAGCCTCTGGTAGCAGCCAAGCCGTGGCCGGCCCACGCACTTCTTGGCAACTGACCACTGGCCACTGCCGTTGGACGGTCGGGCCGTTCCGGCCCTCCCTTTTGCGGGGGGACACCCCCCGCAACGCCCCCCTGTAAATATGCCACCGTGTGTGCACGCTGCCAGCCGCTCGCGCGTTCCACCGGCGCCTACAGTTCCTGGCCACTATCCACTGCAGTCTGGCCATGTGCCTTCCCTCGGCCTCTCCCAAAGCCGGTAAGCAGTTGCAGCAACCGCTGGGAAGAACTCCCCCCAGACCATTCCCACCCCAAATGTGGCCTGCATTTCCGCACGAGGCGCCATTTGACACCTTCGCTCAAACCGCGTATACTGCGCCGCAACAACTGAACGCGAAAGACCGCGAACCGGAAGAGTAGCGCCCAAAGCGGGTTCCAGAGAGCCCCCCGAACGGTGGAAACGGGGCAACAGCGCAGGACGTGAATGGGCCGGGGAGTCGGCCGGTGAACAGTAGTTGAACTGCACAGTAGCCGGACCCGGAGACGCCACCGTTACCAGGGCGCCGCGGCCCAGCCAGTTACGAACTCCCAATGACTGACCGGCCGCGATGAGTGAGACTGGTGCAGGCTTCCCTTGCGTTTCATGCAGGGGATTTTTTGTTCCTGGCAAAAGCCGGTCTAACAAGGGTGGCACCGCGGGCGTCCCAAAAGACCTCGTCCCCTGGCGTTGGCAGAAATGCCGCGCTGGGGGACGTTCTTTTTTGGGCGGAGACCCGCCGCAAAACAGCGAGAAAGGAAGTTACGATGGCAACCTACAGCCCTTCGCTCGAGCAAGTAAAGGAGTTGGCGGCCTGCGGCAATACAATCCCCGTCTTCCGCGAGCTGCCCGCCGATCTCGAAACACCCGTTTCCGTATACCTCAAGCTGCGAAACGGCGGCCCCTCCTTCCTGCTGGAGTCCGTCGAGAAGGGGGAGCAGGTCGGCCGCTACAGCTTCCTCGGCGTGCGGCCACCGCTGACCCTTTGTGCCCGCGCAGACCGGCTCGTCGTCGGTTCAGGCGACGGCGCCGAGTTGGAACGGCGCCGGGGCGACCCCTTTGACGCCGTCCGCACTCTGCTGGCCGAACGCCGGCCCGTCGAGGTCCCGGGACTGCCCCGCTTCTCCGGCGGCGCCGTCGGCTACTTCGGCTACGACACCGTCCGATTCATCGAGCGCCTGCCACAGACCGCACAGCAAAAACTGGATATCCCCGATATGCTGTTGCTCTTCAGCGACAACCTGGTCGTCTTCGATCACGTCCAGCACAAGCTGCTCGTCATCGCCAACTTGCGCCTCGAGGGGAAGAGCGCGCCAACCAGTGAGGAGCTCCGGGCTGCCTATGACGACGCACTCGCCCGCATCGACGCTATCGTCAGCGACCTGCGCCAGCCCTTCTCACACCCGAAGAACCCGCCCGTAGACAGCCGCGTCGAATGGCGCAGCAACTTCACCCAGGACGAGTACGAAGAGATCGTTCGACGGGCCAAAGAGTACATCGCCGCCGGCGACATCTTCCAGGTCGTGCCCAGCCAGCGCCTCAGCCGCGCCACCGACGCAGAGCCGTTCGCCATCTACCGCGCCCTCCGCATGTTGAACCCTTCCCCCTATATGTACTTTCTGGAGTTCAACGACATGGCCGGGCTCAGCGAAGCCTCCGGCAGCCGCGAACCGCTCTGGATTATCGGCTCCAGCCCGGAAATGCACGTCAGGCTCGAAGACGGCCGCGCCTTTCTCCATCCCATCGCCGGCACCCGCTGGCGCGGCCAGACGCCGGCCGAGGACGACGCGCTCGCCGAAGGGCTCCTCAACGACCCCAAGGAGCGGGCCGAACACGTGATGCTGGTCGACCTCGGTCGCAATGACCTGGGGCGCGTATGCGATTACGGTACCGTCCAGGTGCCCGAGATGATGGTGATCGAACGCTACAGCCACGTGATGCACATCGTCAGCGACGTGCAGGGCCAGCTCGCCGACGGCCACGATGCCATCAGCCTGCTCAAAGCCACCTTTCCTGCCGGCACCGTCAGCGGCGCACCCAAAGTGCGGGCGATGGAGATCATCGAAGAGCTCGAAGGCCTCCGCCGCGGACTCTACGCCGGCGCCGTCGGCTACATCGACTACGACGGCACCATGGACACCTGCATCGCCATCCGCACTATCGTCATGCAGGGCAAGACCTGCCATCTGCAGGCTGGCGGCGGCGTCGTCGCCGACAGCGACCCCACCTACGAATGGCACGAGACGTTGAATAAGGCCAAAGCCCTTTCTGCAGCCGTGCAGCGCGCCGAAGAGGGATTTGGAAACTGAACCATGCCACTGAAATTCGTGTTTTCCCAGACTTTGCACTCCCGGGAGTAAGCCATGACAACCAAGAGACGAATCCTCACCGGCGACCGTCCCACCGGCAAGCTGCATCTCGGCCACTACGTCGGCAGCCTGCAGTACCGCCTCGCATTCCAGGAAGAGTACGAATGCTTCTTCATCATCGCCGACCTTCACATGCTGACCACCAAGCCGACCAAGGAGGACGTCGCCCAGATCGGCCAGAACGCGCGCGACATCGTACTCGACCACCTCGCAATCGGCATCGACCCGCAGAAGACCTCCTTCTACCTCCAGTCGGCCGTACACGAGATCTACGAAATGCACCTCATCCTCAGCGGCATGGTAACCGTTGAGCGCCTGCAGCAGCTGCCTACCATCAAGGACATGGCCGCCGCCGCCGGCATGGAGCAGATGCCCTACAATCTGCTCGGCTATCCCGTCCTGCAGGCCGCCGACATCCTCATGCCGCGCGCCCATCTCGTGCCGGTCGGCAAGGACAACGAGTCCCACATCGAGATTAGCCGCCAGATCGCCCGGCGCTTCAACAACGCCTACGCCGAAGTCTTCCCCCTGCCCGACGCCTACATCGTCGGCGGCACGCTCGTCGGCACCGACGGCCAGGCAAAAATGAGCAAGAGCCTGGGCAACGCCATCCTGCTCAGCGACGACTCCGCCAGCGTCAGAAAAAGTGTCATGAGCATGTACACCGACCCCAATCGCATCCGCGCCGACATCCCCGGCACCGTCGAAGGCAATCCCGTATTCAGCTATCACGAGACCTTCAACCCCGACAAGGCCGAAGTGGAGGACCTCAAAAGACGCTACCGCGAGGGCGCCGTCGGCGACGTGGAAGTAAAGACCAAACTGTACAACGCGCTCGAAGACTTCCTCGAACCGATCCGCGAGCGCCGCGCCTACTACGCCGAGCAGACCGGCTACACCGACCAGCTCATCTACGAAGGCACCCAGCGCGCGCAGGAGGAGGCGCGGCAAACACTGATGGAGATGAAAAAGGCCATGGGGCTGACCGGCGTCTGGAACCGCATTCGCCGCGCCAATGAACGCCGCCAAAAGAGGCTGGCCAAAGCGTAGAAACGAGGCTTGGAAAGGATCGGACAATGATCGCGGTCATCGACAATTACGACAGTTTCACGTACAATCTGGTTCAGTTTCTGGGCGAAATCGTGCGGGAGACCCCCTTGCCAGGTGGCGAGGACGCAAACCGCATCCACGTCTGGCGCAACGACGCCATCGAGGTCGAAGAGCTGATGGAACAGCAGCCGAGCCGCGTCATCATCAGCCCCGGGCCGGGAACGCCCCAGGAAGACAGCGGCGTCAGCAACGACGTCATTCGCCATCTCGGCGAGCACACACCAATCCTCGGCGTCTGTCTCGGGCAGCAGTGCATCGGGCATGTCCACGGCGGCGCCGTCATACGCGCCCCCAGGCTGATGCACGGCAAGGTCAGCCCCATTCTTCACAGAGGCGGCGCCCTTTTCGAAGGCATCCCTAGCCCCTTTACCGCCACCCGCTACCACAGCCTCATCGTAGAGGAGCCGCTGCCCCCCGAACTGATTGCGACCGCACACACGGCAGAGGGCGAGCTGATGGGCGTGCAACATCGCACTAAGCCGATCTTCGGCGTGCAGTTCCACCCCGAAAGCATCCTGACCCAGTACGGCCACGACCTGCTGCGAAATTTCCTGAGCATCTGAGTGTCGGAATAGACATGATCGATTGGACGCAGGCCATTCTAAGCTATCTCAACGATGCCGCCTCCAGCCGCTTCCGCAACCGGGAAGTGACGATTGTCCACCACTGGCAGGGGCGCGACAACCTGCTCTGGCGCGTTCGCACCGGCGACGGACACGACGCGGTCGTCAAGATGTTCACCGACGCCGGCCAGGCCCGCAGCCGGCGCCAGTTCAGCGGACACGAACAGTTCGCCGCCGCCGGTCTGGCGCCGCAACCCCTTTGGTACGATCGCTATCCAGACGGCCTGCCGCGCCAGCTCCTTGTCTACCGCTGGGCCGCCGGCGAGCCGGTCCAGTTGACGGATCCCCACCACAGGGCCGCGCTCGCCGACACGGTCGCCCGCGTCCACCGCGCCGACCCGGGCGCACTACAGCGCTTCAGCCCGCACCCGTTCAACCTGCTAACCTTCTGGCAGATCTGGCAGGCGGGCGAGGCCCCCCTCCAGGCCTGGATCGAGCAGTGCCCTGCGCCGCTCCTGGACGAAATCCTCGCCATGCTGTGGTCGGCCGCGCACGGTACGTTGGATGGCGCACTGCAGCAGCTGGGCGAGACGCCGCCCGCCCCGGTCCACGGCGAGCTGGCCGTGCAGAACGCCCTCTTCCACATGGACCGGGTCCTGCTCGTCGACTGGGAATTCTTCGGCCTTGGCGACCCTGCCCAGGAAATCGCCCGCTTTCTATTCTTCGAAGGAAAGAACTGGGAGAAGCATAGCCGCGAGATCTGGTTGGACTGCTACGGACCTTGCCCGGCAGACCCGAGCCTGCCCGATCGAGTCGAGCTCTACCTGCGGCTCCTCAACTTTCAGGCGGTGACCTTTCTGCTCGATGGCGTCCGGCAAGGGGAGATGCCGGCCCCCGCCGAGCAATCCCCGGCGTCGGACAGCCCTGCTTCGCCCTACCGCGCCTTTCTCGTCAGCGCACTGACAGCCGCCGTCCGCAGCTCGCTCGAGATTTGGGAGCTGCCACCGCTGAGCGAGGCAGATGGTGCGCTGCTCGCCGCCGAAATGGAACGGATTATGAACGTTCAGCTGAGACAGCTGCATACGACTGTCCCGGCGGCCGGCTGAGCGCTTCCCTGCGGCACACGAACCGCAAACTCCCATCGGGACAAGAGGAGGAAGACTGATGGCATCACCAATTCATGAGGCGTTGGAGACCGTCTTCGCCGGACAAGACCTCAGCGCCGACGCCGCCGACGCGGCAATGACGCAGATAATGGGCGGCGAGGCCACCGACGCCCAGATCGGCGCCTTTCTGGCTGCCCTGCGCCAGAAGGGAGAAAGCGTTGCCGAGATCACCGGCTGCGCCCGCGCCATGAAACGCGTCGCAGTCCAGGTACGCCCCGCCCTCAACGGCCAGCGCCTGCTCGATACCTGCGGCACCGGCGGCGACCAGACCGGGACCTTCAACATCAGCACCACCGTCGCCTTTGTCGTCGCCGGCGCCGGCGAGAAGGTCGCAAAACACGGCAACCGCTCCGCCAGCAGCCAGTGCGGCAGCGCCGATGTCCTGGAAGAACTGGGCGTGGAGCTGGGCCTCGGCCCTGAACAGGTTGCAGCCTGCATCGAGGAGGTCGGCATCGGCTTTCTCTTCGCCCCCCTCTACCACCCGGCCATGAAATTCGCCATCGGTCCGCGCCGCGAGCTGGCCACCCGTACCGTCTTCAACATTCTCGGACCACTTACAAATCCCGCCAACGCCACCCATCAGGTTATCGGCGTGCCCAGCCCCCACCTGACGACGCCGATGGCTGAGGTCCTCGGCCAGATGGGATGCACCGCCGCTTTCGTCGTCCACGGCACAACCGACGACGGGCGTGCGGTCGACGAGCTCACCACCAGCGGCGTCAATCGCTTCAGCCAGCTGCGCGACGGCGCCGTGCACGAAGGCGAACTCTCTGCCGCCGACCTCGGACTGCCCGGCGCACCCCTGGACGAGCTGAAAGGCGGCGACGCCGCCGTGAACGCGGCCATCACACGCGGCATACTGGGCGGCGAACTGCGCGGCCCCAAGCGGGATGTGGTACTATTGAACGCGGCCGCCGCCCTCGCAACCGCCGGCGGCGACTGGCAGGCCGGCCTGGACGCCGCCGCGCAATCGATCGACAGCGGCGCCGCCAACAACCTGCTCGACAGTTTCATCCAGAAAACCCGGAGTTTGAGCGGCGGACAGTGACCCAATGGCCAGGTTCTCGCAGTTGGATATAAGCAAACACAAAGGACAGGTCCTCGACAAGATCATGTCCTGGAAGCGGCAGGAGGTGCAGCGGCTGCTCGAAGAGGCGCCTCTCGAGCAGCTCAAGGCGCTCGCCGCCGTCACCGAACCACCGCTGGACTTCGCCGCCGCGCTCACCGCCGAAGCCGGCGCCAGCCTCATCGCCGAGGTCAAACGCGCCAGCCCCTCCAAGGGACTCATCGCACAGGACTGGTCGCCGACTGCCATCGGCGAAACATTCGCGCGCAACGGCGCCGCCGCAATCTCCTGCCTGACCGACGCCCGCTTCTTCCAGGGACAGCTCTCCTACCTGACCGAGATTAAAGAACACCTGCTCGACAGTGAGCTGTCCACGCCGCTCCTGCGCAAAGAGTTCATCTATCACCCTTACCAGGTCTACGAAGCGCGCGCGGCCGGCGCCGACGCGCTGCTGCTGATCGTGTCCGTTCTGGGCAACCAGCAGTTACGGGAACTGCTCCACCTGACCAACCGGCTCGGTATGGCCGCGCTCGTCGAGGTCCACGACGAAGCCGAAGTCGAGCGCGCGCTGGAGGTGGACGCGCAGATAATCGGCGTCAACAACCGCGATCTGAAGACATTCGACGTCGACATCGAGACAACCGCCCGGCTGCGAGAACGCGTTCCGGCCGACAGAATCCTGGTCGGCGAGAGTGGCATCCGCAATCCGGACGACGTAAAGCGCATGGCAGAGATGGGCTGCGACGCCATTCTGGTTGGTGAGAGCTTTTGCAAACTGCCCCACGCCGAACGCGGCGGCATCGTGCACGAATTCGTCTGCGCAGGGAGGCGCTGACCCGGACGTCTCCGAATTCAGCTGGCCCATGCCCGGACCGCACGCTCTATGACAGGTACAGTTCTCAACATCATCACCGTCCTGATCGGCGGCTCAATTGGGACCCTGTTGGGCAACCGGATGCCGGCGAAGGTGCAGGAAACCGTCATGCACGGGCTGGGACTGATGGTGCTGGTCATCGGCGTCATGATGGCAAGCGGGACGGCAAACCTCCTCATCCCCCTGTTCAGTGTGGTGGTGGGCGGCGTCCTCGGCGAGTTGATGCGGATTTCCGACGGCCTCGACTGGCTGGGCGCCCAGGCCGAGGCCCGCTGGGGCACGCGGCTGGGGCAGGGCAGGGTGGCCGGCTGGAATGTAACACGCGCCTTCGTCACCTCCAGCCTCATATTCTGCGTCGGTCCGATGACAGTTCTGGGCAGCATTCAGGATGGCCTGCTGGGCGACTACGACCTGCTCGCCGTCAAGAGCGCTCTGGACGGTTTCGCAGCCATCCCTTTTGCCGCCAGCCTGGGGCCGGGCGTTCTCCTCAGCGTCGGCACGGTGGCCGTCGTGCAGGGCGGCTTGTCCGCCGCGGCAATGGCCATCGGCGGCGGCCTGGGAGACGTGTCCCGCCAGACGCCCTGGGTGATCGAACTGACAGCGACCGGCGGCGTAGTCATCCTCGGCATCGGACTGTCATTGCTCGAAGTAAAGAGGATCAGGGTCGCCAACTTGCTGCCCAGCATCGCAATCGCACCGCTGATCGTGTCGGTCCAGGCCGTTACCGGGGCAGGCGTCTGAAAGCCTGCAGTTTGCGCCGGCCTGCGGCAAGAGAAGAACTCCGGACAGGTAAGACAATGACGCGAGTAAAGATTTGCGGCATAACCAATTTGGAAGACGCTCAATGCGCCGCCGCCGCCGGCGCCGACTTTCTGGGCTTCATCTTCTTCAGCAAGTCCCCCCGATACATCGCGCCCGAACGGGCTGCCGAGATCACCTCCGCACTGACCGACAGTGCCGCCGCAAACGCCCCGCACTCGACGCCCAACAGCATACCGCGCTTCATCGGCGTCTTCGTCAACGAAACGCCTGACGAGATCGAAGAGACTTTGCGGCGCGCCAGAATTGACTACGCCCAACTGCACGGAGACGAGCCGCCCGCAGTCGTCCAGTCGCTCCGCGGACGCGGCTTCAAGGCCCTGCGCCCGACAAGCGCTGCCGAAGCCAGCCTTGATGCCGAGTGGTACGCAGACCTCGGCCCTGCAGACGGCCCCCAGCTTCTAGTCGACGCCTACGATCCCAACGAGTACGGCGGCACCGGCAAACGCGCCGACTGGCAGGCCGCCGCCGAACTCGTTCGCACCTGCCCGCGCCTCGTCCTCGCGGGCGGACTGACACCACGCAATGTCGCCGCGGCCGTCAACGCGGTTCAGCCCTGGGCCGTTGACGTCAGCAGCGGCGTTGAAATCGGACCCGGACGCAAAGATGCCGCCAAAGTCCGGGCCTTCATTTCCGCAGCCAAAACGGCAAGACAGATGCCTGACGGCGGCAGAGACCTGTGAGGGGTTGAAGCATGGAAATCCTGGGAGGCCCCCTCTTCGCAGTCGCCGGCGCCGGTGAATCCCACGGCCCCGGCATAACGACCATCGTTTTCGGCTGTCCCGCCGGCCTGCGCCTCCGCCGGGCAGACATACAGTCCTATCTCGACCGCCGCCGCCCCGGCGGCAACCGCCACGGCACACCGCGCCAGGAAGCCGACAGGGTGGTCCTGCTCTCCGGCCTCTACGCCGAAGGAGAGATCGACCTTCTCCTTTCAGGACCGGCAGTCGCAGTCGGCGGCGAGGCCGGCTCCGCGACCGAAAGCTACGAGGAAGGATTCACAACCGGAGAGCCGATCGCGGCGCTCGTGCTCTCCACGTCGCAGCGTTCACGCCACTACGACCAGTTCGCCGGTCCGCACGGCGAAGTGCGTCCCGGTCACACCGATCTGGTCAAATATCACAAGTCTCAGGGCTTCGTCGACATTCGCGGCGGCGGCCGCTCCAGCTACCGCTCCACAATCTCGGACGTGGTCGGCGGGTCCATCGCCCGCATCTTTCTGAGGGAACGATTCGGCACGCAGATCATCTCCTCGATCTCGCAGGTCGGCCCGCTGCAGACCGATCTGAGCCTGGCACAACACTTCCAGAACGTGGCACACAGGCAAGATTCGCAAACAATCGAAGCAGATGCGGTCGCAGCGGTCGCAGCCAGGCTCGACGAAGCCGAGATTCGCTCGCTCGATGCCGAGTTTGCCCTGGAGGCTGGGCAACTGATCAGGCGCACACGCATCGACGGCGATTCGCTCGGCGCCGCCGTCGAAGTGGTCGCGGTCAATCCGCCGTCTCTGGCCGGCGAACCCCTCTACCAAAGTCTCAAACTGCGCCTGATGGGCGCGCTCGGCGGGCTCAACGCCGTCCAGTCCTGCGAAGTGGGCGACGGTGTCCGCGTCATCCCCCGCAAGGGCAGCGAGAACAACGACCCGATTCGCCGCAGCGGCTACCAGTCCAACAGCCACGGCGGCCTGATCGGCGGCATGACCACCGGCTCCCCCCTTGTCTGCCGTGTCGGATTCAAGCCCACCTCGACAATCCAGAAAACGCAGCAGTCGGTCCGCAAAGACCTCGATGAGATCGACTTTGCCCTGGAGAAAGGGCGCCACGACCCCTGCGTCGGTGTGCGCGCCGGCGTGACGCTCGAATCGCGTTTGGCCATAGAGCTGATGAACGCAGTGCTCATGCACCAGGCCGGACGCATCGACGCCTCGCAGTTCACACTCTTTTGATCCGGAGCCGGAAACAAGCCCGCAATCGCACTCACGAACACAGCTATGCAACCGCTCAATGTCCCGATAGCCGACAGCGCCAACCTGACCATCACCGGCTTCATGGGAACCGGCAAGTCCACCGTCGGCAGCATCCTCGCCGAGCGTCTGGGGCGACGGTTCGTCGACATGGATGAACGCCTCGAAGCCGAACTGGGAAAGACCATCGCCGAGGTCTTCGCCGACGAAGGTGAGGAGGTCTTCCGCCAGTCCGAGGCCCGCCTCTGCCAGCAGCTGGCGGGCGAGACCGGCCTCGTGATCGCGACCGGCGGCGGCGCCCTGGTGAACGACCAGAACCGGCAATCCCTCGCCGAAAGCGGGCCAATCGTCTGTCTGACCGCCGGCATCGACACCGTGCTGGAGCGGGTGGAGGCCTTCGAAGATCGCCCCCTCCTGCCGGGCGACCGTGAAGAAAAGAGGCAAAACATCGAGCGGCTGTTGCTCGGCCGTCGCGAAGCCTACGCACGCATTCCCCTGCACGTGCCGACCGACGGCATCGATGCCGCCGCCGTCGCCGACCGCGTCTTCGACACGCTGGCCGGCAACGACGAAATCGCCGACATGACGCGCATCACCGTCCCGACGCCCGAAGGACACTATCACATCTGCCTGGGCGCGGGGATCCTGGCCCAGGCGGGCCGCCTTCTCGCCAATCGAGACCTGGCAAAAGGCCCGGCCGCCATCGTCTCCAACGACGATATCGCCGCCCACTACGCCGAAACGCTGAGCGAAAGCCTCAAACAGGAGGGCTACGCACCCGTTCTCTGCACTGTTCCCGAAGGCGAAGCGCACAAGTCGCTGGCAACCGTTGGGGGCCTCTACGACCAATTCGTCGCCGCCGGGCTCGACCGCCGTAGCCCCATCATCGGGCTCGGCGGAGGCGTCATCGGCGACATGGCCGGCTTCGCCGCCGCTACTTACCTGCGCGGCGCGCCGTTTGTGCAGGTCCCCACCTCCTTGCTGTCGATGGTCGACGCCTCGGTAGGCGGCAAGACCGGCGTCGACCTGCCCCAGGGCAAGAACCTCGTCGGCGCCTTCAAACAGCCCGCCCTCGTTGTCATCGATCCCGACGTCCTGGCCGAATTGCCCGCGGCCGAGTTCCGCGCCGGCCTGGCCGAAATCGTCAAACACGGAATCCTGGGAGCCCCCGAACTCTTCCGCCAGCTGGAAAAAGAGGGCCCCACCAACCTGACCCAGATGATCGCCGACGCCGTCCGCGTAAAG
>DAOUHX010000203.1:0-1696 GCA_034428395.1 Caldilineaceae bacterium
CCGTGGGTTGGGTCGGCTGTGACGCTGAACCGGGCCGACGCGCGCATCGCGTTTGCACCTGCCTGGACCGACGCCGAGACCGGCTATGGCGGCTACCAGTGGGCGTGCAGCGGGCTGGCGATATCCTCCAACTCCGAGCACAAGGAAGAGGCCTGGAAATTCATCGAGTTCCTCTTGAGCGATGAGGGCTCCATCTACATGTCCGAGCAGACCAGCGTAACGTATGCCACCAAGGCGAACTTCGCCCGCTTCGGGGAGATGGACAATCCGATCCTGAAAGAGGTCCCGCCGATGCTGAGCCAGGATCCGGAGCACAATCTCTTCTTTGCGCCCACGGCTGATTTCAGCGTGCACGACGAGTGGGTGGCGGCCTTCCAGGAAGTACTGGACGGAGAGCGCGAGGCGCAGGACGCCCTGGACGCCATGGTCGAACTGTGGAACCAGGACCTGCCCCAGTGCCAGTAATCTAAGTTGAAGCGCGATAGCAGAGGAGCGGGGAAGCAGCTTTCCTCGCTCCTCGCCTCCCATCCTCCTTTTCTTCAAGCACATCCGAATCCCGCCGTTGGAGAGTGACATGACCGAGGCTCGATCAAGTCCGTCGCTTGCCGTTCAGAACCATGATGACAAGGGACCATCGCCGCAGCCGGCGAGACGTCGCTGGATGTGGCCCCGGCAGGCGACCGGCTATGTGATGATCGCGCCGGCCATTATCTTTCTACTGATGGTGATTATCTACCCGCTTTTCGAGGTGTTACGCCTGAGTTTCTACGAGTTTACCGGTCTGCGCGACCAGCAGTCTTCCTTCGTCGGGCTCAAGAATTTCTTCACACTGATGGACGACCGCATCTATTGGATCAGTATGAAGAATACGATGATTTTTGTGCTGGCCACGGTCGTTCTTCATGCCCTGATCGGTCTCCTGTTTGCGCTGGCGCTGCACCAGGACTGGCCGAGCAACCGTCTGCGCAACCTGGTGCGGGGGCTGCTGATTCTGCCCTGGCTCTTCTCGATGGCCGCGGCGGGGCTGGTGTGGGCCCTGCTCCTGAACGCGCTGGGGCCGATCAACTACCTGCTCGTCTCGGCGGGGATCCTGGAACGGGCAATGGACTTTCTCGGCGATAAGGATACCGCGCTGTGGGGTCTGATCGTGATCAACGTCTGGAAATCGTATCCGTTCTACATGATCATGCTGCTTGGCGGCCTGCAGACCATCCCGCCCGACCTGTATGCAGCCGCCAAGGTGGACGGCGCCGACCGCTGGCAACGGTTCGCCTTCGTGACGCTGCCGATGATGCGCTCCATCCTGGTCGCGACGACCGCCATCGACTTCATCACCACCTTCGGTGTCTTCGATCTGGTGAGGACGCTGACCAACGGCGGGCCCGCGCGTTCCACGATCACGCTGGGCTACTACACGTGGCTGGTCGGCTTTCGCGACGTCGATTTCGGTTACGGCGCCGCGATCAGCGTCTCGATGCTGATCATCATGAGCGTTGCCATGTTCTTCTATCTCCGCCTGGCCCGGGAGGCCGTCTATGGCTAGCGCACTGGGCGATTTTGGCCGCAGACTGGGTGTGCAGCGCTACCTGTCGCTGTACGGGCTGCTCTCTGGCTTACTGATGGTCGCCGGCGTGATCGCAGTCCTCTTCCCGATCGCGTGGATGGTATTCGCCTCGATGCGGCCCCTGGCCGAGAC
>DAOUHX010000204.1:0-3305 GCA_034428395.1 Caldilineaceae bacterium
CTTTTCGTACAGCACGCGATCGTTGGCCGCGCCCTGCGCGATGAGCATCTCCGCGCCCTGATAGGCGAGCAGCCGCCCCACCTCCGGAAACAGCAGGTCTCCGCCCAGCATCAGCCCGATCTGCCCGACGGGGGTATGGATCACGTTCCACTCGTGGCCCGGCTGGGCCAGGTCCTCGTCCTCGGGATGGAGGACGCGTTTGGCCTGATAGCCCAGACGGTCGCCGTCCGGCCCATAGACGATGGCGAGATTGCGCAGAATCCCATCCACAGGATCCGGCAGATAGCCGCTTGGCGCAACGAGCGTGACATCAAACTCGTGCGCAAGGCCGCCAAACAGGCCGTCGTATGCCTCCAGGACCGTTTCAGGCTGCGTTGTCAACAACGCGCCTGCCATTTGGCGAAAGTCCGAGTTGAACCAGCCGGCGAGCGCGCCGGCAAGACCGCCGCTGACCTTTTGCCACAGGCCCGACTGCCGCCGCCGCGCCAGGTCCGCTCGTTTGAGCAGGTTCGCCTCCAGACCGCCGAGGAGCGGTGGAATGACCATCACCCCGGCCAGCTCCGGGAAGACTACCAGGCGCGCCCGTTTGTTGGCCGCGGCGCGCATGAACCGGCGCAGGTCCTCGCGGTACTCATCCAGCGTCTGCGGCAGACGCATCTTCTGCTGGATTGAGGCGACGATGAGCGTTTTCACGGGACGACATCCGTTGGCATCGCGTTCGGTCTGCCGGCATTCCGCCTATTGCGGCCTGGTTGCCTCTTCCTATTGTACTACCCCTGGTGCGCTTTGATAATGTCGATGATCAGCCCCACGTCCTTGCGGGCGTGCTCAAGCGAAGTGCGCGACTGCCTGCCGTTGACGATGCACTCCTGGAAATGGCGCAGCTCGCGCACGAATGCACTGTCCCAGTCGATGTAGGGCTCGGAGCGATAAGTGGTGCCTTCGCTATCGATTCCCTGAATCGACACGGTGGACAGGAGGCCGCGCGAAAAGCCGGTTGGGTAGGCTACGATGACCCGCTTGTCGTCGCCGTATAGCTCCAGTGTCTCTTTGAAGTCCCAGAGATGCGGCAAGTCAATCCACGTGCCGACGCAGCGGGCGCCGTTCTCGTAGACCAGGGTGAAGGTGACCGCCCGACCCTCCTGCCAGATTTCGATATGCGTCACCTCGACAGGAAGGCCCATGATCTCGCGCAGGCCGTAAAGGTCGTGGATCATGCTGCCGGCGAGAAGAAAGAAGGCGCGCTCAACGTGGGGCGGAACGTCGCCGATCGCCTGGCGGCGTGCGGCCTCCCGGCCTGCCATCGCGTTCTGGACCGCCTCTGCAGGCAGGTCGTCGAAACGGCGTACGTCGAACTGCTGCAGGTGCAGGTCGTTGTTCGGGTGCAGGTGATTGATCTGAACGAAGCGCACGTCCATGCCGGCGGCTTCGCGTTTGGCCCGTTCAAATGCCGGATCGTAGACCTTCATGTAGCCGGCTTGGCTTACAGTGCCCGCCCGCGCGCAAGCCGCGATCATCTCATCGCACTCTTCCAGAGAAAAGCAGACAGGCTTTTCTACGAAGACGTGCTTGCCGGCGTCGAAGGCGTCGACCGCGACGCCCTTTTTGGGGTCCGTCTGGCAGAGAAGCACCGCCTCAACATCGGACGCCAGCAGGTCGCGGTAGTCGGTAAAGTGCCGTGGGACGTGAAAGCGGTTGGCCACGTAGCGCGACGCGTCGGCCGACACGTCACAGACGGCGGTCACCTCGAACTCATCCTGCAGCTCCTTCAAGTTGGGCATGTGATGGACCTGTGCGATTGCCCCGCATCCAATCACGCCGATCTTCACTCGTGTCACTTGCTTGTCTCCAATCGGTGGTGAGTTTTCTGTTGGGAAGGTTGCGGCTCAAGGGCCGGTGTATTCCGTGTCAACCGTGCGCGAGGTGAAACTGTTCCACACGTCGGCCAGGGCAAAGGCGCGGCGATAGGCAGGATAGAGAGTCTCCCACATCGCGTCGCGCGCGGCCAGGGCTGCCTCCTGGTCGCCTGCCGCCCGCGCCGCCTTGAAGGCCGCAATCTGTTCCCGGTGCGTACGCGTATTCGCATCGACTGCGGCCAGCCAGGCCTCCGCCGCTTCAAGCTGCTGGTCGAGAATGTCGTCGGTGGGCGTCGTGCGGTCCGGCTCCACGTCGTAAGAGGTGTTCAGGACGAAACGGGGCGGCTCCTTGGTGCCGTCCTCGTTCCACATGGTGTGGGTTGGCTGGATGTGGGGCGTGACCGACAGGTACATGATGACCGGTTCGTCGCCCACATTGCGCACCTCGTGGGCTTCATCGGTCAGCGCGACGCAAAGTTGACCGGGCCCCAGCACTTCGGCGTGGCCTTCGATCGTGAACTCCGCCTGGCCCTGCAGGATCAGAAAGATTTCGTGTCCCAGATCGTGGGTATGGCTCTGCGAAGTCTGGCCCACGTCGATCTGCAGGAAGCGGGCGCGGATTTCAGGCGTCGTCAGCAGATTGCGGATGTCTTTGTGGAAGTCCAGGACTTGAAAGGGCACACATCTCTCCTTGTTGGGAAATTGTTGGAATGAGAGTCGGCATTACCCGTTTCACTTTATCAGTTATCCGTGCAAAAGGGGAAAGGCTGCGATTTCCAAGGCGAAAAAGCGCTGCCGTCTGAAGAGAAGTCTGTTCTCTTTCGGCTGCATGGGCTGAGAGCTTAACGAAGACGCAGAGCCAGGAGAGTAAGTCCGGAAGCTCAATCGATGCGCCGCCGCAGCTTTGGATCGAGGAAATCCCGGAAAGCGTCGCCGAATAGGTTGGCGGCCATAATTGCAGCTGTGATCGCCAATCCGGGAAAGATCACCAGCCACCAGGGTGGGCGAAAGGCCGCGGCCAGCACGCCGCCAAGCATATTGCCCCAACTCGGCTGGGGCGGCGGTATGCCCATCCCCAGAAAGCTTAGGGCGGACTCCGCGAAGATGGCCCCGCCCAGGTGTAAAGTCGCGACAACCAGAATCGGTGCAACCGCCTGCGGCGCAACGTGGCGCACCATGATGCGCACGTTCGACGCGCCGATCATACGCGCCGCCTCGACGTATGAAGTCTCTTTGATCGAAAGTACCACCGCACGCGTGATGCGCGTTGCCGAGGGGATGCGCGTGACCGAGATGGCGACGATCACCGTGACGAGCCCCGCGCCCAGCACGACCAGAAGCAGCAGCGCCAGAATCAGGCCGGGAAACGACATCAGTACATCCACGACCCGCTGGCTGATCAGATCGAACCGTTGACCGAGGTAGCCGCTGGCAATGCCCCAGACGAAT
>DAOUHX010000205.1:0-2057 GCA_034428395.1 Caldilineaceae bacterium
CAGATGGCGAACTGGTTTCGCGAGAACCGGCCCGACATACAGATCGAGGTGCGGCGCAAGTCGGGCGTCTACACCGAGCGGGACGAGGCGCTCTATACAGAGATCCAGCGGAAGGGGGCAGGGGCCGTCATGGCCGTCGGCCATTGAAGTACCTGTGCGCCGGCGGTCGCCGACCAATGCATTATTCTGGAAACCGAGTACAACGTTGCCACGGCCTCCATCCAGACGGGGATCTTCGAGCCGCTGGTGAAGGCCTCGACGCTGCAGCAGGGCATCCCCTATCTGCGCCATGCGTTTGTGCCGCAGCCGGTCATGGGCCGCTCTCCCGAGCAGCTGCGCGCCTACGTCGACGGACCCGACGACATCACCGGCCGTCCCTTCATGGGCGAGGTCATCGCCGCGCTCACGCGCGCGCCCTCGGCGGACGAGACGCGTGCGCACGCCTTCGACCGCTCTACGCCCCGTTTTGTCGAACCCGACAGTGAGGAGAATCTGCACCATCTCTTCGTGGACAATCGTTGGACCGACATGCTGCCGATCATCCTGCCGACAGATGAGCGGGTCGAGGCGATGCTGGAGGGGGCCAGCCGCAGCCCGGACACGGTGGTGGGCCACATGCGGCCGACCTCGACGCGCGAAGCCTGGCAGTACACCGTCGAGAAAGTAGCGGTCAACGCGGTGATGGCCGGCGCCAGGCCCGAGTACTTCCCCGTGATCCTGGCCCTGGCCGCGACCTGTTCGTCGGCCCGCGCGAGCACAACAAGCTCGGCCGCGTCGATGGCGGTCGTCAACGGTCCCGTCCGCAAGGAGATCGGGATGAACTGGGGCATCGGCGCGATGGGCCCGTACAATCACGCCAATGCCACGATCGGACGCGCCTATGGCCTGCTCTCGCAGAACCTGCAGGGCGGCTCGCTGCCCGAAGTGACCTATCTGGGTTCGCAGGGCAACAACTACGCCTACAACAGTGTCACTTTTGCTGAAAATGAAGAGCGGAGCCCGTGGGTGCCCTTCCACGTGCAGCACGGCTTCGACGCCGACCAGAGCGCGGTCAGCGTCTTCGGCGGCTGCCGTTCAACCGCGTTCAACCTGGGCCTGCGTGCGAAGCACTGGCAGGACCACGTGCGCAATATGCTGCGCGGTCTCAACCCGCACAATCCGCCGACGCTGGTGCTTGATCCGATCACGGCGCAGCAGTTCATCGACCGCGGCGGCTTCGACACCAAGGAGAAGCTGATCCAGTGGGTCCACGACAACGCGACCATGCCCTCGGGCATATACTGGGACTACCAACTGATCGAGAACTACGTCTACCCGCACGCGCTCAACGGCGTCGAACCGCATGCCAGCAAGCTCAAGGTGGACGCGGACGAGATGATTCCGGTCTACGAGCTTGACGACATCCACGTCGTTGTCGTCGGCGGTGAGACAAACGGCTACTGGCGCATCATGGGGTGCAACTACGGCGGAACTGTCTCTGTTGACGACTGGCGCTGAACGTGAGAGCGCCAAGCAGCCGGGACAGGTGCAAATCGTAGCAACCCGACCAGGTTGTTAGCCGGTTCGCAAAGATGACGAAATTAACCAGGCAGGGGAACTGTGGAGGACCGCTCTGGATCCTTTACGCCCTGCCTGGTTCGCGTATCCTCAGACCGCGCCCGCCCGGAGGTCCATGCGCGGGGCCGGGCTTCACGCCAGCGGAGAGACAGGATGGAAGAGATTACGCAGCTGCGCCGCGACGGCTTCTGCCTTCTCAAGGGCGTTATCCCCGATAGTGAGATAAGCAGCATTCGCTGCGACATTGACGAGGCAAGGGAGGCCGGGCTCAAGGCATACAATGAGCTCGACTGGTCTGCCGTCACCCACATGCTCTCGCTGGCGCCCTATTTTGCCAACGCAAGACTGCTGAGCATCGTGCGGACAATGTTCAACCACGCCACCGTCCGTATCTCGCAGACCGAATTCAAGAGCGTTCCGCCCAGGAGCGATCCGCCGGAGTGGCGCGGCTTTCACACCGACTGGCCGCATGACCTGACGGACCGTTCCTTCTGCGGGCG
>DAOUHX010000206.1:0-6177 GCA_034428395.1 Caldilineaceae bacterium
AACACAGCCGGTCCTGGACGAGCAGTTCGTCAACACAGGGCAGGTGATGTGGGTGTTCAAGCATTTCCCGATCGAGAACATCCATCCCTTTGCCTTCTCGGCTTCGATTGCCGCGGAGTGCGCGGCGCAACAGGACTCCTTCTGGAAGTTCCATCATCGCTTCTTCGCCGAAATGTCTGACTGGTCCCGTCCGGACAACAAGGGCTATTTCATGGCACTAGCCGCTGAATATGAACTGGATATTGACGCTTTTGAAAGCTGTCTGGGCCAGGACGAGTCGGCCCTGGCTGTACAGAGCGATCTGCAGGATGGCATGCCATTCGTGCGCGGCACGCCCACATTCGTCGTTCTCTACGGCGGCGAGGGCCGCCTGATTCCCGGCGCACTGCCTGCCGACCAGTTCGTCGGCGCGATTTCCGAGGCGCTTGCAGAAGTCGGAGTCGAAAGCGGCGACAGCGGCGAATAGAAAAACAGCAGGACTTGCATAGCGGCGGGTGGGCAGTCCGGACTGCCCACCCGCCGCTTTCACTTTTTCGCTGAAGTGCATGTTTCATAGGCGGATCGTAGGCAAATCGCCCAAAAACGGTACCGCCTTATCCTCGCGATTTCCTCCGCCGAAGAGACTGCTTGGCCGCAACCTGCGTGTATCTCCGTGCCCCCATCTCCAGTGTATCCCCATGCCGCACGTCCTCGTCTCGAGGCCCGATGTGGACCGCTTTCCCAGTCTGACCAGGGCCTTTTGTTCCCAATCTGCGCTATGATACAATCCAAATGGATACAAGCGCAGCCCATGCGCGCGCATTTCGCTCACTGCAGGTCTGTCCCCATCTAAGGGGATGCCGCCCTCGTTGTCGAAGCGGGGGAAACGCGGAGCCGATGCGCGCGCACGTGTCTCTATTGGACCGGGAACCTTCGGGGGGTGTGGAGGCGTTCTCTCTCCGGGAAACCACTGACGCTTTCTCCCCCGAACAGGAGCGCCGTCTGCACGAAAGAGCTCTTCACCGGCTTTATGCCGCGTTTGCATGTCTTCTATCCGGCTGCATCCTCCTGTCGATGACAGGACATTTCGCCGCGCCTGTACACGCTCTGACCCAGACCAGCGCCCCGGGAGCGCAGCACACAGTCGGCAATGCCCAACCGGCCGTCGCCGACCCAATCGACGTGATCGTCATTCTCGATGATTCCGGCAGCATGGCCACCTGTTGGCCCTGGGAAGCAGGAACGCCGCCCTCCTCCCCTCCCTGCCAAGGCTACAGCAGCAACGCGCCCAGCGATCCGAACGAACTGCGTTACAGCGCGGCGCGGCTATTGGTACATTTGGCCGACAGCGCCGACCGCATAGCGGTCTTGCGCTTTGACAGCACGGCAGAGGGCGTCGGCGCGCTGAGCCTCCTGCAGCAGATGGGCAGCGCGGAAAACCGCCGCCGGCTGGCCGCGACGCTGCAGGCGCCCGATGACTATGTCGAACGCGGCTACACACGAATGGATTTGGGCCTGCGGGAGGCGCTGCAGCTGCTCGAAACGCACAGCGACCCCAGCCGCAGCCAGTATGTGCTCCTGCTGACTGATGGCGAACCGACCGCGCCTCTGCACGTGCCAGGCCAACGCCCCGTCATTGCCAATCTGCTGGCCCAGATCGAGAACGCGGGCGCGCTCCTCTACCCCGTGATCCTCTGCAATCCTGATGCCGGCTGCGCCGGCGATTTCATCAAGAGCCACTCCGCCCTGGCACGCGAGGCCAAGAGCTCGCAGGACCTCCTGCTCATTTTCAGCGAAATCTTTGCAGAAATGAAGTCGGACCGCTCGGTCGTCACCCGCCGCAACGTGGCCGGTGACCTGACGATTTCGATTCGCAACGGCCATGGCACGGGCAGCATCGCCTTCGTCAGCCCGCGCGCCGCGATCACGGCAGTGCAAAGGGATGGCGCGCCGGTTCAGACGCAGAGCATTCTCGACGATGGCAATATCGACCTGAACGTCGCGGTCGCGCCGCTGCCAGCCGGGGAATGGGTCGCCAAAACGAACGACCTCAGCAGCTTTGCCGTCGTCCAGGCGGACAGCTACCCG
Organism: Caldilineaceae bacterium; assembly: GCA_034428395.1. Lineage (GTDB taxonomy): Bacteria > Chloroflexota > Anaerolineae > Caldilineales > Caldilineaceae > Bin5. The sequence goes on from DAOUHX010000206.1 coordinate 2,068, forward strand.
GAACTGCTCTTTCCGCCGCCAAGCGTCCAGGGCAATCCGGCCTCGACACGCTTCTATCCTGCCGGCGGTTCGCCAATGATCGTTGTGGCCGGGGCCGGCCCCGCCGCCGACGAACCGCTGCTTCTCGATGGCACAACACCGATCCCCGGCCTCGGCCAGGATCCGATCAGCGGGAGGAAGGTCGCCGCCCAGCAGCTTGCCGGCAGCCCGCACGAGTTGACGTTACAGTTGGGAGAGGACAGGCACCCGCTGCAGTTGCGCCGCACCTTCCGGCTGCAGGCCCGCGACGACCTGCCCAAGGCTCAGGTCCTCTCACCCTCAGCTGCGAATACCGGCATCCGCGACGATGGCAGCCTGCTACTGCAGATCGGCTTTGCCGACGGCGTTAAGGCGCAGGATTTGCGGGCCGCGGTCTATGTGTACGACGTCACCGACGGCGGCAGCCAGACCGTCTACCGCACAGGGCTCAACTGCCGCAGTCCGGCTGCCGGCCGTAGTCCACTCTGCTCCGACGACGGCTTCACTCCACAGGACGGACATGATTACGAGGCGCTCTTCCTCATGACAGCAGCGATTGACGGGGTCCGGTTCGGCGACTTCGCACGCACGCCGCTGGAAGTCGAACCGGCGATCTATGTGCGCGGCCTGCCGACCGACATCGACCTGGCGAAGATGCCGCTTGAGGGCTGGCCCCTGACCGTGCAGGCCAGCACGGTCGAGGAGATCGGTACACTTGAGGCTTCGCTGATCCTGCGCCACTCCGACACGAGCGAAATCGTGCGCGAAACATCACTCAACTTTTCAATCGAAGTGCCGGAACAGGGCAGCCAGGCAGCTCTGCTGCGCGTGGAGGGCCTGGAACTGCTCCGGCCCGGTGCATACGAAGGCCAGTTGAATCTATCCGCTCTCAACCCCGCCGGCCTGCCGATGGAGGTGAAGGTCCGGCCTGCGCCCTCCCTGCCGGTCGCTCTGAACATCCCCCGCTCCGAAGCGCGTATTCAGGTGCAGGAGGCCGACTTCGGCGAACTGCTCTTCGATACGTCGCCGAATTTCCGGCTGGACGAAGAGATCATGCTTCCCGTCGCCTACAACTCCGATACGCCCTTCCGGCTCACGGTCGAACTGACCGAAAGCAGTTGCAGCGGACTGACCGCCACCGCCGGCGATCTGCTGCCCGCCGCGCCCGCAAACGGCAGTAGCGCCGCCGCCGAAGCCAGCGGCTCTGACAGCTGGCAACAGGCCATCATTACCGTGTGGGCGCTCCCGATCCGGCTGCAGAGCCAGACTCCGATGACGCCGGGCAGCTGCCACGGCGTCCTCAGCCTGGCCGGCCCCGGTCAGGACTTCGATGTCCTTTCCGATACGATACCCTTCCGCCTGCAGATTCGTGACGTGGAGTGGAGCCTCGCCGGCGCGCTCGATTTCGGCAACCTGGGGCGGGCGGGCGAAAGAGCGACCGAGACGCTGCTCCTGCGCTTTGACGGCAAAACGCCTTTCGTCGTGCAGGTGGTCGGGGTCGCCGCATCAGGCGAAACCGGTGAAGGCGTGATGACGCTGAATGAACAGTACCTCGAAGCCCCGCCGGTCGAAGTGAACGGACTGCCCGATGACGAAGGGTTTTTCGAAGTTCCCGTAACGCTGGTTGCGCGCAAAGCCCTCCCCAAGGATGCCCTGCGCGGCTCCTTCTACAGCGGAGAGCTGATCCTGAGTATCTCCGGCCTGGTCGGTGAAACGCGGTCGGTCGACATCAACTTTCGCAGCCCAACCATCTACCAACGCTATGTCGAATGGTGGCTGCGTCCGTTCTATACCTTCCCGCTTGTTCTGTGCAGCGGGCCGCTGATTCTGCTGGGGCTGCTCATCGCGGTGGCGCGCGCCCGAAGTCGCGGGTACAATGTGGAGGATGACGAACCGATCACCTTGCCCGGACAGGAAACCCCTCTGACTCCTCAACCGGACACCGCATTTGTCGCGCCGGATTTCGACGGTTTGCAAAGGCAGATGGGCGGGGCAACGCCTCCGACGGCCGGAAGCCCGGCAGGCGCCGCCGGCGTCGCGCCCGCGTTCGAAAACTTCGCAGACGCGGCCGGCGCCGGCACACACAATGCTGGCTGGGACTCGACCTGGGAACAAGTGAGTTGGGATTCGGATCCGTCTGCTCGGGAGGGGTCCGGTGATTTCGACCCACCCGACAATGTCTGGGGCAACTCGCCTGCCGGCGCGAGCGCCGCCGACCCTTGGGCATAGACTACGCAACAATGTCTGGTGCTCAGTCTTAGGTTGCTGACGTTCGGTTCATTTCTGCGGAAGAACGCAGATTCGAGAAGCTAAGAGCGAACTACGAAGTGCGATTGAAGGAAACCTGATATGGAGCAGAGCGGGACCCCGTTCATCAGTGAAAAGCCGACAATCTATCCAACGCTCGTCGTCGGCGTAGGCGGAATGGGCACGAATGCCGTGCGCGCGGTCAAGCGGCGGCTGCGCAAAGCGTGGGGCGGCGAGTCGCTGCCGGCGATGATTCAACTCCTGGCACTGGACACCGAACCACTGATCAACCGGCTCGACCAGGAGCCTCTCTACGCCGATGAATCGGCCTATATGGGCAAATTCGACGCCACCCGGCTGGTGGACAATCTCGAAAACCACCCGGAAATCGCCCGCTGGTGGGACTATCCTTCGATTCCCTTGGGCTATATTCATAATGGCGCCAAACAGTTGCGCCCAATTGGGCGGCTCTCGTTCTTCCGCAACTACGTAAATTTCAAACGACTCCTGGAGACGAAGTACGCAGCACTCGACAAGATCCGCGATCTGGAAATGGCGCAGAACCGCCGCTTTCCCGTGATGAGCAACTACCAGCTCGTTTACGTCGTCAGCAGCCTCTGCGGCGGCACGGGCGCCGGCATGTTCATGGACGTGGCCCACCGCGTGCGTGCACTCGTACGCAGCAACGCGCGCGTCGTCGGCATCTTTTTCCTGCCGGACGTCCTCGAAGAGGAGATCAACAGCGACCTGCAACGACGACGGATCAAGGCCAACGCCTACGCCGCCCTGAAGGAGCTGAACTATTTTCAGGAGACACAACAGTTCCACGAACTCTACCCCAGCGAGCAGCGCGCCCTGCCCGACACGCCATACGCCCCGTTCGATTTCATCTTTCTGCTCGGGCGCACCAACCGCGACGGCCGCAGCCTCGCGCGCAAGACCGACGCCGAGAACCTGGCCGCCCATCTCATCCAACTGACGGCCATCAGCCATCTCAGCAGCGAGATCCTTGGGTTGGAGGTCAACGTTGTGCGCGAGCGCATGTCGGGCAGTGTGGCCGCGGCCGAAGTGGTGAACGAAAGAAGCCCGAAAAAGGGCAACTATCTCGTTTACAGCAGCTTCGCCGCATCCGCCATCGTCGCCCCGGACGAGACGCTGGTCAACTTCTGGCAGCAGGCCTTCCTGGCCGACTGTATGCGGCGGCTGGCCGCCGGGCCGGAGCTCAACGACCCGCGACAGCCCGTCTCCGCCCAGAGCCGCCAGAAGGTACTCTCAATCTGGCAGGGGCTGCTGGCGCGCATGCGCGCCCGCTATCTTTCGCTGGACAACGACCGGCTGGAGGAGTTGGTCGAGGAGGTCGAAGAGCAGCGTGGGGCATGGCTCGGCTTCAAGACCGCGGTCGACAACGCATTTCGCCAAGCCGTGCTGGAGACAGGGCTGCGCGGCGCACTTTCGCTGGCCGACCTGCTTGCGCCGCTCAACCCCTCGACGGCGCCGATGGAGTCGCTGATCAAACAGAGGCTCTTCCTGGTAAACAATCATCCGGTGACCGAGGAGGACCGCGCCGGCTGGCGTACCCTGCTGGCACAGCAAGGGGGGGCCGCCGAACAGATCGGCCAGATTGCCGGCAGCTTCGGCGATCTGTTGCTGGCCGCCTTCAACCCGCGCCAGGCGCGCGACCGCGCGCGCGACATGCGCCAGCGCAAGGCCCGCGCCCGCCTGAACCAGCGCCGCGACAGGCTGGAGCGGGTCCTGGTCGAGCGGCTCTTCTCTCACAGCACGCAGATGCGCGAACTGTTCCGAACGCAGATTGACAATGCCGGCAGCGCGCTGGGGCGGGCCAAT
>DAOUHX010000207.1:0-6024 GCA_034428395.1 Caldilineaceae bacterium
TTTCTCCGCTTAGTGGCCGGGTTGGAAGTCGCCAGCTCCGGCCACATTTTCATCGGCGGTCAGGATGTGACCACGCGCCATCCGCGCGCCCGGCGGGTCGCGATGGTCTTCCAGGACTATGCCCTCTACCCGCACATGTCGGTGCGGGAAAACCTGAGCTTCGCGCTGCGCAACCTGAAGTATCCCCGACGCGAAATTGAGGCGCGCGTTCAACAGGTCGCTGCCATGCTCCAGATCGATATGCTGCTGGCGCGCAAGCCGCGCGAGTTGAGCGGCGGTCAGCGCCAGCGCGTGGCCGTGGGCCGCGCCATCGTGCGCAATCCGGAAGTCTATCTCTTCGACGAGCCCCTCTCGAACCTGGACGCCAAGCTGCGGACACAGATGCGCGTCGAGCTGGCCCAACTTCACCACCAGTTGCAGACGACCACCATCTACGTCACCCATGACCAGGTCGAGGCGATGACTCTGGGTGAGCGGATCGTGCTGATGAACGACGGCGTGATCCAGCAGGTCGGCACAGCCAGGCAGATCTACGAAGAGCCGCAGAGCATATTCGTAGCCGGTTTCATCGGCGCGCCTCCCATGAATATGCTGGACGGAGAGCTGTCGAGAAACGGGTCGGGCCAGCTCTGCGCTCAGTTTGGAGACCGTCAACTGGAACTACCCGGCAAGTTTGCCGCCAGCTACGGCGAACAGTTGAACAAGCCGGTAGTCCTGGGCCTGCGCCCTGAGCACATCAGCGGATCGAACGGCAGGGACCCGGACGGGTCCGGCATCCAAGTACCCGTGCGCCCGACCGTTGTCGAAATGTTGGGCGAATACATCCTGGCCTACTTCGAGTTCGGCGGCACCTTGCTCACCGCAAAACTCGATCCGGACGTGGACTGCCGGGTCAACGAGACGATCGAATTGACCTTGAATTTGGACAAGATGCACCTCTTTGAACCCGAAACGGGGCGGGTCATTCCGCCCGGCAACGAGACCTAACTTGGGCAGCCTTATGACTGCATCATTGCCGTACACAACGATCGCACGCGACGATAGCCTTTACGAAGCGTTCCCCGACATCTGTCTGCTGCCCTCGGGCAAATTGCTTTGCATCTACCGAGAGTCTGATGCCCACGTAGCCGGCAACGCGCGCATCATGCTCATTGAGAGCGACGACCGCGGCCAGAGTTGGGTCAACGCGCGCCCCCTGGACGTGCCGCTCTCCTTCGCTCAGCATAGAAGCGTCTGGAACGGCCCGCGCATCGCCCGCCTGCCCGATGGACGACTCGTCATAGTCAGCGATGCCAGCATCTACCCGGATGAGGCAGACACGTGCCTCTGGCCGGAGAACCGCCGCTGTTTCCAGAATTTCCTTTGGCTGAGCCAGGACGACGGCCAGACCTGGACCGAGCGCCGCCGGACAGATATCGAGGGACTTTGTCCCGACAAGGTGCTGGCGCTGGATGACACCCACTGGCTCATTGCAATTGCGCGCTTCAGCACTCGCTTTCCCGACGCCTTTCGCGTGTCGGTCGCGCACTCGGTTGACGGTGGCCGCACATGGCCGGCCGCCGTCCTGGCGGCGGAGCAAGACGGCTACCAGCACGATGAAGCTTCGGTCGTCCGCCTGGCCGACGGACGGCTGCTGTGCGTAATGCGCGAAAACGTACACACAACCCGTCCTTCACACTATGTCCTCTCCACTGACGACGGCTACACCTGGTCCGCGCCAAGCCCCGCCCCGTTCTTCGGAGACCGTCCGGCTGCCGGACTTCTACAGAGCGGCAAACTGCTGGTGACCTATCGCAATGTGGAACCCGCGCCTGGGGAAGTGAAGCTGAAGGTGGGTCGAAACCCGGGCACATGGGCCTGGTGCGGCGACCTGTCCGGGCTCGCGGGAACGGGCGGCGAATCCCGTTTCCTGGAACTGGAGCACGACGGCTGCGGATGGCATGGCGACTACGGCTACAGCGGCTGGGTACAGTTCGACGACGGGGAAATATTCTGCGTCTATCATCACCGCGACGCGGCGCCCAGCTCCTATATCCGCGGCTGCCGGTTTCGTGAGAAAGATTTCGGAGGTTAGAGGTTAACGACTATGGACGAAAAACTTGACCTGACCGCCGCCAGCGAGCACCTGAGCCAACAGGGTTACGTCATCCTGGAAGACCTGCTGGAGCCGGACCAGCTGGAGCAGCTGCGCACGGCCCTCGACGAACTGTTCGCGCGCGAACGCGAGGCCCCATACGACCCGGGCGACGGCCCCGGCGCGCCAGAGGACGCGGTAACCAAAGCCTACCTGGACGGGTCATACGCCATTACCGGCGCCGAGCTGGCGCGCATGATGCGGCGCATCCGCCACACGCGCGCCCAGAACTTCGACACGCCCTGGCCGGTCGAGCCGCAAAAGCTCAACAAGACCTTTATTCACATCCCCAACTTGTTCGACAACGACCGCTCGCAGTATGTCCGCAATCTGCCGGTCAAGACCGTACTGGCCCACCAGCTGGTCGAACACCCCGTGATTCATGGCCTGGCCCGCCGCATGTTGGGTGACGACTGCGTGATCGGAGACATTTCGGCCACCAGCATCGGGCCGCAGACGACGGGAGGATCCTGGCACCTGGACAATCCCCTGACACAGATGCCGGAGCCGTTGCCCGACTTCCCGCTGGGCATCCAGGTCGCGTGGATGGTAGACGATTTCACGCCGGAAAACGGCGCTACGCGCATCGTGCCGCGCAGCCACCTGACGCGCAAAAAACCGACTTGGGCGCGGGGTGAACAGGAGAACGAAGTGGCTTTGACCGCGCCGGCAGGGTCGGCGGCCATCTGGCTGGGCAGCACATGGCATCGAGCCGGCCCCAACTCGACCGACAGGCCGCGCCGCGCCGTCATTTCGTTTTACCAGTGCAGCTGGATCAAGCCGTTCTCGGAGTACCGCGAGGTCATCACCGCCGAGCTCGCCGCGCAAATGTCGCCGGCCGTGCGCTATCTCTACGGGCTGTCCGCCTACGGTGTGGTACGCGGATAGCTGTAGCCTGATGCCTGTTGCCGTCCACCTCAGCCACTACTTACGCCGGTGAATTAGCCCCTTCGGCACGCGCACTGGCCGCGACTGCCGCTTGACGGTTTCCTTCCGCCGACCTGTTCAGATGGGACTCGGTCTCGCGCGTGGTGGGCAGCGGCCCTGTGGCCGTGTAATAGCGCGAGCCCGCCACCATCAGCTTCTCCGCCGGAAAACGGGTGATTATCTCGCAGCCGTCCGCGGTAACAACCATCTGCTCCTCGATGCGGGCCGCGGACCAGCCATCCGCGGCCGGCCAGAAGGTTTCCAGCGCAAAGACCATGCCTTCCTCAATCACCTCGGGATGGTCGAGCGAGACCAGGCGGCTGAAGACCGGCTTCTCCCACACGCTCAGCCCCACGCCGTGTCCGTACTGTAAGGCAAAGCAGGCCTCCTCGTCAGGGAAGCCGAACTCCTCCGCCTTGGGCCACTTTTCGACCACTTCTGTAGTGGTGATGCCCGGCTTGATCATGTCGATCGAGGCGTCCAGATAGTCGCGGCAACGCGCATAGGCATCGACCAGGGCATGGGAGGCGCTGCCGACCGCGAAGGTGCGGTAGTAGCAGGTCCGGTAGCCGTTGAAGCTGTGAATGATATCGAAGTAGGCGGGATCACCGGGTCGCAGCACGCGGTCGGTGTAGACATGGGGATGGGGGTTGCAGCGCTCACCTGAGATCGCGTTGACGCCTTCCACCTGCTCCGAACCCAGGTCGTGAAGCAGCTTGCTGACAATGCCGACACACTCGCTCTCCTTTATGCCGGGGCGCATCGTGCGGTAGAGCTCCTCATAGGCGGCATCAACCATCATGCAGGCCGTCGACAGCAGCGTAATCTCATCCTCTGTCTTGATGATGCGCACGTTCTGCATCAACTGCTGGCCGTCCACGACCTCGATGCCCTCTTTCTGCAGGGCGAAGAGAACGGGCAGCTCGATCACGTCTACGCCCAGGGGCTCGCCCAGAAGGCCCCGCTCCTCCAACTCGATCCGGATCTTGCGCGCCACGTCCTCCGCCCGCCCCGACTGCGGCAGCATGGCACCGCGCAGCGTGGAAATGCCGGCGCGCGACCGGCCCTCCCCCAGCCAGGGACAGTAGAGCTCATGGTGGCGCGCGGCTGAGCCAAAGTCCCACATGATAGGCTTATCGTTCTGGGGCAGCAAACAGAAACGGTTCAGCTTGTCTACCGCCCAGGTGCCGATGTGGGTAGCCGTGATGTAGCGAATGTTGTTCATGTCGAAGCAGAGCAGCGCGCCCATCTCCGACTCTTGCAGATGCTGCTTGGCGCGGGCCAGGCGTTCCCTGCGCAGCCGGTCGAAGTTGATACGCTCCTCCCAGTCCACACCCATCAGGCCGTAGGTTCTGACCGTCATCGCGATTTCTCCTAAGTAACACTGGCAGTTTGACGAACACGGACTTCGCTTTGTTGGCGCTCAGACCATCTGCATGCCGCCTTCAACATTGATAACCTGCCCTGTGATGAAGTCCGAATCCGATGAGGCGAGAAACGAGGCCAGACCGGTGATGTCGTCCGGCGTCGACACTCTGCCCAGGAGGATGCTGGCCGAAAAGTCCCGCATCGCTTCGCCCGGCTCTGAGCTGTCGCCGATCTCCATCAGGTCCTCGTCGAGCTGCTCCCACAGAGGTGTGTCGACCACCCCCGGAGAGAAACCGTTGACAGTGATGCCGTGCTCCGCCAGCGCGTGGGCCGCGCCCTGCGTGATCATGATCACCGCGGACTTGCTGGCACAGTAGGGCACGATGTTGGCATAGCCCTGCCGGCCAACGATCGAGGCCGTGTTGATGATCTTGCCGCCCGTGCCCTGCGCGATCATCTGCTTGGCGGCCTCCTGCGTCCCGATGAGCACGCCCAGGCCGTTGACACGCATGATGCGGTCCCAGTTGTCTTCGGTCGTCTCCAGGAAACGCTGCGGCTTGTTGATGCCGGCGTTGTTGAAGATGACGTCGAGTTTGCCGAATTCTGAAACGGTGCGCGCGACAAGGGCCTGCACCTGCTTCCGGTCGACTACATCCACGGCCGCCGCGATGGCCGCGCCCCCTTGCGACCGGGCCTCCGCGGCCGACTCTTCGGCCTGTTCGTGGTTCAAGTCGGCAAAGACCACGCTCGCGCCGTCAGCAACGAGTCGCAGACCGATGCCCCTGCCAATGCCCCGTGCCGCTCCAGTCACGATGCATACTTTCCCTTGCAGTTTCACGAGTCTCGCCTCCTTGACCTCTTGTAGAATAGCCGGCATTCCGTTTGAACCTTGCGCAGTTCCGCTGGTCAACAAAGTGTATATCGCGATAGGGAATGCCAGCAAGGGAGCAATTATGATCGCTTGACGCAGCTGGCTGAAGCATAGTAAGCTCTTCAATCAGTTGGCAGGATGACCCCTCTGAATCGAGACAAGACAAGGCAACCTTGTGCGCCTTGCGAAACACGGTGCGCCGAATCAGCGGGGATAGCTCATTTGCGTTGATCGCCCGTGCATGCAACATGAAGCAGGCGTCGAAAGTGGCGGAGTGCGGGCAAGAGGCTGCCTCGCAGTGAAAGGAGATGACGAAACACAAGACGTACGTCTGGAGGAAGAAGCTTCGGTCTGGGGTCTTCCGGCACTTATTGCCGGCGGGCCATTCCAATTGTCAGTGTTTGAGTAAGAGCGCAGTCAACAACGACAAAGGAGAGGAGCGAACCGATGAAAGTCTATCTGGACGGACACAACATCCCGCGACGTACGTTTCTGAAAATGGCGGCAGGCGCGATGGCGTCGAGCGCCTTGGCGGCCTGTGTGCCAGCCGCGGCCCCGGCCGAACCGGCCGCCGAGGAGATGGGGGATGACGCTGCCTCCGGCTGCGGCGGCGAGGTTGTCGTTGCCACCGAGTGGGAGAACCCCCTCTTCAACCCGTTGTGCAAGAGCGCCGGCACGCCGGCACGCCACGTGTTCGAGCCGATCTTCAACCGGCTCTTTGAAG
>DAOUHX010000208.1:0-13778 GCA_034428395.1 Caldilineaceae bacterium
CATCGGCCTCGAAGTCGGACCGGCAAGAACGCAAAACTGCGTATGCCACAGGCCTTACCAGGCGAGGCGCGACCTTCGTTGAACCACTCTATTCCGTCTCCGGTATGTTGCGGGTCTCGATGCCGTCCATTGGCGAAGCGTCGCCGCCGAGCGCCTCTGCCAGCGCCCTCTGGTTCTGCACCTTCATGTAGAAGAAGGAGTGCTCAGGGTCGCCCGGCTCACCGGGCAGATTGTCGTCATCATACCAAAAGATAGGAACGTCTGCCTCGCGGCTGATCTGCTCCAGGACCGGTGAGGGGGAGAAGGAGGAGCCGAAGATGGCGGGCAGATCCAGTTCGCGCAACAGCTCAATCGCTTCCGCCACGTCTTGAGCGGAGGGTTCGGAGAAATCGTGCGGCTGTAGCGTGCCCACGATGGTGTAGCCATAGCGGCGCGCAAAATAGGAAAAGGAGTCGTGATAGCTGTAGAGGTGGCGGTTTTCCTCCGGAATGCTAGCTGTGACTGCCCGTATTGCCGCGTCTAGCTCGGCAATGCGCGCGGCGAACTCGTCGTAATTGGCGTTATACGAGTCTGCATTGGCCGGATCTTGATCCACCAGCGTATCGCGTATCACGCCGGCAAACTTGAGCGCAAGCATCGCATCGCCGCCCATGTGCTGGTCGATGGAGCCAAATTCGTCGTAGACGTAGTCCTCGGGCTCCAGCGCCAGCGGAGCGATTAGGACGACCTGGTTCTCGTCGCCAACGATGGACGCGAGGCGTCTGCGAACCGCCTCGGGGTTCGAGGCACCGCGCACGATGACCAATTCGGCCTCGGACAGTTTTACGGCGTCGGATGGCGTCGGTTCATAGGTATGCGGATCGGCCCCCGGCGGTACGATCTGATCGATGGTGGCATGGTTCCCAGCGATGTTATAGATATGATTGGCCAGGATCGTTCCTGAGGTAACTATACGAAGACTTGGCTGCTCCGGTTCAACGACGGCCTCCTCGGGAGCGACAGGCACGCAGGCGGCCATGAGCAGCAGAATAGCCAAGAGCGACAGGAAAGCTAGGGAAATGTTTCGCATGATCGGTCCTCCTTATCCCCTTAGGGTCTCAACGCCGAGAGTCGGTAGCATTTCGCTGGTACCGTTAATTCGCATCGCTGTGCCGCATCGTTAGCAGTTATTGACGAACCGAACTGTCCGGACCGGGCACATTGCCGGTATCCACTCCCTCCATAAGAGTGGGGTCGCCTCCGAGCGAGGCGGCCATCGTCTTGAGGTTCTCCACCATCATGGCGATGTACGAGTGCTCTGGGTCTCCCGGGTCGCCCGGCAAATCGTCGTCACTCAATGTGCTCACAAATTGAACACCTGCTTCGCGTCCAATCTGATCTACAGTCCTGGAGGGGAAGACCTCCGAGCCAAAGATAGCGGGAACGCCGCCTTCGCGCAGCTGCTCGATGAGCGCGGCCACCTCTTGCGCTGAGGGTTCGGAGAAATCGGCCGGCTGAAACGCCCCCATTACCGTGAAACCGTAGCGGGGCGCGAAGTAGGCGAACGAGTCGTGATAGGTATACAGTTTGCGGTTCGCTTCGGGTATGCTGGCCGTCGCGGCCTGGATCGCTGCATCGAGCGCCTCGATGCGCAGCGCAAACTCGTCGTAGTTTGCCTGGTAGGCGTCGGCGTTATCGGGATCACGCGAAGTCAGCTTCTCCCTGACGATTTCGGCATAGGCGAGGGCATAGAGAGGGTCGGTCCACAGATGTGGATTGGGGCTGCCACCCTCTTTCGGAAAGGAGAAATCAAAAACATATTCATCCGGCTCGATAACCATTTCGCCCAGGAGAACGATCTCCGCGCCTTCCTTCAAGTTCGCCTCGGCCATGCGAATGGCCGAAATCTCCAGGTCCAGGCCGTTGATGAAAATGAGGTCGGCATTCGCAAGCGTCACGGCGTCCGACGGAGCCAGCTCAAAGGTATGCGAGTCGGCGCCGGCCGGCACAAGACCGGTCAGCTCGACGAGGTCGCCGCTGACGTTGTAGACGATGTTGGTAATCGGCGAGACGGTTGCCACAACCTGCAAGCGTCCCTCTGACGGCTCCGACCGGTCACCAACGCAAGCGCAGAGCAGGAGCGTCAACACCAGCAACACAATGGCATTACGGTAGGCTTTCAACTTGAATGGCTTCCTCTTGTAAATGGAGAATTGAAAAGGCGGGGGGTTCAGCTGGCCCTATTGACATAATTCGCAATTGCCAGTAAATCTAGCATGATCATTCAAGGACTGTCAAGACAGCGACAAGCCTGTATCAGAAGAGGAACAACGCGACCAACGGCAGCGCCGATTTCGTTGGCTCGCTGAGATGAAAGACGCTCATGCGGCGCCTTTTCGTTGACCCCGGCAGTGACCTCAGCTATACTGCCTCCATTCCTCAATTTCGATTTCCTGGCAGAAAGCAAGGAACGAACCAATGACATCTGTTCCGAACGAAGGTGCTGCGCTCGGTGCCGCCCGAACAGACGTTATCGGCGCAGCCCAGCCGGGGGGCCGCCCCGATAACGTCGCAAAGTTCTACGCCGAAAACGGCTACTACATCCTGCCGGACGCGCTGACACCGGTAGAAGTGGAGGAGTTGCGCGCCGAAACGACCGCCATCTGCAAGGGCGAACGCGGCAACGTCGACGGCTTCGAGGCCGGCGTACCCGGCGAAAGCGAGGAAGAGGCGCTGCGCCGCTATCTCTGTATCCACTTCCCGCACAAGATCTCACCGTTGATGCTGGACTACCTCGGCCACCCGTACATTGCAAATGTCCTCACACAGGTGATCGGTCCGAACGTCAAGTGTATGCAGTCGATGCTTTTCATCAAGGCGACCGGCAAGCCGGGCCAGGCGTGGCACCAGGACGAATATTTCATCCCGACGCGCGACCGCACGCTCACCGGCGCCTGGATCGCGCTCGACGACGCCACAATCGAAAATGGCTGCCTGTGGGTGATTCCCGGATCGCACAAGCGCGGCATCATCTGGCCGCAGCACGACCACGACGACCCCCGCTTTGACTGCGCGGGCGAAGCCTACGGCTTTCCCTATACCGACGATGACTCGGTCCCGGTCGAGGTGACCGCGGGCTCGCTCGTTTTCTTCAATGGCTACCTGCTGCACCGCTCCTTCCCCAACCGGGCGCAGAGCGGCTACCGGCGCGTCCTCGTCAACCACTACATGAGCGCCGAGTCGCTGCTGCCCTGGCGGGGGCCGAAGGAGGGGCAGCACATGGCGATCGCCGACTACCGCGACGTTGTCATGATCGCGGGCGAGGACCCCTATCCCTGGAAACCGCTCGAGGAGCTGGCTGCGCCCAAGGTCCCTCCTACCGGGGAGGGCGGCTGCGAGCAGTGGCGGCGGGGCGCAAAACGGGAAAAACTGCCCTTCTTCAAAGACGGCTTTCGCGCCGGGGACGCGCCCGAAGATGACGATTGAACTCTGTTTTCTCGACGCAACCGAGCTGGCCGCAGGCATCCGCCGCCGGGAGTTTTCCAGCCTCGAGGTGACCCAGGCCCACATCGCGCAGATCGAGCGCGTCAACCCGGCGGTCAACGCGGTGGTGACTTTTTTGCCGGAGCAGGCGCTGGAACGGGCGCAGGCTGCGGACGACGCGCTGGCGCGCGGCGAAGAGGTCGGGCCGCTGCACGGCCTGCCGATGCTGCACAAGGACACCACCGACACGGCCGGCATCCGCACGACCTACGGCTCACCGATTCATCGCGACAATGTGCCGGAACAGAGCCAGCTGATCATAGAGCGGCTGCATGCGGCCGGCGCCATCCCGATGGGCAAGACCAACGTGCCGGAGTTCGGGGCGGGTTCGCAGTCGTTCAACCCGGTGTTCGGGGCTACGGGCAATCCGTATGATCCGACAACGACATGCGGGGGATCGAGCGGCGGGCAGGCCGTTGCGCTCGCTTGCGGCATGACCCCAATCGCCGACGGGAGCGACATGGGTGGCTCGCTACGGAACCCGGCCAACTTCTGCAACGTGGTCGGCTTCCGTGTCTCGCCGGGGAGGGTCCCGGTGTGGCCGAGCTTGACTGGCTGGTCTGGGCTGTCGGTGCAGGGGCCGATGGGGCGCACGGTGGCGGACGCGGCATTTCTGCTGAGCGTGATCGCGGGGCCGGACCCGCGTTCCCCGATCGCGCAGTCGGAGCCGGGCAGCACGTTTGCCCGCCCGCTGGCGCGCGACTTCAGTGGTGTGCGCATTGCGTACAGCGCAGATCTGGGGGGAGCGTTTCCGGTGGACCCGCGTGTGACCGCGGCGATCGAAGCGCAGCTGCCTGCTTTCAAGCAGCTTGACTGCGAGGTGGCTGATTTCAGCGGTCCAGGCGCGGCGCGGCAGGGGGGCGACGGTCCGGCTTTTCCGGAGTTCAGCGACGCCGACGAGATATTCAAGACGATGCGCGCGTGGAGTTTCCATCTTTCGCACGGGCCGCTGCTGGCAGAACACCGCCACCAGATGAAGGAAACGATGGTATGGAACATTGAACAGGGGGCGCTCCTCAGCGGCGTGGACCTGGGCCGCGCTGAGGAAAAGCGCACGGCGTTGTACCATGCGATGCGCCTCTTTATGGACGCTTACGAGTTCCTGTTGCTGCCGGTCAACCAGGTCCCGCCGTTTTCGGTTGACGTGCCGTATCCGGCTTCAATCGAGAGCGACGACGGTGTCGTCGAGATGGAGACCTATATCGATTGGATGAAGTCCTGCTACTATATTACTGTGACCGGTCATCCGGCCATCTCCGTGCCTTGCGGGTTCACGCCCGAGGGACTGCCGGTCGGCGTTCAGATTGTGGGCCGGCACCAGGACGATTTCGGTGTGCTGCAGCTTGCGCATGCATTTGAACAGGCCACGCGGGTGGGGGAACGCAGGCCGGCGGTGGTCAGTGGATAGTGGATAGTGGCCGGCGAGGGGCTACGTTAGACCCCAGATGCGGGCGGCGGTGCCTCCCAGAATTCTCTCCTTGTCCTCTTCGCTAAGAAATGGAAGACCCTCTCTGATCAGGCGCAGCTCCTGCGCCAGTGGCGGCCAGTTGTTCTTGAGGCGGTGGTGGCCGGGATAGCCCGTGCCCCAGATCATGCGGGCGGCGCCGAAGGCCGAGTGGACCTGCGCGATGAAGGGGTGCACGTCGGCGTGGGGATAGGCCGCGTGCGAGTGCCCTGCGACATCCGACAGCTTCACGTGGACATTGTCGTAGCGGGCGAGGTCGACGATCGGCCGGTAGGCCTCTTTGTCGAGGTCGACCTGCGGATAGCCCAGGTGATCGAGAATCAGCAGCAGATGAGGACAGCGCCGGGCGATAACCGCGATCTGATCGGCCTCCTCGGCGCGCAGATGGAACTGGATGACCGCTTCGAGCGCTGCGATCTCCTCCCAGAGCGGGCCGTTCTGGTCGGTCAGCAGGATCTTCTCTTCGGGATAGTACATCGGGTGGAAACGGAAGCCTGCGAGGCCGCGCTCCTCGACCCAGTAGCGCACCTGCGCGGCGCTATCGGCGTCCTGCGGGTCGATCAGGCCGTGCCCGACGAACCGGTCGGGGAAGCGCGCCGCTGAATCGGCGATGTAGCCGTTGTCCCAGGTCGACCAGCTTGTCTGCACCAGAACGGCCCAGTCGACGCCGTGCGCGTCCATCTCGGCCAGCAGCTCGTCGGCTGTGCCGGGTTCGTCGGGGTAACTGTTCCAACTCGGTGCGGTCGGGCCGACCGGGTATTTGGGCGGGTCGATTTCCCACACATGAACGTGGGTGTCAACGAGCATAGAGCTCTCCTCTTTCAGTGACGCGCCGGCCGGATTCGGCGGCCGGTCGCGTTGGCAGCTTGGCTACAGTTTGGCATAATGCAAACAGCGGGCGCCGGGACGCTCTTGTTTCCCTCGCGCGCGGGGCTGAGTGGAAGCCAAAGAGCAGCGCGGTGCCACTGATTGTACTCATCCCCACCGTCGGAATCAACTGTATCGTCGCCGGATTCTCGCAAAGCGGACTGCGGGTGAAGCGCCCGCGAGCCAAGGAGAGATGATCTGACTATGACGAAACTTCGCAGACAGCTGATCTTTTTGCTCGTTGTGCTTGCGTTGGCGTTGTCCGGCTGTGGCCCAATCGCGGGCGATAACGGCCCCGCGGGGGGCGAACAGGCGGCGCAGGCGACGGAGCAGCCGGCCGCGGAACCGACGGCCGCGGCGGTCGAGGAGCCGACGGCCACTGTCGAACCGACGGCGACGCCGGAACCTGAGCCGACCGAGGTCGCGATCGGGCCGCCGCCGGCGTTCAGAGAAGAGATTATCGCCACGGACCCGCAGACAGTCGTGCTCGGGCAGGGCCATCCGCAGGTTATCGAGTTTTTCGCCTTCTGGTGACCGACCTGCCTCCGCTTTGCGCCTGTGGTTCACAGGCTCGAAATCGACTACTGGGGACAGGTTGAGTTCATCTATCTGGACATTGACGACCAGGGCTCGGCGACCTACGAGCAGCAGTTCGGCTTCCGCTACCAGCCCCACCTGATCCTGCTCGACGGAAACGGAAATGTCGTGCAGGAGTTCGTCGGAGCACAACCCGAGGCGGACCTGCGCGCAGCGCTGGATCAGCTGATTGCGCTGGACAGTGAGTAGTGGGTTGCGAATGACATTGAAGGCGCGCCGCGAACCGATTCAAGCCGGAGACTGAGATGACAGCTGATCTCAGCGAAGTGACAGTTGTCCAGCTACAGGACGATATGGCGGCGGGCGCGCGCACCTCGGCCGGCATCTGCGAGGACTATCTGGCCGCGATCGCGGCTCAGGACGGCGAACTGCGCGCGGTGATCGAGACAAACCCCGATGCGCTCGCGATCGCCGGACAGATGGACCGCGAACGCACGTCAGGGCATGTGCGCGGCCCGTTGCACGGCATACCGATCCTGATCAAGGACAACATCGACACCGATGACCGCATGCAGACGACGGCCGGCTCGCTGGCACTGCTCGGTTCACGTCCGGCCGGCGACGCAACGGTTGCCGCTTCGCTGCGTCGGGCCGGCGCGGTCATTCTGGGCAAGGCCAACTTGAGCGAATGGGCAAACTGGCGTTCTACCAGCTCAAACAGCGGCTGGAGTGCACGCGGCGGCCAGTGCTGCAACCCATACGACCTGGCGCGCAGCCCGGGCGGCTCCAGCTCCGGCTCCGGCGCGGCGGTCAGCGCAAACCTGGCCGCGGTCGCGCTGGGCAGCGAGACCGACGGTTCTATCGTCAATCCGTCCGCGGTCTGCGGCATCGCGGGCATCAAGCCGACCGTCGGTCTCAGCAGCCGCGCCGGCGTCATTCCCATCTCGCACACGCAGGACACGGTCGGGCCGATGGCTCGCAGCGTTGCCGACGCCGCGGCCGTCCTGGGCGCTCTGACCGCGGCGGACGTACGCGATGCGGCGACCGGCGTTCCACAGAGACAGGTGCACGCCGACTACCGTCGATTTCTTGACGCTGACGGCCTGCGCGGCGCGCGTATCGGCGCGGCGCGCAAAGAAGTGTGCGGCCACGACGCCGCAACCGACCGAATCTTTGAGGAAGCCATCGCCGCCATTCGCGACGCCGGCGCAGAGGTGATCGACCCGGCCGACATCCCGACGATCGGAGATGACAGGATGCACGCCGGTGAAAGGCTCGTCATGATGACCGAGTTCAAGCATGACATTGCCGCCTACCTGGCAACGCGCGTCGTCGTGGATGCGGAGATGGCCCAGCCGCGCACGCTGGCGGACCTGATCCAGTTCAATCTCGATCACGCCGAGCAGGAGCTGGCCCTCTTCGGCCAGGAGCAGTTCGAGAGTGCGCAGGAAAGCGGCCCGCTTGACGGGGAGGACTATTTGCAAGCGCTGGCAACAGGGCAGCGGCTGGCGGGCAGGGAAGGGCTGGACGCCGTATTGAACGCCTACAACCTGGAAGCGCTGATCGCGCCGACAGGGGGGCCGGCCCCGCTGATCGACCCGCAGTCCGGGGATACGTTTCGGGGCGGCAGTTCGCGTTGCGCGGCCGTAGCGGGCTATCCGTTGGTGACGGTACCGGCCGGTTTCGTGACCTGCTCAGCTGACGGCGGCGCGGCAGTCGACATGCCCATCGGCCTTACCTTCATGGGCCGCGCCTGGAGCGAGCCTACGCTGATTCGCCTGGCCTACGCTTTTGAAGGAATCACCCAGGCGCGCCGCCCGCCGCAACTCTTTTCCCTCGCGCCGTGAACCGGGAAAGCCGGAACGTTTTTGAACAGCTGCTGACAACTATGTGATAGGCAATACGCACTTCGCGCCTGGTTTCTGCTAAGATCTATTGGCAGAAGGGGGATAGAGGCCACAATGAACTTGCAAACGGATCTCAAGACCGAACACGTCAACCATCTGGACGTCAGCGGCGTCTCGCTCGTGTCAGCCGGCACGTCAATTCGCAATACGCTGGCGCAGATGCGCGCCGACCGCAAGGTCGTCTGCCTCGTGCTCGACAGCGACGGGCAGCCTGACAGCAGGCGCGGCACGCAGCTTGTCGGCATCTTTACCGAGCGCGACGTGATGCGCAAAGTCATCGATGCCCAGAACATCCTGGACAGACCGGTCGACGAGGTGATGACGCCGAATCCGATCACAATTGGGCCGGACACGGCAGCGGCGGACGCCTTGCGCCTGATGGAAGAAAACCGTTTCCGCAATCTACCCATCGTCGACCAGGACGGCAATCTTTTGGGGAATATGACCCACCAAGCGATCATCCAGTACCTGGCCGACCGCTATCCGGTCGAAGTACTGAACCGGCCAATCGATCCCGAACGCTTCCCCAGCAAGGCGGAGGGAGGATAGAGCGCATGACCGGAAATCTGACCGAAGAACGACAAAAAATCGAAGAGCTTGAGTCGGTTGCAATCCGTTTTGCCGGGGACTCGGGCGACGGCATGCAGCTGACGGGCACACAGTTTACAAATACGTCGGCGGTCTTCGGCAATGACATCAGTACCATGCCTGATTTTCCCGCCGAGATCCGGGCGCCTGCCGGTACGCTGGCCGGTGTGAGCGGATTCCAGGTCCACTTCTCCAGCCATAACGTGCTGACGCCGGGCGACGCGCCGCAGGTCCTGGTGGCGATGAACCCGGCGGCGCTCAAGGCCAGCCTGCCTGAGCTGGAGCGCTCGGGCACGATCATCGTCAACACCGACGCGTTCACCAGGCAGAACCTGTCGAAAGCAGGATACAGCGCCGATCCGCTGGAGGACGGCTCTCTCGACGGCTACCAGGTCCTGGCGATACCGATGACGTCGCTCAACCGGGAGGCACTCTCCGACTTTGCCGAGCTCACCAACAAGGAACGGGACCGTTGCCAGAACTTCTTTGCCCTGGGCCTGGTCTTCTGGATGTTCGACCGTTCGATGGAGACGACCGAGGAGTGGCTTTTCAAGAAGTTTGCCCGCAAACCGGTCATCGCGGAAGCAAACCTCAAGGCGATGCAGACCGGGTATTTTTTGGGCGAGACGACCGAGACCTTCCAGCAGCGTTATCTGGTGCGCCCGGCCGCGCTGCCGCCGGGTACCTACCGCAAGGTGACCGGCAACGAGGCCCTCTCGATGGGCCTGGTCACCGCGGCGCAGAAGATGGGCAAGCCCCTTTTCTACGGCTCCTATCCGATCACGCCGGCGAGCGACATTCTCCACACGCTGGCCTCGCTGCGGCATTTCGACGTGCGCACATTCCAGGCGGAGGATGAAATTGCCGCCGTCTGCGCGGTCATCGGGGCCTCTTTCGGCGGCGCACTGGCGGTTACCGGCACGAGCGGACCCGGCATCGCGCTCAAGAGCGAGGGGATCAACCTGGCGATGATGCTGGAGCTGCCGATGATCGTGGTCAACGTGCAGCGGGGCGGCCCCAGCACCGGCCTGCCGACAAAGACGGAGCAGGCGGACCTGCTGCAGGCGATGTTCGGGCGCAACGGCGAGAGCCCTGTCCCCATTGTGGCGCCGGCCACGCCCTCCGACTGTTTCGAGATGGCGATTGAGGCGGCGCGGCTGGCGGTGCGCGCGATGACGCCGGTCTTCCTGCTCTCGGAGGGTTTTCTGGCCAACAGCGCGGAGCCGTGGAAGGCACCCAAGGCCGCGGAGATACCCGCGATCGAGGTACAGCATCCCCAGGGCCATACCAATGGACACGGCCCGTTTCTGCCCTACGCGCGCGACCCGGAGACGCTCGCCCGCCCCTGGGCGCTGCCCGGCACGCCCGGCCTGGAACACCGGCTCGGCGGGCTCAGCAAGGCGCCGGTGACCGGCAACGTCTCCTACGATCCCGAGCACAACGAGCAGATGAACCGCGAGCGGGCCGAGAAGGTCGCGAGGCTGGCCGATCGGATCCCCGAACAGGAGGTGTTCGGACCCGAAAACGCCGAACTCCTGGTTGTCGGCTGGGGCGGCACCTTCGGTGTCGTGCGTTCGGCGGTGGCCGCCGCGCAGAGGGCCGGCAGGTCGGTCGCGCACGCGCATCTGCGCTATCTGAATCCGTTCCCCCGCAATCTGGAGGCGGTGCTGAAGCAGGCCGGTCGCATCCTCGTGCCGGAGCTGAACAGCGGACAGCTGGCGCTGCTACTGCGGGGCAGATTCGGTATGGAGGTCGAGACCTACGCCAACCTTTCGGCGCGGCCGCTCAAGATCGCGGAAGTGCGCGACGTGATTGAATCAGTTTTTGGGAGAAGATAGATGAGCGCAAGCGCGACTGAAGAGATCGCCCTCACCCGCAAGGATTTCGTCTCCGACCAGACGGTGCGCTGGTGCCCCGGCTGCGGCGACTATTCGATCCTGGCCCAGATGCAGCGGGTGCTGCCGGAGACGGGCGTGGCCAAAGAGAAGACCGTCTTCATCTCTGGCATCGGCTGTTCGAGCCGCTTCCCGTATTACATGAACACATACGGCGTCCACACCATACACGGGCGCGCGCCGGCCCTGGCGACCGGGCTTGCCGTCGCCAACCCGGATTTGAGCATCTGGGTGATCACGGGCGACGGCGACGGTCTTTCGATCGGCGGCAACCACCTTTTGCATGCCATCCGCCGCAACATCGATCTGAACATCATCCTATTCAACAACCGCATTTACGGGCTGACGAAGGGCCAGTACTCGCCCACATCGCGCCCGGGCACGGTCACTAAGTCCTCGCCGATGGGCTCGATGGAGCAGCCGCTCAATCCGATCGCGGTCGCGCTGGCCGCGGAGGCGACCTACGTGGCACGCTCGATCGACTCACACCCGCAACATTTGGCCGAAACGCTGAAACGGGCGGCCGAGCACCGGGGGACCTCCTTCGTCGAGATCTACCAGAACTGCGTGATCTTCAACCCGAACGAGTGGACCGAGCTGAGCGACCGCAAGAACCGCGACGACTCGATTCTCTACCTTGAACACGGCAAGCACATGATCTTCGGCAAGGACCGCGACCGGGGCATCCGCCTCAACGGATTCACGCCGGAGGTCGTCGCGCTCGAGGAGGCCGACCTGGACGAGATCCTGGTCCACGATGCCACGTCCAAGCCGCTGGCTTCGATTCTGGGCAGCATGGAGTTTCCCGACTATCCGGCGGCGATGGGCGTGATCCGCGATGTGCGCAAACCGGACTACACTTGCGAGCTGATGGCGCAGGTGCAGTCGGCGCAGGAGAAGAAGGGCGCCGGCGACCTGGACCAGCTCTACCTGTCGGCGGACCTGTGGACGGTCGAGGAGAGGGAGATCACCGCCAGCGCGGCGGCGTTCGACGAGATGCCGGTCTCGGGGTTGGACGAAGAGTACATCGACGAGATGGACAAGCCGGAAGAGCTGCTGTCGGAGTTCCAGGACCTGCTGGTTTCGAGCCCGCTGTCGGCGCTGGCGCCGAACGTGCCGATCACGGTGGGTCTTAACAGCTCGCTGGCGCGCACGGTCCGCCAGATGAACCGGCACAACATCGGCTGCATGCTGGTGACCGACGCGGAGAACCGCCTGGCGGGCATTTTCACGGAATGGGATGTGCTGATGAAGGTGGCCGGCATCGTCGATGACCTGTCGCAGCGCACGATCGCCGAGTTCATGACACCGGAGCCGTTGGCGCTGAAGGCGGACCTGCCGATCGCGCATGCGCTCAATCTGATGTCGATCCACGGCTTCCGCCACCTCCCGCTGGTGGATGACAACGGCCAGCCGACCGGGATCATCTCCTTCCGCGACGTTGTCGGCTATCTGAACGAGACTTTGGAAGAAGAGTAGCGTTCCACAAGATTTCTTGACACATCGATAAGGGGCATCCATGAAGATTCTCGTCGCCGGCGCTGCCGGTCAGGTCGGCTGCCGCCTGGTACGGCAGCTGCTGGCGCGCAACCACGAGGTGCGCGGCACGGTTTTGCCGGACGACCCGGCGCTGGAGCGGTTGAACGGGCTCGACATCGAGCTGGCCGCCGGTGATCTGACCGACGAGGCCTTTGTCAGTGAAGCGGTGAGCGGGGTCGACGCGGTCATCCACACGGCCAACTACGTCGGGCCATATTTCGATAACAATGTGCAGACCGACCGGACCGTCACCCGCGTCTGCGGCCAGTACGCCGACCGGCTGGAGCGGTTCGTCTACACGAGCTCCTCCGCGGTCTTTCCCAACGACAGCCATACGATCGCGTGCGCCTACCATCCGGTCGACGAGCTGCACCCGAAGCGGCCGACGGGCGAATATGCGCTCGGCAAGCTGATCGGTGAGGAGTTCACTGAAATGGCTGCCAGGTTGACGGGGCTGCGGACCGCAGTTGTGCGGCCCAGCCACGTGCAGTCGGGCGACGGGGTCCTGGGGCGGTTCACGGTCGGCGCGGTGGCCGGGTTGTTGGAGAGGGGCCAGAACAGTCCCCTGAGCGAGCTGTACATGGCCGACGGCACGGAGTTGTGGCATGATCTGCTGGCGGAGGCGGTGGACGAGGCGCAGCCTTGCAGCGTGCGCGACCTGGAGGGACGGCCGTGGCTCTACCAGCCCAACGATGCACGCGACATCGCCCACATGCTGGTGTGCGCGGTTGAGGAGCCGGCCGCGCTGGGCGAGTCGTTCAACTGCGGCGCGCCGGCCCCGTTCAGCTACCCGGAGGCAGCGGCCATCATTTCCGAACACGACGGGGTCGAGCCGTTGGAGGTGCGTCTGCCGCTGCGCTTTCAGTACGACCATGACAACACCAAGGGGCGCAGCCTGATCAATTTCAGACCACGCGGCGACCTGCGCACGATGATCGACTCGGCGCTGCGGGTACGGGACGAGGGCTACGTAGACTATGAATGGGAGGAAGAATCCTGATGCTTCGCACTGCATTCATCGGCGCCGGACGGCGCAGCCAGAGCGCACATTATCCCAACGTCAACCGGTTGCCTGAAGTGGAGATGGTGGCGGCCTGCGAGCTGGACGAGGAGCTCCTGCACCAGGTCGCGGTGGAATACGACTTCCAGTACCGCTACGACGACCACCGGCGGATGTTGGAGGAGGTCGATCCAGACATCGTCTACTGTGTGATGCACGAGCGCTGGCTGCTGCAACCGGCGCTGGACTGCCTGAACGCGGGCAAGCACACGTTCATCGAGAAGCCGCCGGGCATGAACATGGAGGAAGTCCAGCAGATCCACGACGCGGCGGTGGCCAACGACGTCATCTGCGCGGTCGGCTTCCAGCGCCGCCACGCGGCGGTCACGCAGGAGGCGCTGCGCCAGGTGGCGCGCCTGGGACCGGTCTCGACCGTGGTCGGCACCTTCAACAAGAGG
>DAOUHX010000209.1:0-2165 GCA_034428395.1 Caldilineaceae bacterium
CATCGTTGACCAGCTCAAGAATATCTCACAGATTGAACATACCCGTCATCGCAGCACGACCAACTTTATCGTCAATCTCATCGCCGGGCTGATCGCCTACACTTGGCAACCCAAGAAGCCATCTCTCCACCTCTCTGACAAAGATATGGCTTTCTTGCCGGCCCTAATCTAACTCCGAACTCGGGTTATGTAGATATTCGTGTACGCCCAAGAGACGGTTGATGTAGATGCATAGGGTGTGTGCGGTCAACTTGGTGTAGAGCCGGGCACACAAGCCCCAGAAGGTGTGGGCACGGTTGGTTTCGATCGAGAATTGTGCATTCAGTTGACTGGTGACCGTTTCGATGATTTGGCGGACCGAGTTGTAGAGGCGACGGAGAGATGCAGTGATCAGTATTCTCTGGTTTTTGCGCGGCTTGATGAGGAGACGGAAACGATTTTGTTGCCAGAGTTCATCGGCGACAGGTGCACTGACGTAGGCCCTGTTGCCGATGACGATGCGGTTGCCGTGTTCTTGCAGGAGTTCACGACCGATAGCCAGGTCGCCGACGCTGGCAGGAGCCAGTTCGAAATCAAGGATGAGGCCACCGAGCGTGATCAGCATGTGTAGCTTGTAACCGATAATCATCATCTTTTTGGAGGAGACCTTTCCATAATTGGCCCCATGCACGCGCCAATCGCCGCGCGATTGCGGCGCCAGATGGAACTGAGCTACAGGAATGGGCAGACTATCGACGACACACTGCTCGTCCCGGAAGAGCTCCATCCGGGCCAACATCATGCGCCGCATCTCATTAATAATCCGCATCAAGTTGCGCCGTCTCCGATTGGACCGACTCTGCTCCGGCAAGATGGGAAACTAATCCCGATGTGCCTGCATATGACTGAGCAACTCTGTTTCCACATCCCAACCCAAGCACTCGCCGATGGGACAGATGGCGATCAGCTCACTATCACGACACGCCGGCTTGGGTCCCGGTCGTCTCAGGTGACATTCCAGTTCCCGGCACATGTCGTCAACGACCACATAGACCCATAGACAGAAATCGTCAAAGTGCGCTTTCATGCGGTTGGTCCTCCTGGCGAGATACTTTGTCTGTGGCGAACTTCAAAGTCATCTCACCAGGGGACTTTTTTCAAACGC
Source organism: Caldilineaceae bacterium (assembly GCA_034428395.1). Classification (GTDB taxonomy): domain Bacteria; phylum Chloroflexota; class Anaerolineae; order Caldilineales; family Caldilineaceae; genus Bin5. The sequence continues at coordinate 1,145 of DAOUHX010000209.1, forward strand.
TATCTAGCATAAGGCCCCACTACCAACCGGCCACTGACAACTGGCCACTGCCAGCATGAATTCCCCGCCAGACGATTCCCTCCCCCTATGTGGGCTGCACGCAAAATCCGCCGTTCCCAGAAACTGAAAACGAACAACGCGCAGCCGCACCAGCCCGCGCGGTCACCCCGCGCGAGGAAACGGGCGCGCTCATCGTGCTGTCAAACGACCTATGTCAGGTCCGCCACTTCAGCGAGCAGGTGCTGGTGAGCTATCTGATGGAGCCGGTCAAGGAGTTGTAGAGGAACGCGGAACGAGCCGTGCAGCAAATCGCATGAGTAAAATCGGCCGAAGTCACTCTGGTGTCAAGGGGATGGAAGGGGGTCTACGCAAACGAATTGACCGAGTTCCCGACCAGCAGACTTAACGTCCAGGTCGATCACTCGGCCAACAGTTCTACTCATGTCACCGGCCCGCGCTTCACGCCGCTGACATTCTCCAGAACATCAGAAATACATATACCCGCCTCGCGCGTACCACGCAAGAATCGCCCACCACGACCGCAGGACGACAATGGTGCCGAGCGACGCGAGCGTTATGATCCGGCCCCGCTTGTCCATCGCTCTGTACGTGTAGACGAAGAGTGCGGTTCCCACCGCGATCAGGCCGACTTCGTGGAGCAGGGCCATGGGTAGGTCGACCGTGCATTTGCACCCTAATTGGGGGATTACCTCAGACAACAGAATCATGAGGCTTATGAGGTGCATGAATGGAACTCCTTATGTGTGTGAATGTGTTGATCGCCAGCCCGCGATTCGCACCGCTGATATTCTCCAGAATTGAGTTCTCGAATCATCGCTGGCCCTCCTTGCGAACGGCGATCACCACGTCGACTTCGCCTCTACACTGCTTCAAAACTTCACAGATTGGGCTGTACGACGCGCCCAGGGGGATCGGCGCGTCGCACAGCCTGTCCAGCTTACCCACCGCAGCGCGGCAGTTCAACCGATTTCGCGACCAGTTTCAGTAGAACAATTGTTCC
>DAOUHX010000210.1:0-11620 GCA_034428395.1 Caldilineaceae bacterium
CGGCCTCGCGCAGGCAGACCGGCGCGTCCTTCTCATCGATGCCGACCAGCAAGCCTCCGCCAACGTCTGGTCCTCCCTGCGCGAAGACCAGCCCTTCTCCGTCTTCGCCGCGCCGCGCAAAAACCTGCACAAGGAGGTCGACCGGCAGAGAGAGCACTACGACTGGATCGTCATCGACGGGACACCTCGCGACGACGCCATCACCCGCTCTTGCATTATCGCCGCCGACCTGGTCATCATCCCCATCGAACCCTCCGCTCTGTCGGCCTGGGCTTCCGACCGCACCGTCGGACAGGTGGAAGAAGCCCGCATCTATCGTCCCGACCTGCGCGCCTTCTTCGTCGTCTCCCGCAAGATCGCAGGCACCATCCTCGGTCGCGAGATGCGTATGCTCGAGCTGCCTCTGCCGGTGCTGAAAACCGAAATCACACAGCGAGTGGCCTTTGCCGAGTCGATGCTCCAGGCCCAGAGCATCCAGGAATACGCCCCTCACAGCTCGGCTGCCCATGAAGTAGCCGAGCTCATCAAGGAGTTGCACAATGTCTGAAACCCGCTTCAACCTACGTCGGCCCAACCCTGAACAGGCTCCGGACGTGGAGTCCTACATCGAACATGGCCCGTCGGCCTTGGCAGAGGACAAGCCCGCAGAGGACCCTCCCGAGAAGATACGCCGCCTTGTCGTCATTCTGCCCAACAGCACCCATCGCAAGTTCAAGCAACTGGCCGCGGTCCAGGAGACAACCATGTCAGACCTCTGCCGCGCTTGGATCGAAGAAGCGCTTGGTCGTCATTTCGATTAGCTGCGGCAGTGCGGCCGGACAGGGACCTGCACACCACGATTTCGGTGCTCAGCGACCCGCCGGCTCCGGACTCTCCCCTTTTGTCATGCGGTAGCCGACGCGAGGTTCGGTAAAGATGTATTCGGGGTTATGTGCATCGTCGCCCAGTTTGTGGCGGAGCCTTTTCACGATCGTGCGAACCAGCCCCGCGTCGCCGGAATTCCCCTCACCCCAGACGCGCCGCAACAGCTGGCCGTGGGTCATAACCACGCCGGCATTGGTCGAAAGTTCAAAGAGCAGCGCATACTCAGTGGCGGTCAACACGACCGGACGACCGGCTACGGAGACGCTGCGTTCGGCATAGTTGATGGCCAAATCTCCCAGTTGATACGCCTCTGACTGCATAACCGGAATCCCTCCCGCGTGCCTGCGCAGGGCAGCCCTGATCCTTGCCGCCAGTTCTGTGGGTGCGAAGGGTTTCACCACGTAGTCGGCGGCCCCCATGTCGAATGCCTTGGCGATCACATCCTCCTGTCCGTAGGCGGAGAGGAAGATAACGGGAAGCTCCGCCTTTTTCAGGATATTCGTCATCAGCTCGACCCCGTCGAATCCCGGCAGCATCATGTCCAAGAGGACCAGATGGGGCTTCTCCTCCTCGAGCAGGCGGTCGACATCCTCAGGCTCCCCGGTCACTACCGCCTCATACCCTGATTTGGCAAGCGCGTCGCGGATGTATCTGAGTGCATGCGGATCGTCGTCCACTACGAGAATACGCTTCCGTTCTCTGGTCGACTCCTTGGTTCCTGCAGTGGACGCTGCGGGTTCGACGGCGCCTCCAACACCCTCTCTCTCTACGATTGGAACGGTGAAGATGAAGCGCGCGCCCTGGCCGAGCCCTTCGCTTTCGGCCCAGAGTCGGCCCCCGTGCGCCTCCACGATCCCCCTGCAGATCGGAAGGCCGAGGCCCGACTCCGCCAGGCCGCCTCGCTCTTCCTCTCCGTCGATGGCAGAAAATTTTCTGAACAGGAGCGGCAGACGCTCAGCCGGTATGCCCTTGCCCTCGTCTTCGACTGAGACTGACACCTGGAACTGCTCCTGCGAAGCACCCACCCTGATGGTGGACTGCTCATTCGAATGTCTGGCGGCATTGGTCAGCAGGTTGCTGAGCACCTGAATGATGCGCCGTCTGTCCGCCATGATCTGGGGCAAGTCCAGTGGGACGTCGATTTTAATGTGGTGCCGATGGCCTGTGCTCACAAACATGATGCGGGCTTCGTCAACCAGGGTCGCCGTATCCGACGGTTCCGGGAAGACCGACAGCGTGCCGGATTCGATGCGTGCCATGTCGAGCAAGTCATTTATGAGACCGCGCATGCGGTCGGCTTGCTTGGAGATGATGAGATGGAACTGGTGGATTTCGGCGGGATCCAGGTAAGCATCGTCCAGAAGCGCGGTTGTCGAACCCATTATGGACGTCAGAGGCGTGCGCAACTCGTGGCTTACCATGCCCAGGAACTCGGCCCGCAGTCGATCCAACTCCTCCAGTGGCGTCATGTCCTGAAGGGTCACGACGAAAAATTCGACCTCGCCTTCGTCGGTCAAGATGGGCGTCGCGTTGAGTAGCACTTTGATGCTGCGGCCGTCGGGGGCCGTCATAACGATCTCTTCCAGGCGTACTGTCTCGCCGATGCTCAGCGCCTGCGCCAAGGGGAACTCGTCGAGGGAAAACTCGCGTCCGTCCGCGCGGCGGATGGTAATCAGTTCAAGAAGCTGCTCCGCTGAGCTGCCGGGCGTCTGCAGGGTGCTGACGATCCGCTTCGCCTCTCGATTGATTGATAGCGGGACACCGGCCTTGGCATCGAATACGACGACACCGACCGGCGAAGTGTTGATCAAGGTCTCCAGGTTGGTTCTGGCCTGCTGCTCGTCCCGGTATCTGCGTGCGTTGGCGATAACGAGCGCGGCCTGGCATGCAAACATGACCAGGGTCTCTTCATCTTCGGAGGTGAACTCCCGCTCGTCGCCGGTCACGGCCAGAAAGATGTTGCCGACACGTTTTCCTCCGTGAAGGATGGGCGCGGCCAGGAAGGAGGCCGGAGAACTCACCGCCGCAGGCAGATGGGGCTCGGGAAGGCCCATGGACCTGATGTGGCCGATCAGGTCGTGAAGGCGCAGCGGTTCCGGAATACTGCCGAGGTATTCGAAAAGTTGCAACGCATCGGGCAGCTCCCACAGACGTTGGGCATCTTCGGGTGTTATGCCGGAGGAGAGAAAGTCATCGGCCTGGCCTGTCTCGTCGAGGAGCGTGATCACGCCGCACCGGGCGCCGGTCAATGAGCAGGCCGAGTCGAGGACGCGTTGCAAAACGGCGTCGAAGTCAAGGCTTTCGTTGATCTGCAGGCTGGCCCTGCTCAGTCGTGTAAGGCGCTCCCGCAAGGCTTCATTCTCTCTTATCAGTGCATCGGGTTGTCTCATCTCCCTCTCCTTGTCTGCCCACCGGTGCAGCGGGCGACTGCGGGCTTTGATTGGAGTCGTGTATGGCCCAAACGCCCCTATTCTACCGCTCTTAGGCATATTGACACAATTTTGCCATAAAAGAAGCGCTGAATTACATGCTAATTACATTTCGGGGTTGTATTATTTGGGGGCAGGGATCCGTCGTTAGACGCTGTTCGCCAACTCGGTCCATCCGTTCGGCAACAGCAGCATTAGCGGCAACGACAGCGCCGGCAGGGCGAGTGCACAAAGTGAGGAGAGCGCCCCGGCGTACCATCAATGGGACAGAGATGGCCATGAAGAAACGCATTTTGAATTTCCCACCCACCTTGAGGCGGCGCATGTACACCGACCGGCAGATAGCGCAAGCTCTGCAACTGTTAAGCGAGCTCAACAACAACCAGCAAGCGTCGGAGCAGGTGGGTATCCCCCGCAGCACACTGAATCAGTGGCGGATCCGGTATCAGACCGATGAGGAGTTCGCGGAGCGTATCGACCTGTTTCTGGTTGAAGGTGAGAACCCTCTTTCTCCAGTTGCCGATTGAGAGCACTCTGGGGAAGTACAGACCAAACCGCGACATGGGAGGATCCGGACATCCCCTGGCCCTGGAGCCGTTACAGGCCGCTCTCGACAGCTGATGCAGACGAGATGAGGCATCGAGTTCCAGAGCCTTATCGGACTCCCATTGCAGCGCAGAGAGCAAACAAGCCCGCCAGCCGGCCAGCCCCCTGTGCGCGCAAGCGTTCAACCTGGGGCATCCTGGCTAACGCCTAACTGCATTCGCACACCTGTGGAACGGGGGGCGGCCGGGTTCACAACACACCCACTGCATCCGATCGGAAGACAAGGCTCGAGGACCATACGCCCCGTTGGAGATGTGATCAGTGCAGATACGGTATCGTCTGAAAACGTTTTTCATGAGTAATTTCGGCGTCGGCGTAACAGCGCTTATTGTATTCGCCGTCATTTTCGGAGTGGCTCGTGCCCGTCTGTCCGAAGGGGAGGGCGGCGCGACCGCGGTGTCCACTGTACCGACCTACTCGCCAAGCCCAACCGCAACCGGTCCGCCTACCGTTCCCTCCGCCACGGACAAATCGACAATGCCGGTCGACACGCCCACACCCTCGCCGGCAGACGCGCAGACTCCCCTAGTCCCATCGTCCACAGTGACGCAGTTGTCCTATCCTGTCGCCAGGCTCACGGCGAATATGGACCTGCGCAGCGGACCCGGCATCGACTTCCCCATCGTAGGGGCAGCCGCGGCCGGCAATACATTCCGCATCACCGGAAGGCATCCAGCCGGCGAATGGTGGCAGATCGAGGTCGCCGCCGGCCCTGCCTGGGTTTACGCCCTCTTCGTTCAGGTCGAGGGCCCTATCGAAAGCCTCGGCTACACCGCCGTGCTCCCGCCCCCGCCCCCACCCGTGTTGACGTCGACACCTTTTCCGACACCGTCGTCCCGCTGCCCCGGGGACTGTGCCGAGGCCCACGAAAAAGGCCTGAGCAATATGACGCAGGACCATCTCTGTTACCACCCCGAACTTGATTACGACGGCAACGGAATCGCATGCGAAAGAAATCGATAGACCTCGCTCCCGAAGCCCGCCGAAGGGTAATCGGCGGTGAGGGGGCGTGCGCGCCGTTCGAAAGGAGGTACGACATGCAACGCAGTATCCTCATGGCAGTGGTCGACGCGCTTTTCGCCCCGCTGCCGAACATTCTACTGGCGCAAGAGGAACGAATCCTGGACACACTGGCAAATGCATCGACCAGTCGAAAGGGTGTGAAATCACAGGTGCAACCATCTAGGAGCCGCCCCTGCCCAAAAGGAGAAGCCCGTTCCATGACCGCCCAAACCCGAACCATCGCAATTGTCGCCGCCATCATTCTTATCGCATTCGGCATCTACCTCAGCGTCCCCCATTATGTCGTAGACCTTATCATCAGATTGTCTGAGCAACTCGAAGAATTGACGCGTCAGGTTGAAATGCCGGAGGGAATATAGGAGGCGAAGGGAACGCCCGAACTGCCCGGCGGCCGATTCTTGGCGAGACGGCCGGACAGCGCAATTGAAATAGCATGTTGAAAAGGCTATTGAAGTGCAAGCGTAGTCGCGGCGCTCATCAGGTCGCCCAACAGCAGCTGGAAGGGCCGCCAAGGCAGGTGCATGGCTGGCAGAGAGTGCGCCTACTCGACGGCCTCGGCAATAACGGCGAAATCCTCCGCCTCGAAATCTGCATCGGCTGCATCGCGAAACAGCGCACGGCCCACCACAGCAACGGCCAGATAGTAGTGATCGACACCGATCCCCTGCCATCGCGGCCGACCGCGCTCGCGCCGTCGCTTCCCGGTCGGTGTCCAGCCGCATTGCAATGCTCACGCGTGTCATCGTCCACGACAGCACCTGGCCAGCCCCCTGTGCGCGCAAGCGTTCAACCCGGGGATTCCTACAACTGCGCGAAAGCGACACAACTCTATACCTAGTGGAACGGGGGGCGGCCAGGTATCGCACACATGGAGAAGAAGCGGAAGACAGGCGTTGGACCTGCAAAGAGGACCTGGCGGTTCCATATCCCTAGAGCAGGCATGGTGACGAGTTGACGAGCGCTCAGACCCCACTGGGCCAACCCCGCTATGAACCACCTGGCCAGCCCCCTGTGCGCGCAAGCGTTCAACCCGGGGCATCTGTAAGCATTCGTAGAAGTTTACCCAGTGGATCGGCGCGCGGCCGTCCCTTCCCGTGAGGAGACCATGATGACGCAGAGCAAACAGATCCACAGAGGCCACGCATGGCAGAAAATACAGGCGGCCGAGCGCGTCACCCAGGAAAACGGCGTCGAATGGCTCGAGATCTGCATCTACTGCCATGCCGACCGCCGCATGGCCAAAAGCCCCAACGGCCGGGTCCGCGTCCTGAGTACCCAGCCCGACCCCCTGCCCGAACAGTGTGTAAGGAGATGAGGATCCCGCCCGCCAGGCCAACACGCTGGGAGAGAATGGATTGTCCAACACTATAGCCCTCCTCACCCTTTTCCTGCTGCTGGGCGCCATACTGTTCCTGTTTGGAGGCACGGTTTCGCTCTTTTCGTAAGGAATTCCCTGGGGAAACCCGGCTCCGGGGGGAAACCTGACAATGATCTATGCCCTACGCCCGCCGCAGACTCGCCTGGAGGACCTGCTATGAAATGGTTCATGGCCGCGATGCTGGTGGTGCCGGCAGTCGAGCTGATGGCGCTCCTGTTGCTGATGAACGTGATCATCCGGCACGTGGTTATTCCCATGTTGGACGAGGCCGAGAAATGACGGGACGGCGCATCCTGGCGCAATGCAGGATCCCCTCGGTCAGCCCCTGTGCGCCCCTGTGCGTGTACCCGGCCCCTTTAACGTTTGACGTTCAGATCACAACCCCTACATCACTGCCTTAGACCTGGTCATCGGAAACGAGGAGCACCCAGGAGCCCACCCATGAAAGCGACCGTCCGCCTCATCCTCACCGCAGCCCTGCTGCTCACCCTCATCCTCTTCACCGCCGGCCAATCAGCCGTCGCCCAGGATGACGACGATCTCATCGCCCCGCTCACCGAGCTCATAGCCGAACTCTTCGAACGCGTCGAGGCCCTCGAATCCATCTACCAGGGCCCGGGCGCGCCCGACCGCGACAACGGCCGCACCTGTCTCATCGCCGAAGCCAGAGACTACCGCGCCGACAGCACACTCCAGAACGAATCGCTCGTCAAATTCATCGCCAAATACAACCAGGCCCCCGCCGAACACCGCCTCGTCTCCCTGAGCGTCGAAAAAGAGACCGGACACCTCCTCGTCCTCTACGCCGCCCGCCATACCGAAGGCTGGGCCTACACCTTCGAGCGCTGGGACGGTTGCAACTTCGAGGGCAGCGGCCCCTGGCGCCCAGCAGAAGGATAGCCTTATGCCCGCTCCCTGGGCGTGTATCCGAACCTTTCAGCGTCTATCAGCAATCAGTGGACCGGGGGCGGCCGGGCTTCATTCAAGAAAAGAGACGCACCATGAACCCCAAGCTGCTTGCCATTGCCGCCCTTGCCCTGATCGTCACCGCCTGCATTCCCATCACGTCCGATCAGGAGGCGCTACAGCCAGCCGCGCAAGAGGCGACGGAAGCAAAGGCTGGCCTGTCAGACCTGGCCTCCTTCTTCGCAAAAGCAGATGAAGCGGACGATCCGGGGAAGTACACCGCCCTGATTTACGAAATCGAGCACTGCCTGCACCCCAACTTGACCGAGAAGGAAAAGATAGAGGGTGTAAGGGATGGAGATACCTGGGTTTCCCCAGGCGAGATAGTGGCGACAACGATCTACTCGGTAGGGCTCTTCACTGCACTTGGGCCGCATGAACAGGTCTACCCGGACGATTCGAATGACGAACCAAGCATGTATGAACTCCTCGAACTGGCACTGGCTGCCTGTACCGTAGGGCCGTAGGCCTTGAAACAAAGCGCCTGGCCAGCCCCCAGTGCGCGCACGCGTTCCAACCCGCCTTGCGCCTAGCCTCTCGACTTTCCCGGCGTGGAACGGGGGGCGGCCAGGCTGCTCGAGGTAACGCCGTGGAGAACTACGGCTACGTTGAAGAAAGAGCCAAGGTGGTTTGTGAGGTCAACCATATGGGTCCCAAACCCACAACTGCTTTCCCTGATTTCACCACGACCAGGAGCGCGCGATGCCGCAGGAATCGACAGCTGGCCCGGTGCCGGCGCACGAACCAGGACCAAACAAACGCGATCAGACCGGCTGGTACTTCTATGACTGGGCCAACTCGGCCTTTTCAACAACGGTCGCTACCGTCTTTCTCGGCCCGTATATCTCCAGCCTCGCCCGCAGCGCGGCCGGCCCCGACGGACTCGCTCGTTTCCTCGGCATCCCTGTCGCGCCGGACTCCTTTCTGCCCTACTGCATCTCCTTTTCGGTTGTCCTGCAGGTACTGTTCCTGCCGGTTCTTGGCGCCATCGCGGACTATTCCAATCTGCGTATGAGATTGATGCAGCTCTTTGCCGTTGCCGGCTCGGTCGCCACCATGTTCATGTTCTTTGTCACGACCGGTACCTGGTGGCTGGGAGGCCTGCTGTTCATCGTCGCCAACTTCTCCTTCGGCGCGGCGATTGTCTTCTACAACGCTTTCTTACCCGACATCGCCGGACCGGAGGACCGCGACCGCGTCTCGGCGGTGGGCTGGGCGCTCGGCTATCTGGGGGGCGGCCTCCTGCTGGCGCTCAACCTGGTCTTCTACCTGATGGGGGATAACCTCGGCATCGACACCGGCCTGACCGTGCGCATTAACCTGTTCTCGGGCGGTCTGTGGTGGTTCGCCTGGTCTTTCGTCACCTGGAAAATGCTGCGTTCCCAGGGCGCAACCCGGCCGCTACCCGCCGGTGAGACCTATCTGTCAACCGGCCTCAAACAGCTGTGGGGTACCTGCAAAGAGACCTCGAAATATCCCCACACAATCCGTTTTCTGGTCGCCTACCTGCTCTATAACGATGGCATCCAGACCGTCATTGGTGTGGCGGCCATCTTCGCCGCGGCCCCCCTCGTTCAGGGGGGATTGGAGATCGAGCAAGGCACGCTCACCCAGATCATCCTGATGATACAGTTTATTGCCTTTGGGGGCGCGCTTCTGTTCGGCAAAGCAGCGACCCGAATCGGGGCCAAGAAGACCCTGATCGTAGGCCTGATCGTCTGGAGCGTAGTCGTGATCTACGCCTACTTGGGCCTGCGCGGGGAGAGCCGTGTCCTGGAATTTTGGATTCTGGGTGCGTGCATCGCACTGGTGATGGGCGGTACGCAGGCGGTCAGCCGCAGCCTGTTCGCCAACATGATCCCGCCGGGCAAGGAGGCTGAGTTCTTCTCCATCTACGAGGTCAGCGAGCGTGGTACCTCCTGGCTCGGCCCCCTGGTTGTCGGTGTGGTCAACCAATGGACCGGAAGCCTGCGGCCGGCTATCGTCTCCATCATTCTCTTCTTTGTGATCGGGATCCTCCTTCTGCTGAGAGTAGATGTTCGCAAGGCCATCGCCGAGTCGGGCAGCCAGCCGCCGTAGGTGTGTATGCCCTGTTGGTGAGGTTCAGTATATGGGTCCCTTCGTTCACTTTGCGATATGATTCCCATCTGATAAGTCACTTCTGCCGGAACTCCGGCGCCACACAAACTATGCTTGGTGTGGGTATCCCTCTCCGACGCGATCAGATACAAGGAGAAACACATTGGAAGTTTCTGAAGAACAGGTCAGGGCTGGACAGGCCGTCTATACCAGGCGCAGCTTGCGTTTGTATGACTTCGTCGTCCTGGGCGTAACAAACCATCTCATTTGGAACTGCCCGACGCAACGGCTGATCGAGCACTATAACAAACACGTCACGGCAAATCATCTAGATGTCGGCGTCGGAACCGGCTACTTTTTGGATCATTGCCGCTTCCCCTCACAGACGCCGCGTATTGCCCTGTCGGATGTCAACCGGAATTCGTTGGCCTTCGCCGCCCAGCGAATTGCACGGTACACGCCTGAGACATATCTCCGTAACGCCCTGGAACCGCTCTCTATCGATGCCGCGAAGTTTGACTCCGTAGGGATTAACTACCTTCTCCACTGTCTCCCTGGAACCATCGAGTCCAAAACGGTTACGCTAGATCATCTGAAAACCCTGATGAATCCCAATGCCGTCCTCTTTGGATCGACCCTGCTTCAGAACGGTGTCTCTCGTAATTGGTTTGCTAGGCGACTGATGGACTTCTACAACAAGAAAGGCATCTTCTCGAACCGACACGACGCTCTCCACGGACTGCAGCAGGCGCTCAGCCAACGATTTCAAGATGTCTCGGTTGAGACTGTCGGATGCGCGGCTCTTTTTTCCGGACGCATGTGAACCGCCGCGCTCTTATCGCAAACGTCAGCCTGAGTGCCTCGGGAGACCTCTACCTCTGTGCCTTCATTCCCCAAAACAGCGATACGGCATCGCTGTTCCAGCAAATGGCGGGCAACGACAAGGGCGCGCTACACATCTCTCAATGGCCGAACCCCAATTTGACCCTATGAAAACGTTGCTTAGCTTTAGCGCTACCATCGTGTTTTTTGTGGGGTTCTACTGGGGCATGGCACTTTACGGTATGTCCAACGCAATTCTTGCTCTGCAAGGCACCTTTGTGGCGGTTCTGATACTGTTGGGCGCACCGTTGTGCCTCTATCTCGGAATCGAACTGTGGAAACGGAAACGAGGCGTTTTGGGTTTCGTCACCCTGATCGTAACATCTGGAATTGCTGGAGCCGCCATGGGACTGTCGTTGATGTTTTGGGTGCTGGATTGATACATCATGTATGATGCCGCCACTCACCATACACGGCGGCTTGTGTTGCTCGTGACGGTACGGAAAGTATGATGTGCAAGAATCGGTATAATGTCCCTACGCCAGCCACTTCGTCGCCCGCCTCGCCTCCTCCGCCCGCGCATAGACCTCCACCATCCTCACCGCCTTCCAGCGTCCCTGCGCCATGATCCCGCGCGCCGGCGCGCCGTCTGCACCCCGCTCCTGCAGATAGGCGCGCAGCACGAACCGCGGCGCGGCCAGCGCGTGGACGCCCTGCAGCTCGGCCCATCGCCCCCAGGCCGCAAGCGCTCTGCCGCAGGCGCGGGTGCTCATCGTCCAATCCTTTGCCTGCCAACGTCCAAAAAGTCGCCTGCTTGGCCAAAAGCGCGCCAATTGAAGAGAGGGGCGGTTATCCGCCCCTCTCTTTCCTTCCCCTGCCCTGCCATGCCTTGCCACACAAAGCCGAGCCACGCGCTGCCCCGCCATGCCAAGCCGTGCCCGGACGAGCCTGGCCTGGCCGCGGTTTCCCTGCCTAGCCCTGCAATGCCGCATCAGGCTGTGTCGCGCCCGCGCATTCATGCCCGCACTCTGCAACTTCCTCGAAAGACGCTACTTTGAAGCGGCCGAACACACCGCTCTTCTCGGGTCGCCAGTCGCCCAGACCGACCTGCCGACCCGCGATCTCAAGCCATTCCAACAGCTGCTCCCGATCGATCAGCTCCTCGTCCACGTCCACGGTGACCGTGCAGCTCCACGGCGGCTCGAATCGCGCCCGGGTGCGGTTGATCCTGCTGCCCTTGACGACGACCGGCACCGTGTACTGGGCCTTGCCGCCGATCTCCGCCAGCGTCGCGCCGTACCTCTCACGGTCATATTCGAAAACCGTTCTCAGGACGAATAACCCGGACCGGGCCTGCGGCCCCTGCCTCCTCCGCTTGGCCCCGGTTTCGATCGCCGCTCTAACAGCTGCTGCCGGGACCGCAGGCGCTCCGCCCGCGTCGAGCCAAAGGGAG
>DAOUHX010000211.1:0-2232 GCA_034428395.1 Caldilineaceae bacterium
CGGCGGATGGGTAAGATAGGCTTGGAAAATACAAACTGAGTGAGGTATGCCAAAGGTTAGAGAGGCCATTCGACTGATTGAACGGGACGGCTGGCGGTTAGTCCGTACTCGCGGCAGTCACCGGCAATATCGCCACGACATCAAACCCGGAACCGTCACCATTGCAGGCCAACCCAGCGCAGACGTACCGAAAGGGACCTGGCTGAGCATTTTGAAGCAGGCAGGGCTGAGGGAGGGGAAGCGATGAAGCTGAACTTTGCGGTCGTGTACGAACGGGCGCCGAGCAATTACGGCGCGTATGCGCCCGAACTGCCCGGTTGCATCGCAACGGGAGGGAGCTGGCAGGAGATCCAGACGATGATACGCGAAGCGATCGCGTTCCACGTCGAGGGTCTGATCGCAGACGGCGAAACGGTTCCCGAACCACAGATGTCGATTGGCGAGGCGATGGCCTACCATATTACGAGTCTGGCCGAGTCTGGGGCATCGGTCCCTGACCTGGAAACAACCTTTGGAATGGTCGAGGTTGAGATTGATCGGCCCAAGGCGACGGAAGCGAGTTGAGCAGGGGCAGCGAGTTTCGATTTTGAAGAGTCGGGTGGATTCGCGGGCGAGTCGTCATTGAGCAAGTATCGGAAATCGTCGAACCATGCAGCATGAAACGATCGCCGTGCTGGACTACGGCAGCCAATACAGCCAGCTGATCTGCCGCCGGGTGCGGGAGGCGCACGTCTACGCCGAGATGATTCCTTGGGAGCGGGCGGCGGAGCGGCTGCCGCGGGTGAATCTGAAGGGGATCATCCTTTCGGGGGGGCCGGCGAGCGTGTATGAGGCGGGTGCGCCGACGCTGCCGGCGGCGGTGCTCGAGAGCGGGGTGCCGGTGCTGGGCATCTGCTACGGGCTGCAGCTGCTGGCGCACGCGCTAGGCGGCAAAGTCGCGCCGAGCACGCTGCGCGAATACGGCGCAGCGCAGATCGAGGTGACGCTGGATAACGGCCTCTTTGCGGGACAGCCGCGCGAGCAGGATGTATGGATGAGCCACGGGGACCGGGTGGAGCGGCTGCCGGCGGGTTTTGCGACCGTGGCGCGCAGCGGGAATTCGCCGTGCGCGGCGGTTGCGGACGAAGCGCGGGGGCTGTACGGGCTGCAGTTTCACCCGGAGGTGGTGCACACGCCCAGCGGCTTTGCCCTGCTGCGAAACTTCGTGCGCTCGATCTGCGGCTGTACGGGGGACTGGACGGCGGGCAATTTCATCCAGGAGTGCGTTGACGAGATCCGGGCGCAGGTCGGGCCGGCGGACCGGGTGGTGTGCGGCCTGAGCGGGGGCGTGGACAGCGCGGTGGCGGCGACGCTGGTCCACCGGGCGATCGGGGCGCGGCTGACTTGTATTTTCGTGGACCACGGGCTGCTGCGTGCGGGCGAGGCGGAGCAGGTGGTGGAGACGTTCGAGCGGCATCAGGGGATGCGGCTGGTTGCGGCGGACGCCAAGGAGGCCTTTCTGAGCGACCTGGAGGACGTGACCGATCCGGAGGAGAAACGCAAGCGGATCGGCGCGCGTTTTGTGCGCGTCTTCGAGGAAGAGACGGAGCGGTTGTTCGTGGAGAGCGGGGAAGGAGAGGATTTCACGAATGAGGCGGGCAAGGCGTACCTGACGCAGGGGACGCTCTACCCGGATGTGATCGAATCGGCCAGCCGCGACGGGTCGTCGAATGCGCGCACGATCAAGACGCATCACAACGTGGGCGGGCTGCCGGAGGATATGACGTTCGAGTTGATCGAGCCCCTGCGGATGCTGTTCAAAGACGAGGTACGACACATCGGCGAAGAGCTGGGCTTGCCCGAGGAGATCGTGTGGCGGCACCCCTTCCCCGGGCCGGGGCTGGGCATCCGCATCCTCGGCGAGGTGACCTGGGAACGGCTGGAGATGCTGCGCGCGGCCGACCGTATCTTTCTCGAAGAGCTGCGGACGGCGGGCCTCTACCGGGAGACGAGCCAGGTTTTCGCGGTGCTGCTGCCGGTGCAGACGGTCGGCGTGATGGGGGACGGTCGCACCTACGCCAACGTCATCGCGCTGCGCGCCGTCACCACCGACGACTTCATGACCGCCGACTGGGCGCAGCTGCCCTTTGAACTGCTGGCGCGGGTCAGCAGCCGGATTGTCAACGAGGTGGATGGGGTGAACCGGGTGGTATACGATATTTCGAGTAAGCCGCCGGCGACGATCGAGTGGGA
>DAOUHX010000212.1:0-3093 GCA_034428395.1 Caldilineaceae bacterium
ATAGAGGCTGTCCTCGCCGAGGAGACCATCGACAATACCCAGGTGACGTTCATCATCGAGCAGGGGGAAGAAGGTTTCGCGGTCGTACTCGATAAATGGATTCAGAGACTGTCGTTCTTTGCCATCAAAATCGCCGCCGCCGCGATCACGGCGGAGGATACGCTCAAGCGCTTGCGCATAGTGCTCGATCTCGTCAGGGGTGAAGAGCTGCCGGAAGGCGACAAAACCGAACGTCCGGAAGTGGCTGCGTTGCGCGTCGGAGACGACGCTTTCTGTGGCGTCTTTTGCAGGCGTGCGGCTGCTCGTGTCCATCCTGTCGTCCCTCCTCTCGACCTTCCTGATCGCCATTACCGGGGGCAGAGGGTGCGCGATGCGGCAGTGGGCAGCGATCGTGCTGTCAGTCCTCGACAACGCGTCGGCACAGTTGCTGAATCTGCGGCGGCATCCGGTCTCGGACGCCGCGTTTCAACAGGTGCCATCCACCGGCAATCGGGTCCATCCAGTGGGCGTGATATGGGACGGACATGGCGACCCGTTGCCGGTCGTGCGTGAGGTTGGCGCCGCCGCGATGCCAGATGGAGCCATGAAAGATGACAATCGAGCCCGCGGGCCCTGCGGCGATCGCGAAATGTCTGTAGTTGACTTCGGGGTCAGGTGCGCGACGCGAGTGCTGGCTGAAGGGAATCAGTTGTGTGGCGCCGTTTTCGAGACTGAAATCGGTGAGCATCCAGATAGAGTTGATCATGAAGCAGGCGTCGGGCACGGGAAGGCCGTGCTTGGGAAACCAGCCGACCGGCACATCGGCGTGGAATCCGCCCGCGGGCGCGCCGGGCTTGATCCAGATGGCGGCTGCTTCGGCCAACTGGAAATCGGGGACCAGCAGGTGACCGGCGAGCTCAAGGTAGACGGAATTGGTTATGAGGGGAAGGAATATGTCCTGATCGTCGTAGTTGAGGACACCGCGCAGACCCTGGACCTGAAGGTCTGCGTTGGGCTGACGGCTCATGAGGTCCATCAATCTTCTCGCCATGCGATCTGCATCGGCGGAGGAGATCAGGTTCTGAATGACGACGAAGCCATACTCATCCAGCTCGGTCTTCAACTGTTCCGTGTGCATGATGGCCCCCTGGACTCCGGCTCTTCATGGTCAATCCAACGGAAGCTGTTGGCAGACGGCTGCATTGCGAGCCAATGGCTCACTGGTCCGCAGTTGGTCCGCAACTGGTCCGCAGGCTGGAGAGCCATCAGACATGCGCCCCTCAATCCCCCCAGCGGCTGGGATTGATGCCGGGCGCGGCCGTGGTCATGCCGGCCGGTTTGTGTTCGAGGCCCCAGGTGCCACCGGTCGTGTTGGGACTTTGCAGGAACGGCTTTGCCTGTTCGGGCGCGGCGGCGACGAGGTCGGGGTCCCACTCCTCCATTGGCTGGACGGGGCCGGCCCAGGCCGGTCGGTAGCCGAACTGGACCAGCTCGCGCGGCGCGCTGTCGGTGTTTGGGTGGGTGGCGTGGAAGAGCATAGTGGGGATGACGAGCGCGGAACCGGCCTTGAGGCAGAGGGTGAGTTCCTGCGGGTGGGACTTGTAGCGAACGTACGGATTGGCCTGCGCGTGGAAGGAGAGGTGGCTGCGGGGGACGAGGCGGAAGGGCGCGCGGGCGGGCGTGAGGTCATCGAGGTAGTAGAGGACGCGCAGCAGGCGCGGCGAGCTGCCTTCGTAGTCGAAGATCGACGAGCCGAAGGGCTGGCCGTCGGTGTGCATCGAGATGCAGGGCGAGCCGGGATTGGTGCGCTGGAAAGCGCCGCGCGTAAAGACGATATCCGGCCCCATCAGCGCGCTGAGAAAGTCGATCATGGGTGGGTGCCCGATCAACTCGGCCGCGGCGCGGCTGATCCACTGCACCTGCGTGATCGAACTGGTCAGGTATTGGCTGTACGGCCTCGGCTCCATCGGCACGTCGGCGAGTTCCGTTTTGAGACGCGCGATAAGCCCGGGGTCCAGCATTTCGGGCAGCACGACGTAGCCCTCGACCTCAAAATGGCGGACCTGTTGGGCGCGCGTAAAGGAGCCGAAGTCGGTCCGGTCGATGTTCATGAAGCCGATGATTTCGTCGGGATCGATTGCGGGAACTGTCGTCGCGTCCATTGGATGCCTCCCGGGTAGTGCGACCTCTGCGCGGGGCGTCTAGTTGCTGGTAACGGGCCACGCGGGCCCGGGGTCGAGGTTGAGCCGCCGCGCACGGGCGATGACCGATTCGGTGACCGCGCGGCTGATCTTGAGTTCATCAACGCGTGTCGGGCGTCCGCCGCTGAAGACGACTGCACCGTTGACCAGAACGGTGTCGACGCTGCCATTGCCCAAGGTCAACGCCAGCAGATGGGCCGGGTTGTTGGCGGGGTAGGCGCCGGCGGCGCGCGGGGAGCGCACGACGACGTCGGCGCGCTTGCCCGGCTCCAGGCTGCCCAGTTCCGCGTCCAGCCCGGCGGCCGCGGCTGCATGGACCGTCTGCATTTCAAGCAACGCGTCCTCGGAAATCGGATCGTCGCAAACGCGGGCGGCAAAGTGGGCCGCGCGCATCAGCTCGGCGGGCGTGCAGTCGAATGCGCCGTCGACGCCGAGCGAGACGCGGACGCCGGCTCGATGCCGCTCTGCCATCCTAAATGGGGCACTGCGGGCGATACCGAGCGAGAAGAAGGAGACCGGGCACCAGACGATCTGACTGCCGGTCGCGCGGATGGCGGCCTCCTCGGCCTCGTCGAGCAGATTGGCGTGGACGATGACCGTGTGCTCATCGAGGACGCCCAGCTGCTGCAGGTGGACGAGCTGGCTGACGCCAGTAACTTCCCGATAGATTTCCCCCTCCCCGGGAGAATATCCGGCGTGCAGATGCAGGGGCACGCCGGCGGCGCGTGCGCAGGCGTGTGCGGCCTGCAGCAGCTCCGGCGTGGCGGTGCCGACTCCGTAAACGAAGACGAAGCCGCGCACGAGCGCTTCGGGATTCCGGTTGCGGTACAGCTCCGCGTCCAGCTGGCCCAGTGTACGCGCGCTGTCGATGGGGACGCGGGCGGTCAGGCTGTCGCTTTCCAGGCCGGGCATG
>DAOUHX010000213.1:0-2126 GCA_034428395.1 Caldilineaceae bacterium
GTCCCTTGCGCCGAGTTCGTGTTGCCGCTCACCAGCGTTTTGTACCACATCTTGTAGAGACCGTCGTCCGGGTCGTACAGGGCCGCCGCCGGGACACAGGTGAAGTGGTAGCGCTCCCAGGGCAGGTCCTCGTAGGCAATGAGAGGAGACGCCGCCTTGTCCGGCCTCACGATGATCCGCTCCGCATCGATCAGTTCATCCAGTATGTAGTTGTCGAGGAAGAGTTGCTTTTGCCTGCCGATATGCTTGAATGGGAGGCGGTAGGGCGGATTGAAATAGGGGTAGGTGCGGCGGTCCACGGGCCGCTCACCAGCCCAGGTCTCCTCCATCGCCCGATTCGTGTCGGCGAGTTCGGTCTCGCTTCGCGCTTCTGGAGTAAGATGCAGATCGCCTTCGGCCATTGCGTCCTCCCGGACAAAAAGTTGTGGCGGTTCATACGGGAAAACAGTCCCTAGGTACAGCTCGGCCTACTGCGGCGTAACCGAAACGAAAACTGTAGCGACGGCAGTCGGCCAAGTTTATCTTCGGCCGGATCGGCCGATTTCACAAACTGCGCCCGACCGGACTGCTGCGCCAGATACGTTCGCTCCTTCGCCGGACCTCCATTTGCTCGAAGGCCTGTTTCTTCTCTGTATCATCTGCCGCGTGCAGCTCCTCGTGAATTGCGGAAGGGCCTGAACGGGAACCATCGGCAGCCGGCTACCGTTCGTTCGGCAATGGGTTTGACGTCAAGCGTTGAAGCGCTGCCCCACGTGGTGAATGGAACCTGAAGCGCTTCCCGGATTTCTGGAGGACCGGTTTTGCAGAAACAGACAGATCCTACCTCGCATAACGCGCAGCCATCTTCCGTCCGGACATTCGCTCTTGCCGCAACTGTCCTGCTGTTGTCGCTCGTGGCGGCGGCAGGCTACTTTCTCGCCAATGCGTATCGCGAGGGCCAGGAAATTCGTCGATACGTGGGTGGACCGTTCGGCCAGCAGCTGCTCTACATGCAGGCGTGCGTTTTAAAAGGCGGCGCCGGCGCCGCCAGCTCGATTTCTCTTGAAGCCCAACTGGATACCTGCCGGCGCGGCCACAGCCCGCAGGCAGGTTACTTTGTCTACGACTTCAACATCGGCAGGTCGGTCCCTCTCGACGAAGAGGACCTGGCGCTGTGGAAGGAGTACGACGTTTTCTCCTTTCCAGACTCCGTCGACGGCGAGGTTGTTGCCAGCGAGTCCAATCCGTTCAATCGTATCGTCCCCTTCGCAGATTTCACGGGCTTCGACTACGACTGTGTGCCCGTCGGAGACACAAACGACTTTACCTGTAAGCGCGCCCCGGCTTCATGCGACCTGAGCGCCCACTCGATCCGTTGCAGCGTAACGGACCCGCAAACCGGAGAAGCCGAGTTGCACGTAATCGAGCGCGACCCCAAATTGGATCTCCTGCTGCCGCACGGATTCATCACCGGTCCGGATATCTTTAAGATGCTGAAACCACGCTTCTTCCCCCGGCTTGACAGCTAGCGGAGCACGCCGCCGGTGCATTGTGCAATCGGCGGCAAGCAGGCTCGGGACGCGCGCGGTCAGGCAGGAAAATGTTGCACAGGACGTCGCTTGCCGCGTCTGTGGGCGTACAACTCCTGGAGCGGCTGCGGGAATCTGTCAAAGATGTCGGCAGGGACGAAGGCGGCATTGCGCTTGCCGTACTCCGTGCTCAGCCACCAGGGCGAGTAGCGGGCGACCACTGAGGTGCGGGTCTCGTCGGTCGTGTTGGCTCCGCGCGAGTGCCAGATGCGGCTGTCGATCAGCACCACGTCGCCGGCATCGCCGCAGACCTGCCGCTCGTTCGGAATCGCGCTGTGCTCGTCGATTCCGTCCGCCTCCCCGCGCGGGTTTGTGACTTCGCGATGTGTGCCCGGTACGACCCAGGTGGCGCCGTTCTCGGGCGTGAAGCGATAGAGCATCCAGATGGACGTGATGCTCATGATCATATCAGGGAACGGCTGATTGACACGCCCGCAGAAGGAACGGTCCGTCAGGTCATGCGGCCAGTCGGTGTGAAAGCCGCGCCACTCCGGCGGATCGCTCCTGGGCGGAACGCTCTTGAATTCGGTCTGCGAGATACGGACGGTGGCGTGGTTG
>DAOUHX010000214.1:0-2517 GCA_034428395.1 Caldilineaceae bacterium
GCCTGGGACGCCGGCCTCGTCATGGACATCGGCCACGGCGCCGGCTCCTTCTCCTTCCAGACCGCCGAAGCGCTGATGGCGCAGGGCTACCGGCCCGACGTCATCTCCTCCGACATCCACCAGATGAGCGTCAGCGGGCCCATGTTTGACATGCCCACCTGCCTGAGCAAATTCCTCTCCCTCGGCATGAGTTTTTCCGAGGTCATCCACGCCGCGACTGAACGGCCCGCGGCCGTGATGGGACTGGAGAAGGAGATCGGCACGCTGCGGCCCGGCGCGCTGGCCGACATCGCGCTCTTCGCGATCATCGACGGCGACTTCACCTTCTACGACGTCTTCATGAACCCGCGCCCCGGCAAACAGCTGGTGCGCAACACGTTGACCATCATCGACGGCCGCGAAATGGCCCACCAGTCCGATGACCCGCTCATGCCCTGGATCGAGCTCTCCGAAGATCAGCAGACCCTCATTGCCGAGGGCCGCACGCCCCAGTTGATGGCGGCCGGCTGCAAGCATTGATGTGGTCCGAGCCGGGAGTCCGTTCCCGATTTCGACGCGTTGCCCACTTCGTCAGGAGCGGAACTTCCTGAAATGAGCGTCCAGATTCACATTCCCAGTGCGCAAATAGACAGCTTCTGCCGTCGCTGGCAGGTCGTTGAACTGTCCCTGTTTGGCTCCGCTGTTCGTGAGGACTTCGGCCCCGATAGCGACGTGGATCTGCTGGTCCAGTTTCACCCTGAGGCGCGGCATACCCTTATCGATATGGCGCGCATGGAGCACGAGTTGAGCCGCATTTTCGACCGTGATGTCGACCTTGTGGAGCGTTCAGCCGTCGAACATAGCCGGAACCATATCCGTCGCAAAGCAGTTCTTCAATCCGCTGAGGCAATTCATGCCGCGTGACGGTCACGATAATTCGATAGCTCTCTTACACAATACGTAAAGCAGCCACCAACCCGAGGAGAACCAAAATGTCCGCACAGATCCCCGATACCCACGTCGACCTGCTCACCGGCCCTATCTACGCCACGCTCACGACTATCTCCCCCTCTGGCGCGCCCGAAAACACCATCGTCTGGTGCTCGTGGGACGGCACGCACGTGCTCGTCAACACGGCCGAAGGCCGCCGCAAACCGCAAAACGTGCGCGGCAATCCCAAAGTCGCTCTCATGGCCCTGGACCCCGAGGACCCTTTTCGCTGGATCGACGTGCGCGGCGTCGTCGAGGAGATCGTGCCTGACCCCGACCTTGCCAACATCAACGCCCACACCAAGCTCTACGTCGGCGCCGACGAGTACTACGGCAACGTCATGCCCATCGAAATGAAGGGCACCGAGGAGCGCGTGATCTTCAAGATCAAGCCGCGACGGGTCATCGCCTTCTCGCCCGTCTGATCACTCGTCAGCGGCGTTCAGCTCCAGCAGCATGATCGCCATCCTGATCCCCCGCTCCGTCCGCACGCCGATGCGTCGAAAGCGGTGACGCTCATAGAACCGTTCGGCGTGCGCGGTCTCCAGGACGATCTGCCCGCAGCCCTCCGCCCGCGCCACCTCGATCGCGTGCTCCACCAACCGCGCGCCCAGTCCCTGCCCCTGGCACGCCGGCACGACCGCCAGCGTCGTGATGCTCAGCACGCGCCCGTCCGGCGCATGGCTCGCGCGCGGGTCCTCGTCCAGCGCCGGCTCGCGCAGCTCCGCCCACTTCTCCGTCGTCAGATAACCGGCGATGAACGGCTGGCCGTCGCTGTTACGCCCCTCCAGCACCGCGCACCCCTGCGGAAACGTAGCCAGCCGGCCGCGGATGATCGCCGGCTCCTCTTGCGCGCCGTACCAACCGAAGATCTCCTCGTCCAGCGCCACAAACGCTTGCCAGTCCGTCGGCGCGGCCGGCCGCATCCGGTAGATCTCGCTCATGCCTTTATCTCGGGCAAAGACGGCCCCACGGAGCGGTCCTCTGCACTCACTCTTCCATCGTAATGTGGTCCTGTCGCGGGTTGAGCGCCACCGTACGGAACTCGCGCACCAGCTCGATCAGTCCCTCCACCGCCGCTTCGAGAAACTGCTCCCCCTTCTCGCGGCTGGCCGACTTCGCATCCCCCAGCACGCCGCTCTCCGTCAGTGAGCTCCAGTACGGCCACAGGTGCGCAACCGAGCCGTCCTCCCGCTTCCCCATCAGCAGGTCGGTCTGAAAACTGGGCGAAAGGGGCGAGCGCTCATCGACCGCCTTCTCCATCTGCACCAGCTCCTCCGCCATCGCCAGGTAGAGCGACGTCTCGTACTCCCCCGCGTGCGACGTGCCGCCAAAGTCCGACGAGCGGATCGTATTGCCCTCCCGCCGGCCCTTGCCAACACCCCAGTGGTTGACCGTCGCGCACAGTGTCTTGCCCTCCGTCTCCAGCACCGTCAGCCGCGCGGCCATCTCCACCGGCGCGGTATTGCTGCCGTGCCCGTTCACGATCAGGATCCGCTTGAAGCCGTGATGGGCCAGGCTCACGCACACGTCGCGCACATAGTTGAT
>DAOUHX010000215.1:0-4329 GCA_034428395.1 Caldilineaceae bacterium
TATTCTGGGCCTTACGGAGGTCCTTCCATGGCTACACGTGAACAGATCACAGAATGGGCTGAGGCCGGCGAATCCGAGACGCTGGAATTCAAGCGCACCACAAAAGCACGCCGCGAGGCGACCCAATCCATATGTGCCATGCTAAACCACCGCGGGGGTTACGTCCTTTTTGGAGTCACGCCCGAGGGAACAGTCAGCGGCCAGCAGGTTAGCGACCGCACGTTCGAGGAGGTCAGCGCGGAGATTCAGCATATTGAACCGCCGGTCTTTCCCATGATCGAGCGTATTCCAGTTGACTCAGGCCGCGAAGCTATTGCGGTAACGGTTAACCAAGGCCACATGAAGCCATACACCTACAAGGGGACAGCCTACCGCCGGGTCGGCAATACCACGCTGAAAATGTCTCGAGAAGCGCAAGAACAGATGCTGATTGAGAGGGTACATAGCGAGCAGCGCTGGGAAAATCAGCCCGCCTCCGGATGGTCGGTTGGCGACCTTGATGTGGATGAGATACTGCTCACGGTTGAAGAGTCAATCCGTCGAGGCCGCGCCAGCGATCCCGGTACTCGCGACCCAGTGGAACTGCTGCGCGGTCTGGGTCTGATCAAAGATGGTCAGTTACTGCGCGCCGCTGTTGTACTGTTTGGCAGAATCGAGAGGGTCGAGGTCGAGATGCCGCAGTGCCTCCTTCGAGTTGCCCGTTTTCGAGGCAACGACCGCACGGAGTTCCTCGATAACCGACAGTTTTTCGACAATGCGTTTGGGCTACTCTTAAAGGCGGAGCGATTCCTGCGCGAGTATCTGCCCGTAGCAGGCCGTATTGTGCCGACGCTTTTCGAACGAGTGGACGATCCCCTTTATCCACCGGGGGCGCTGCGCGAGGCGCTGGCAAACGCCATCTGCCATCGAGACTATACGATCGGTGGCGGTTCGGTGGCCGTAGCCATTTACAATGACCGCTTAGAGGTTACGTCATCGGGAATGCTGCACTTCGGGCTGACCGCGGAGCAACTTTTCCTTCCGCACGAGTCCCTGCCTTGGAATCCCCTGATTGCCAACGTGTTCTATCGACGCGGCATTATTGAGCGTTGGGGGCGAGGGACATTGAAGATGGTTGAACTGACCACGAGCGCTGGCCTGCCCCAACCCGAGATTGAGGATGAAGGGGGACACGTAACCGTTCGCTTTCGCCCCGATCGCCATATACCGCCCCAACGCGTTGGACTCGATCTGACTAGACGGCAGCAAGCGATATTGGTACTTCTCGGCCAGGGAGAGCGCGGCCTAGCGTTGCGCGAGATAATGGCTCAACTTGAACCCCAAGCTACTCAAAGACAAGTACGGCAGGATATCTACATCCTGCGAGCTCTGGAGTTAGTTGTGTCCACGGGACACGGGCGCGGGGCGCGCTGGAATATTGTGTAAGGCCAATCTTGTCTAATTCTGTCTTATTAATGTCTTATTTTGTCTTATTAATGTCTTATTCGCAGCCCGTCCAATTTCCATCAATGCCTTTCCGGAGATCGGGCAATGACGAACGAGAGACTCTACAACGGCATCGTCCTACCGCAGACGTGGCCGCCGCGTAGCGTGGTCGAAGGCTCGCGCGAGCCGATTCCCGTGCCCTATCTCGATAGACCGCCGCAGGTTATTCCAATCGACCTCGGACGGCAACTCTTCGTCGACGATTATCTGATCGACGAGACCTCGCTGACGCGCGTATTCGGCAAGCCGGAGATCCACGCGCAGAGCCCGGTGCTCAAGCCCGAGACCAAGGAGGAGATGGACAGTGGCTTCTGCCCGATGGCCGCGCCCTTCAACGACGGCGCCTGGTACGACCCGCGGGACAGGCTCTTCAAGCTGTGGTACATGCCGGGCTGGTTCCACAGCACGGCCCTCGCCACCAGCGCCGACGGCATCCACTGGGAACGGCCGCAGCTGGACGTCACTGCGGGAACAAACCTGGTTTGGCCGAACTGCAGCGGCTCGGACCGGGACGGTTGTCTCGTCTGGCTGGACAGCGACACACCCGACCCGGCGCAGCGTTTCAAAATGTTCCAATTCTACCGCCACTACGAGGAGAAACCGGGACAGGCGCCGCTTCGGTCCGGCACGCGGCAGGCTGAGGCGGGCGGTGAGGAGATCGTCTCCGAAGGCTGGGCGCAGGTCTCGTCGGACGGCATCCACTGGAGCGATCCGGTCATCACCACGCCGCTGGGCGACAACTCCTCCTTCTTCTACAATCCGTTCCGGCGCAAGTGGTGTATGAGCATCCGCCGCGCCGCCCGCATCGACGAGAAGCTGAGGCTGCGCGCCCGCTTCTACAGCGAGGCGGACGACTTCCTGCGCGGCGCGCAGTGGGACATGGAGGCCGACGAGGTCTTCTGGCAGCGCGTCGACCGCCACGACCTGCCCGACCCCGCCCGCCCGGACCACAAGGTCGCCCTCTACGACGTCAACGTGACTCCCTACGAGAGCCTGATGCTGGGCATGTTTGCCATCTTCCGCGGCCCGGAGAACGATATCTGCGCGGCCGAAGGCGTGCCCAAGACGATCGACCTGGAGCTGGCCTACAGCCGCGACGGCTTCCACTTCAGCCGTCCGGACCGCACGCCGTTCCTTGCCTCAAGCCGCAGAATCGGCGACTGGAACCGGGCCTATCTCCACGCCTGCGGCGGCCTCTGCTTGGTGGTGCATGACCGTATCTTCTTCTACTTTGCCGGCTTCTCCGGCCTGTCGCCGCGGCTTGGGCCAACCGACGCGGGAACGACGGGCCTTTCCCGGCGGGTCATGTACGCCGGCGCCAGTACCGGCCTGGCGACCCTGCGCCGCGACGGCTTCGCGTGCATGGAGGCGGGCGCGGCCGGTGGGATGCTGACGACGCGGCCCGTCAGGTTCAGCGGCGACCGTCTTTTCATCAACGTCAACGCCGCGCAGGGCGAGCTGCGGGTGTCGGTGTTGGATGCAAATGGAAATGAGATAGAGGGGTTGTCCGCCGCGGAATGCGCCGCGGTCAGCGCGGACAGCACGCGCGCCGAGGTGACGTGGTCCTCTAACGCTGACCTCTCCGCAGCAGCTGGTCGGCCCTGCAGGTTGCGCTTTCACCTGCAGTCGGGGCAGCTGTTCTCATTTTGGGTTACCGACGACCCTGGAGGCGCCAGCTACGGCTACATCGCGGCCGGCGGTCCAGGCGTCACTGACGGCCGCGATCTGCCCCGACCTTGATGGCGCGCGGCCGGCGACCGCTGCAAACCGCTGATGTTGCTGGCCACCGGCCACCGGCCACTGAGCTGTTACTCCCGCAGCCGCTCCGCCGTCAGATAGTACGCGCCCGCCAGCTGGCTGCCCTCCTCGTCGCGCCACCAGCTCATGATCGTCGTCGGGCCCTGCTCGACCGCCATGCGGAAAGTCAGGCCGGTGGCATCGGGCGGCACTGGCAAAGTCTGCTCGCCGCGGCCCACTTGCAGCCAAGCCGACGAGACCGGCAGCGCCTTGCCCGCCGGCCAGCTGCCGTCGACGCCCTGCATGACCGGCGCCGGGTCGGAGATGCCGAGGCCGGACTCCTCGGGCCAGCGGCGCAGGGTGAAGTCGTAGAGGCCGGGCCGCGCGGCGTCGACGTGCCACGTGCCGCTGTCCATGACCGGGCCGCGCATGCCCTGCTGGTTGTCGGCGTAGACCCAGGCCCAGTCGCAGCTGCACAGCCGCGCCGGGTTTTCGGCCTCGGAGCCGATCGTCAGCGGCTGGTAGGTTGTGATCGTATCGTTGACGCCGTCCCACCAGGCCGCGTAGTCGTCGCGCAGCCGCTTGACCAGTTCCGGGCTGGCCGCGGCTACGTCCCGCCGCTGGCCCGGGTCTTCGCCGATGTTGTAGAGCTCGCGCCCGTTGACCAGCCGCCAGTTTCGCCACATCACCGCGGCCCGGTCCTTGCCGGTAAAGCCGAAGCGGACGCCCTCGTTGGCGTGGCCGTACTGCACGACCGACATGCGGTCAAGGACTGTGCCGTCGGGCCGCCGCAGGTGCGACGCCAGCGACAGACCGTCGCAGGTCCAGCCGTCGGGCGCCTGCAGATCACACAGGTCGACCAGCGTTGGCAGGATGTCGACGCCGCGCGTCACGCCGCCGACGTCGCGGCCGCCGTCGAGACCGGCCTGCGGCCAGCGGATGAAGCAGGGCACGCGGTGGCCTCCTTCGTATAGCGAAGCCTTCCTGCCGCGCATGCCGGCGTTGTAGATCTCCTGGCCGGTGGCGGTGCCGTTGTCGGTCATGAAGATGAGGACCGTGTTGTCGCGAATGCCGTTGTCGAGCAGGAACCGCTCCAGCCGCGCCATG
>DAOUHX010000216.1:0-10684 GCA_034428395.1 Caldilineaceae bacterium
GGGCCCGGACGACGCCATCCTCGCCGCGCAGTTCGTGAAAGCGAAAAAGGTGATCCCCCACCACTACAATACCTTCCCGCCGATCGAACAGGATGTCGAAGCCTTTGCCCAGAAACTGCAGGACGAGACAGACATTGAATGCGCGATTTTGAATCCCGGAGATACGTTGACCGTATAGAGATTGGACGCATGCAGCAGCACGCGTCTATCCTCGGTTGGTGCCCCTGCGGTGATTCTTGCGCCTGTGTGTGGAGATTGACGAGTGAAGGGAGGAGGTATGGTTGACATAAGTGACGCGGTGCTCGACGGAAAGGCGGAGCTGTTCTTTCCTGCCTACCTGATTCCGTCGCTGCGGGACCTGCGCGGAGACAGCTGGCGCGAACTGGTCGATCGAGTCTCGATGTTGCCCGATACACACCCCGACAGTCTGGCATTCGTCCTGATGATGATCAACCTGGGCGACTGCATGAAATGCCACAGCAACTACTATAAGTTCCTGCGCGGCTGCGCCTTCTGCTCGCTGCAGACGATTCGCACCTTCAAAGGAACCGACGCCGATCTGCTGCGCCTCTACAGCAACGCCCAGGAGGAAATCGACCGCCAGCTGAGCGGCATGGGAACGCTCTCGCTGGCCGCCTGAGGCGCGCCTCCCCGGCCCCGCACGTCGAAAACGGCAGCGTTCACCATCTGTCCACTAACCAGCGCACACAGAGCGCTGGTTTTTTCTTTCCGCCGGCTCCACCGTAACCCGGCCAATCCCATCCGACGACGGCAACAGCATACGGTGAGACAATGAGCAAAACGCGCCGCCATGGCATATAACAACCCGGCAGAAAGGTAATGCGCACACACACGGACCGGCCCCTTCGCATCGGCATCATCGGAGGCGGGGTCGCCGGGCTTGCCGCCGCCCACGAGCTCGCCGGCGCCGGCGATGTCGAGATCCACCTGTTCGAGAACGGGCCGGTCCTCGGCGGGCTGGCAGCCGGCTTCAAAGGACGGGCGAGCTGGGACTGGCCGCTGGAGAAGTTCTACCACCATCTCTTCACCAATGACGATGAGATCATCGGACTGACGAAAACACTCGGCGCCGGCGAACTGCTGCAAATCCACCGCCCCTCGACCGTCATCCACTATCAGGGCGCAAACTATCCCCTCGACAGCGCGCTGAATCTGCTCCAGTTTCCCCACCTGTCGTTGGCCCAAAAGCTGCGCATGGGCCTGGTCCTGGCCTACCTGAAATATCACCCCCGCCCGCCCTGGCGCGCCTTTGACCGGATTCTGGCCGACGAATGGCTGGCCCGCAAGATGGGATCGACCGCCTACGCCAAAATCTGGCAACCGATGCTGGAGGGCAAATTCGGCCCCCATTTCCAGGATGTCAACCTGGCCTGGTTCTGGGCCAGAGTCTACAAACGCACACCCCGCCTCGGCTACTACCGCGGCGGATTCCAGGCCTTTATCGACCGGCTCGGCGACGCGGTCCGGCAGCGGGGCGTGACCATCAAGACCAATTCTGCGGTCGACTCTTTGGCGCCCCTGCAGACAGGAGGCTTCAACGTCAGGAGTGAAGAGCATGGCGAGCAGAACGGGGCGCGCCGCAGCTCCCGCGATTTCGATGCCGTCCTCGCCACGGTCAGCCCCGGCCTTCTGCAGCGGCTTGCCCCGGAGCTGCCCGCAGACTATCTCTCACAGCTGGCCTCGCTGCGCCACATGGGCGCGGTCGTCATGACCGTCGCGCTCGACCGCCCGCTGCTCAAAGAAACCTATTGGGTCAATGTGCCCAAAGCCGAGGGGCTGCCCTTCCTCGTGCTGGTGGAACACACCAATATGATCGACCCGGACCGCTACGACGGCGACCATCTCCTCTACCTGGGGGACTACCTGGAGCCCTCGCACCGCTACTTTTCGATGTCCCAGGAGGAGCTGCTCGCCGAATTCCTGCCCGCTCTATCCCGCTTCAACCCCGACTTTCGCCCGGACTGGGTGACGGGCGCGTGGCTGCATCGCGCCTCTTATGCGCAGCCGGTCCCATTCCGAGGCTACGCCGACACGATCCCGGAACTGCGGACGCCGCTGCCGGGCCTCTACTTCGCCTCGATGAGCCAGGTCTACCCGTGGGACCGCGGCACCAACTATGCCGTCGAAATCGGAAAAAAAGCGGCCAGGATGATCGCCGAAGACTATCTGTAGCCCCCGCCCATACCCACCGACCCATCTGCGCCAACCCTGTTTCCGAAATCAGCCAGCCGATCACAAAAAGACCGCTTTTTGACAGACGCGCCGCGGGCAAGTAAGGTGTCGAAAAGACTTTCAACCCTTAGCTGCAGTCTTCCGGTTTCTGGTCTATGGTCGCGAATTGTCAGTATGCATGTGTGCTCCCGCTGTTGAGCGCAGTTCACTAAAAACTAGAAACTGAAAACCAGAAACTACAAGGACCAGATCATGGCCTCCCAACATACCGACGACCAGCCCCAAACACCTCCGTTCGACCCCCGTATCGAGGCCAAGCTGGGCGTGCCGATCAAAAATATCATCGCCGTCGCCAGCGGCAAGGGCGGCGTCGGCAAGAGCACCGTCAGCGTCAATCTGGCCGTGAGCCTGGCGCGGACCGGTGCACAGGTCGGACTGCTCGACGCAGACATCTACGGGCCGAATATCCCGATCATGATGGGCGTGGACGAGATGCCGCCCGTAGTGGAAGGAAAGCTGATTCCAGCCGAAGCGCACGGCGTCCGCTTTATGAGCATGGGCTTTCTGCTGCCGCCGGAACAGGCGCTGATCTGGCGCGGGCCGATGCTGCACAAGGCGATCCAGCAGCTGTTCACCGACGTGCGCTGGGGCGAGCTCGACTACCTGGTCGTCGATCTGCCCCCGGGCACGGGTGACGCACAGCTGTCGCTGGCCCAAATCGCGCCCCTGAGCGGCGGGCTGATCGTTACAATGCCGCAGATGGTATCGGTGGCCGATGCCCGCCGCGGCGCAGCCGCCTTCGAACAGCTGGAAGTGCCGATACTGGGCGTGATTGAGAATATGAGCGGGGAGATCTTCGGCAACGGCGGCGGCGAGACCGCGGCCCGCGAACTGGACGCGACCCTTCTGGGAGTAATCGGGTTGGACGCCGATGTCAGCGCGTCCGGAGACCAGGGCGTCCCGATCGTCGCGGCCAGGCCCGAAAGCGAGGCTGCCCGCACATTCGGCGCGCTGGCGCAGAAGGTGGTCGCGCAGCTGCGCGCCGTCTCAGGAGGCAATCAGCCGCAGCTGAAAATAGTTTGACGAAAGCGGAAGGGGCTTATGAGAGACCGGCGGCCGTCGCGAGGATGTGACGTCCGCCGGCTGCGTTACGGGGATATATGAGGGGTGATTCGAACTCTACTCTAAGGCGTTCACCTCTTGCAGCAGCTGCAGCGTACCCTGCAGATCGTCAATGTCCGACAGGTCCAGTTCCGGCGTCATTACGTCGGCCAGCGGCAGCAAACCCTCAGCCGTCGCCGCCACGCCTGCCGCCAAGGGATATTCGTTCGTCGTTTCGGAGAAGTAGGTCTGCGCCTCTTCCGAAAGCAGGAACGCAACGAACGCCTCGGCCGCGGCCTGGTCCTTGGCCGTATCGAGAATGCCCACCCCGGCCACGTTGATCATCGCCCCGGCATCGCCGGCAGCCGGATGATGGTTCTTGGCCTGGAAATCAGGGTCCTCGGCCAGGAATCTGTACAGATAGTAGTGGTTCACCAGGCCCAGGATGACCTCGCCGCGGCCCGTGGCTTCGACGATCGGCGTATTCTTGGGATAGACCTGCACTTCATTCGCGATCATCGCCTCCAGCCACTCACGCGCCCGCTCCTCGCCTTCCAGATGGCGAACGGCGGTGACAAAGGCCTGAAAACTGCCATTGGTCGGCGCCCACCCGATCTTTCCCTTCCACTTCGGATCGGTCAGCTCCCAAATATCGTTTGGCAGGTCCGCTTCACTCAGCATCTCGGTGTTGTAGACAAAGACCCGCGCCCGTCCGCTCGCGCCAACCCACTCGCCGTTCCCGCTGCGGAAGCGAGGATCAACACTGTCCAGGATCGACGCCGGCAGCTGTACGAAGCGCCCCGCCTTCGCCAGCGCGCCCAGCGCACCCGCGTCCTGGCCGTAATAGACGTCAGCCGGAGAGTTCTGCCCCTCCTCCAGAATCGTAGCCGCCAGTTCGGCCGTGCCGCCATAGCGCACGTTGACGGTGACGCCGCTCATCTCCTGGTAGCGTTCAAGTAGCGGGCCCACCAGGTTCTCATTGCGGCCCGAATAGATCGTCAACTCCGTCGCGCCCTGCGCGCCTCCCATCTCCGCCGGCGCTTGAATCGCCACACAGGCTGCCAGCAGCGCACAGACCAGAACAACCAGAACCGCTTGCGCAACCCTGTTTGTAGCCTTTACAGTCATGCCAGAACTCCTCCGGGTGTGTGTGAAAATAGAAATGCCCCAACCGCAAGTTGTTGACCGGGCTAATCCGCGCTCTGTCCGGATCAGAGCGGCGGACAGCCCTGCCAAAAGAGGTGCGCCGGCGTTGCTCTATGGGTTTACCGTGCGCCACAAAAGTGTAGCACAGCGAAAGGCGAAAAATTGGCGAAATCTGGAGCAAATTTATGCGGTATCCGTAAACGACTATGTTAAGGTAGGTTCACGCAGGAATTAACGTCCGTTGCATGCATAGAGCCGCGTGCAGACGAATGTGATTTGCTCGAACCAGGAAGTGGAACGGCCATCTGATCTGCAGAATCTGACAAGACACAGTTACCTCTCATGCAGACTATATTGAAACCGGTGCTCTCAAGATTGGCTGCCCAAGCACTTGTCCTCGCGACTTTGACGGGCTGCGTTCCGATTCCAGAGTCCTATGCTCCCTTTGCCTCCAGTACAGAAACGAAACCGATTCAAAGAGAAAACATCGCCCTCCGCGGCAAGGGGGACGCTTCTGTGGAGAAGCCGTATGTTGGCAGAGCAATCGACGGTGACTTGGAGACGGCGTGGACTTCGCAGCACATGGCGCCGCAATGGTTCTCAGTCACTCTTGACAGTTTCTATCTGGTAGACAGGATCGAACTTATCGTCACGCAGCATGTTCCCGGACCAACAAACCATGACGTCTGGGTCGAAAACGACTCCGGCAACAAAGTGATGCACAAACGGCTTGACAATGTACACACCGAGGATAACCAGGTTCTGGAAATCGACATTGAACCGCCGCAACGCATAAACCAGGTGTATGTCCTGACCCGCCAGGGACAGGGCTGGGTTGCATGGCGAGAAATACGCGTCTTGAAAGCCGACGACGCGAACGACGGGCCGCGCGCCGAAACCAACCTGGATAACTGGCAGGTCAAAGAGGCGGCCACCGGCCTGGAGTTACCTGTTCAGGTCACGCACGCAGGCGACGGAAGCGGCCGCCTTTTTGTGGTCGAACGCGCCGGACGCATCCGCATCGTAGAGACAGGCCGCCTCAGGAACGAGCCCTTTCTGGATGTCTCGGATCGTGTACGATGTTGCCAGGCCGAGGAGGGACTTTTCAATATCGCTTTCCCGCCGGAATATCCGCAGCATGGACAGTTCTATCTGAGCTATACAAATCTTGAAGGCCACACCGTTATCAGTCGCATGACGACGACCGCCGACCCTGACAGAGCTGATCCGGACAGCGAGGAGGCCCTCCTTGTTATCCCGCAGCCCACCGGGATCCACAATGGCGGCAGCATGGCTTTCGGCCCGAAAGATGGCTACTTATACGTTGGAAGCGGGGACGGCGGTCTTGCCGAACACAGGCCGAATGCACAGGACCCCGGCTCGCTGTTGGGCAAGCTCCTGCGGCTCGATGTCGAAGCAGGCGCCAAGCCTTACGCCGTTCCGTCAGACAATCCATTCGCTCAGGCCGACGGCTACCGGCCTGAAATCTGGGCTCTCGGTATACGAAATTCCTGGGGATTCACTTTTGACAGGCAGACCGGCGATCTTTACATCCCCGATGCCGGCGACGACCTGCGCGACGAGGTGAACTTTCAGCCCGAGTCCAGCGTTGGAGGTGAAAACTATGGATGGCCGGTCTGGCAGGGAAACTTCTGCGTGGAGTCTCCCGGCCTGTCCTGTGGCTCGGTCGAGGCTGTTTTCCCTGTAGCCGCGTACGATCATTCACAGGGTTGCGTCGTCGTTGGCGGCGCGGTCTACCGGGATATCTTCCTTTATGCAGACTTCTGCCGGGGTCACATCTGGGGGTTGCAGAGCAAGGAGGAGGGATGGGCGGTTACACGGCTCATCGATGGATTCACGCCCATAAGCGGCATTGGCGCCGATGAAGCCGGCAACCTGTATGCCGCCGGCTATGCGGCAGGTGTTATCTACCTTCTCACACCCCCAAGCCTGCAACAAGCTGAATGAAACAGGCTTCCGGGCGGAACGGCAGTGCTCCCTCTGCACCGCAGACGCATACAAGCCGCTGGCAAGTGTACCGTTCTGCGGCAGGCTTCTCTTGCCAGCCCCGCCTTTATGAACCCATCCATATGCATCTGCATTCAGCGATGCAACTCAGGCCGGAACGGGCCCGCGCACCGCGTAGGAGAGCAGCCGGAACTGGGGCACCCGCTCCGTATCCGGTTTGCGGCAGCTCAGCGGATTGGCGAACTCCGACTCATGCATCTGCACAAAAAGCTCATGCATGAGACCGTCGCCATTTGAGCTGAAGCGGCACGCCCAAACGTCGTCCTCCTGCTCAGCCCCGACCAGCGAAAAAGCATCCAACGCCTGTTGTTGTGTCTCGGCGCGCAGATAGTAGTCCGCCGCCTGAACCGCCTGCTGAAAGCAGGAGCGTCCCCGGTAGCGGTCCAGTTCATACACGTTGCCGGCCGCGTAAGAGTCCACAATCGAGGTGACGTCCTCCACCCCCACCCGCCCGTAGAAAAGACCGTGCGGCAGACAGATCATGGTCGGCGCGAAGCGGTGGCCGCCCGTGTGGGTCGTCTGCCACACCTGTTCACCCGCGTACGCGGCCATAGAGAGGTAGACCGGCACGCCGAACGTCGCGCAGCAACGATCGCGGCTCCCATTGGTGCAGACGAGAAAGAGCGGCTCGTCGTGCCTGTTGGCCGCGTAGCGCTCCGGATCGGCGCGCATCTCCGCCACCATCGCCGGCAACTCCATCGCCAACAGGTCACTGAAATCGACCAGCCCAAATCGGTACAGCGCGGCTTCATCCTCCCCCGAAAGGCAGATGAAGAAGCTCAGGCTGCCGTTGCGCTGTTCCCCGCGCTTGATCAGTTGCAGGCGCGAACCGGGCGTCCCCGCGACCCCGCGCTGCAGGTGCGCTTTCAACTCATCGTCCAGCTTGCTCTCCTCCATTGCCTTGGCCCCCCACACACCGGGGTATTCGAGCACAAACCAGACGTCGGTACCGTTGCCTGCGGTGCCGAAAATCTGCTCGCCGGCGCCGCGCGAAAGATGTGAACAGAACACTGTTTCGGTCATCATTCCTCTCCCTAGAGTGAGCGCTTTCCCAAATTTCTACCACGTTCAGACAGAGGGCGCAAGTTGGCCCTCGCCACCGGCATGGCGCGGATCAGCCACCCACAGCCCCATTAGCAGCGCCGAAAGCAACGCGGCCGCGGCGCTGATCGCAAAAAGATAGCCGTAGCTGATGGTCGCCAGACCACCGCCGACCAATGGAATGACCACATGGACCGCGCCGATGATCGAGTTGGTGATGCCCGCGTAGGTGGGGCGCTGCTCCGACCCGACGAACTCCAGCACGATCATCAGCCCGGAGACGATCATGGCGCTGATGTACGCGCCGAGAAGCAGAAAAACGGCATAGTAGAGAAACGGGGACGCGGCAAGCCCGGCCATGGTGTAAGCCGCGGTGGCGGCCAGCGCGCCGATAACAAGCGACAGTTTGTGCCCCTTGCGGTCGGCCAGAAAACCAAACAGCAGATTGCCGGCCGCCTGCCCGACCAGCAGCGCGACCGTGTAGTTGCCGACCGTCCCGCCCGACACGTCCCAACGGCTGACCGCGGCCGCGGTGACGAACGCCATCCCCATGCCGCTGACGGCCATCAGCCCGCGCGCGATCAGAAAACGGCGAAAGTTGCGGTCCCGCCGCACAATCCGTCCCAGCCTGGTCCAGATTCGCAGACGGTTCTCCTCTGAGCGGCGCACCTGCCGCACCGGCTCGCGCGTAAGCGCCAGGGCGACCCAGCCAAAAAGCATGAGAAGCGCGGCCAGCCCGAACAGGATCATAAAATTACCGGGAAATGGCTGCGCCTCCAGTATCCGGCTGCTGCCGGCGGCGCCGAGCGCACCCGCAACCGTGCCGGCAAACATGGAGATACCCATCAGACGGCCGCGGCGCGTTGGCGGAAAACAGACCGCGATCAGGTCCTGCCAGGCCGGGGCGATGATGCCCGCACCCAGGTTATACATCGCAAATATGAGGAAAAAAAGTAGCAACGCCCAGCCCGGGGCGCGGACGGCCAGGAGCGCGGTCGCCGGCAGCAGCATGAGCGGCAGACGCTCGATGAAAAAACCAAGATTGATCAACCAGGGCTTCTTGCGCGACGTCCGTTCAATCGGCCCCGCGCTGAACAGCTGGGGAAAGAACCAGCCGCCGTGGGCGATGACCGCCAGCAGACCTATATAGAAGGGGTTGTCGGTCAGCCTGCTGACGAAGAATGGCAGGATCGTCGTGGCCGATATGAAGGTCTGCGCCAGCATGAAGAGGGCGCCGTCGGCCAGATTGACGCCGAAGTTCCAGCGGTAGTTCCGCAGCGCTTCGGCCTCGACATCCTCATCGCTCCGCTCGGACGCGGGCAGATCCACCTGCAGCATGCGGCGCAACAGGGCAACGGCGAATCTGCGGGTTGCTATTGTCGTCCCGATCATCGGGGATTCCGTGCAATCGTACCCCTGGCGACGGCAACCTGCCCGGCAACCGGGAGAAACATGGGACTGTCCGAAGCGTTCCCCGGACAAAAAAAGTATAGGCCGATTCGCGCTCCTGCGCTACTTTATCGGCCTGTGTATAATTGTGCCATACGCCCCTGCTCGAATGGGGCGCCGCACGGGAAACCGACCTCCACATCCATGCACCGGACGCCAATACCATGTTGACCCTTGCCGAAAAACTGCTCTTTCTGATCGCGGCTGCCGCCTCCCTCTACCTGAGCTACGTCCGCTTCAGGCAGCTCTATCTGGTCGTGCGGCGGGGCGAGGGCGCTCTTCCAACGCGCAGCGAGCTTTTGGGCCGGCTGGCGCAGGCTGCGGGACAGTGGCTGACCTTCGGCAACATGTGGAAGAGCCGCGGGCGCGCCGGCCTCTTCCACGCGTTGATCGCGTGGGGGTTCGTCTTCTACCTGCTCGTCAACTTCGGCGACCTGGTGCAGGGCTTTCTGCCGGTCCGCTTTCTGGGCGAAAATCCCGTCGGCGCCGTCTACCGCTTCCTGGCCGACATTGCCACGGTCGCGATCCTGACCGGCATGATCTACTTTCTGCTGCGCCGTTTTCTGTTCCGTTCGCCCGCCCTCGACTACCACGGCAATATCATGCTCTCAGAGAAGGTGAAGGCCGGGGCCATCCGCCGCGACTCACTCATCGTCGGCCTCTTCATTCTCCTGCACGTCGGTTTCCGCCTGCTGGGCGAGAGCTTCACCATCGCCCTGACACGGCAGCAGACCGGCCATGGCGACGCGGCCCAGCCCTTCGCCGGCGGCGTCAGCCTGCTGTGGGGCGGCTTGGACGCGTCGACACTGGTCGCGGGGCAGCACCTGGGCTGGTGGGTCGCCCTCGGTCTGGTGCTGGCCTTTCTGCCCTACTTCCCGCGCACCAAACATCTGCACCTGGTCATGTCCGGCGTCAACTTTCTGGCGCGGCCGCCGCGCACGTCGCCGGGGGAGCTGCCGCCGCTCGATTTCGAGGACGAAAGCATCGAAGAGTTCGGCGCAGCGCGGCTGGAGCAGCTGCCGTGGCCCCACCTGGTCGATGCCTACGCCTGCATCATGTGCAACCGCTGCCAAGACGTCTGCCCCGCCTACGTCACCGGCAAGGAGCTGTCACCGGCCGCGCTCGAGGTCAACAAGCGCTACGCCATCAACGCCCAGGCCGCCGCGATCGCAGCCGGCGCGGATACGCCGCCGCTGCTCGACTACGCCATTAGCGAATCCGCCGTGTGGGGCTGCACCGCCTGCGGCGCCTGCATCGACATCTGCCCGGTCGGCAACGAGCCGATGTTCGACATCATGCACCTGCGCCGCTACCAGGCGCTCACCGAAAACAGCTTCCCCCAGGAGCTGCAGCAGGCCTACCGCGGCATCGAACGGCAGGGCAACCCGTGGAACCAGAGCGCACGCGAACGGCTGGCGTGGGCCGAAGGGCTGACGGTGCCGACGGTCGACGAAAAGCCGGACGCCGAGATTCTCTGGTGGGTCGGCTGCGCACCCAGCTATGACCCGCGCGCCCGGCAGACCGCGCGCGCCTTCGCCAAGGTGCTGCACCACGCCGGCGTCGACTTCGCCGTGCTGGGCCAAATGGAGCAGTGCAGCGGTGACGCCGCGCGGCGTTCGGGCCGCGAAGACCTCTTCTGGGGCATGGCCGAAGCCAATAGCGAGCTCCTGAACGAGGTCGGGCCGCGGCGCATCGTCACCACCTGCCCCCACTGCCTGCACGCCAT
>DAOUHX010000217.1:0-1664 GCA_034428395.1 Caldilineaceae bacterium
GTGTGGGGGCCGTCGCTGCCGCCGTAGTAGAGCTGCAGCCGTCCGTCCTTGAGGAACGGATAGGCCCCCGCGTAGACACAGCCCCAGTCGAAGCTGCCCTCCGCGCCGCGCTCGATCAGCGGCGTCCCCGGTGAGACGCGCTGCCATTGCACGGTGTCTCGGCTCCAGGCCAGTTCGCAATCGACAAGGTCGGTCGCGGTATCGAACATCATCAGGAGGCCGAGATAGAGCTGGGCATAGGGGAATGCGATCAGGGCGTAGGTCTGACGGTCCGGCTCATCCGGCAGGGCCTGCAGGACCTCGACCGCGCGCGTCCAGCTGTTGAAGTCCACGCTTTCGGTGCGGCCGACGGTGCGCTGGCGCCCGTCCCACAGGCGGGTAATGCCGACATACCGGCCGTTGCGTTCATCCCAGAACAGATTGTTGTGCGTATCCCAGCGGGCGTCGATCTCCGGGCAGGGCTGCAAAGGGGACCAGTGTAGGCCATCGGGCGACCGCGCGACGCCGCCCTCCATGAACGCCTTGAACCTGCCGGCCGGATCGGGATCATGTGGGTCAAGCGTGACACCGACGCCGTGCACGTCGCGCATCACCAGGTTATTGCGGGTGGAACCGTTGAACTCGATCAGGCCGAGCTCCGGCCTGTCCCAGTGGATGCCGTCGACCGATTCGGCGTAGCAGACGCCCATCTCACGGTGCTTTCTGATGTGGTTTTGGGCGCTGGCCTGGGCGAGCGCGCCGCGGTAGGCGCCGGGCTGGCGTTGCGCCGGCGGCGTGTCGGTCGTCGCCACGTCGATGATGAATGGGTTGTACCAGCATTTATAGAGGCTGTCGGTCGGGTCGAAGATGACGTTGGCGTAGAGATTGTCGTGGCGGACCTCCCAGGGCAGATCTTCGCCGAAGAGCGGGTTTTGGCCCGCCTTGCACGCGCGGCCGGGCCTGACAATGAGGTTCTCGGCCTCCGCCCAGAGCGAGGTGTCCAGCAGCAGGTATCTGTTTTCGATCATGTGCCGGTGCGTCCTGTGAGCGCGATGCCGCGCACCATATATTTCTGGCCGATAAAGAAGATCGCGATCATGGGCAGCGATGTGAAGACAGTGGCGGCCATCAGCAGTCCGGGCACGGGGTCGCCCTGCGCGATCTGCCATCTCAGAAAGGCCAGTCCGATAGCGACGGTGTAGGTACTGTCCTGGCTGAGGTAGATGACCTGTTTGACGAAGTCGGTCCACACGTTGATGAAAGAAAAGATGGCGATGGTGGCCAGCACCGGCTTGGTCAGCGGCAGCAGGATGCGCCAGAAGATACCCAGTTCGTTGCAGCCGTCGATTTTGGCGGCGTCGTCCAGTTCCGACGGCAGGGTCATGAAAAACTGGCGCATCAGAAAGACGTAGACGGGGTTGGCGAAGTAGCTGGGCACGATCAGGGGCAGCCAGGTGCCGACCCAGCCGATATCTCTATAGAGCAGGAAGCGAGGAATGATGACGACCCAGAAGGGGAGCATCATAGTGCTGAGGAGGACCATGAAAAGGAAATTACGGCCCCAGAACTTGAGGCGGGAGAAGCCGAAGCCGACGATGGAGGCGCTGATCAGTTCGCCGACGACGGAGAGTGAGACGATGATGGTGGTGTTGATGAAGTAGCGGCCAAAGGGGACGCTGTTCCAG
>DAOUHX010000218.1:0-2328 GCA_034428395.1 Caldilineaceae bacterium
CGACTGCGATGATGCAGTCGGCGGTTTCGCTTGTGGTCTGCCAGAAGATGACCTGGACTTTTTCGTCTGTTCCGTCCTGGGGCGCAGCTGTGGGGACGGCGCAGGCTGCGAGAATGAGGGATGCGATTAGCAGTGCGGGAAGTAGCCTTCTTCGTGCTGTGTTCACCGGGTGCTCTCCTTGGTCGGTGGTATGAGCTTTGGGCGGCTTGCGGCGCTCGGAGCAAGCGTCGGGGGAACAGGGTTGAAGGGCGGTTGGGTTGGGCAGCAGTTTAGCAGTGTACGGAGGTGGTGTCAATGGGGTCAGAGATTGGGAGGGTTGGGGGGGCGTTGATTGACAGGGGCGTGGGGCGGTTCTAGAATGTGCGGGAAGAGAAGGGCGGGCAACCACAAAGGTTGCCCCTGCGATTGGGAGGACGGAGTGATGCGGATTGCTGTGCTTTTGCATGAGGAACTGCATATCGGGAGCGGCTTTCATCGTGATGGGTTGCCGCTGTTGCGGGAGTTTGGCGAGGTCGAGGTTTTGGCCATGCGAAGAGGGGAGGAGGGAGCTGCGCATGGGCAGTTTGCGGAGCTGTTGCGGGAGGTGGATGGGGCGGTGATCGGGTGCTGGCACCGGCCGCCTATGGAGATGGAGGATTGGCGGGGGGCGAAGAATCTGAAGGTGTTTGCGGGGACGTTTGACAACCGTTTTACGGGCTGGGTGGACTTTGACGAGCTGGATGCGCTGGGGATCACGTTGATCGATACGTCGCGCAGTATGACGCCGTCGGTGGCGGAGTTTGCGATGGCGATGACGCTGAACCTGGTGCGGGATATTCCGGAGGGGCTGTATCTGGTGCGGGAGGGGAGCTGGCAGACGCACCCGTTTGATTCGTGGGAGAGGCCGGGTTTTGTTTACGGGGACCTGGCGGGCCGGCGGGTGGGCCTGGCGGGGTTAGGGAGTATCAACCGGCGGTACGCGGAGCTGATCGCGGGATTCCAGTGCGAGTTGCAAAGCTATGATCCGTATGTGGTTGACGAAGTGTTCGCGCAGTACGGTGTGCAGCGGGCGGGTTCGCTGGTCGAGCTTGCGGCAGAGTCGGAGATCTTTGTGGTGGGGCTGCCGCCGCTGCCGACGACGATGGGGGTCATAGACCGCGAGGTGATCAGCGCGTTGCCGAAGGGGGCGCTGTTTGTGCTTGTGACGCGGATGGCTGTGGTGGAGCAGGAGGCCTTGTGGGAGCGGATAGAAGCCGACGAGATTGCTGCGGCCGTAGATGTGTTTGACCCCGAACCGCCGCCGGGGGATGCCTGGTTCCGGCGGCATCGGAATGTGCTGGCGACGCCGCATGTGGCGGGGGGCACGGATTTCTGTCACCGGCGCTGTCTGACGGATGCGTGCAAGGACGCCATCGCCGTTCTGAGCGGTGAAACGCCCCGCTTCCGCGCGACAAGGCGGGACGCCCTCATCTATGAAGGCAAGATGAAACCGGTCGCCTGAGAGCGCCCCAGCTGTACGACATTCCCGCGGGCTCTGCATCATTTCACGCCGCGGCTGCAGCCGGCCGCGCGCCGGCCCCTTCGCCTTTCCTGCCAGAGTATAACCTGTTCACGCAGGGATTTGGGCGGTCTACCGCAGCAGTATGACGAACCCTGTTTGCCGTGAGTTTGAGGCATGTGTTATATTTTTGTCGTCGGTTCACCCGATCCGTTCGCACACCGCCTGGAGGGAACACAGGGACCGCAGCCACTTCCAGGTTTGATATGGAACTGTCCAGGGCAGTTGTCAGGAAGCTCATCTCGATTGAGACCCCCCGCAGTCCGAAGAGAAGAAGCAGCGCGTTCACAGTCAAGCCGCCAACTCCCCGACCGAAAGAGAACAGACCGACAAAGACCGATAGTCTTTTCCGCACCCGGCAGTTGCCGATATTGGGAGAACCATCTCGGGCCGGTCTGGGAGAAAGGCAATAAACATGAAGAGCGCGGCGTTTGAACTACTCTTGACGCCCGAACGCAAAGCGATCCGGCCAGGCACCGATCAGCGAGCCGTCCCCGCTTTAGCAAGAGACCTGGAAATCAATTGCTCTCTGCCCGCGTAATCATCACTTTTAGAGGGGAAAAACGATTGTGAACAGAATCTTGGGAACTGTCTTACAGGTGGTTGCAGTTGCCGTCTGGGTCCAGTTTGTCGCTAACCAGTTCTACGATCCCGGCCAGACTGGACTCGCTTTTCAAGTCTGGAGCGTCCTCAACCCCATTAACGTTCTATGCCTGCTGGTTACGATTCTTGTTGGCGTGCAAAGAAAACGCCATCTCGCCAGTGTCGACAAAAGGGCCCTGACGAAAGAC
>DAOUHX010000219.1:0-1584 GCA_034428395.1 Caldilineaceae bacterium
TCGCGGCTGAACTGGGAGAAATGGCAGGGGCAAAGGAAGCGATTGTTGGTAGGGTCCCACTTGTAAAGGCAGCCCAGATGCGTACAGACCATGTAGAGGGCGCGTGGACCGCTATCGGTATTGACCAGCCAGAAATTGCCCGCTGTGTTGGGCTGCGGAGCGTGATCGGTTGAGGGCAGGTTCGCGGCCGACCCAAGATGGAACTCGCCGCCAAATGTGCCGGAACTGAATCGGGGTGACATAAACCTGTATGTAGCCAAGCCGCTTTCCAGTGTCAGCAGACCGAGCGCACTTGCCCAGGCGAAGGTGAGGAACTCGCGCCGGTTTATGCCTTCGCGACCGACATTGAGAGTTTCAAGTATTTTTTCCCGGCCCAGCGGCGCTACCCTTTCGGCGGCCGCTGATATATCGACTTCACGCCCAAGTACCTGCTGCCGCAGATCCTGTTGGACAGTCATTTGGATTGAGTCTTCCTCTCAGCAAGGATGCGTTTGACATTGTCTTCGAACGCAATCGCTGTGTCTGTTCTCCTCGTTTTCAGGTTGAAAAGGTTGCATCATCGTCCGACCCTGGCGCGAACGCGACTTCAACTGCAGGAGACAATGCTTTTGACTTGCCCTGGATGCGCTTGCCGGTGTCGACCACGATTTCTGCTTCCGGCCCCGGCGGCGCGGGGGCGGCGATCGATTCGCCCATATCTTCGGTTTGTGCCACTATGGTGCCGCCCTGCACGATCTCAATCAGGAACTGATCGAGGGAGCGGGGCGCGGGACCTTCGATGTAGTGGCCCTCGAGGTTGAACTTGGAACCGTGGCAGGGGCACTCGAAGCGGTTGTTCGACGGCTCCCACTTGTAGAGACAGCCCAGATGCGTACAGACCATATAGAGCGCGCGCGGGCCCTCGTCGGTATTGATCAGCCAGAATTTGCCGGTTGTATTGCCCTCCGGGTCAATGCCGATTCGGGGCAGGGCGGAGGCGGCGCCGAGCGGAAACTTGCCACCGAACTCGCCCTCGCGGAAACGAGGATACATGAATTGGTAGGTTGCCAGCCCGCTTTCCAAGGTTAGCAGCCCCAGTGCGCCGGCCCAGGCATAGGTCAGGAACTCGCGTCGATTGATGCCTTCTTGACCTTCCTCGAAGGTTTCAAGCACCGCGGCGCGGCCTACGGGAGCGACCCTTTCTGCCGCGGCGGCCGCGGCGCTGCCATTGCTCTGTACAAGTGAAGGAGGCTGCGCGGCCGCAACTTCCTGCAAGGGGCCCTCCTGCTCTACGACAGCGGCCTCGGGTGGAGCAGCTTCTGCGACCGGTTCGGCCGCGGGCTGTTCGGGAGGCGCGGCGGCGGGGGCTTCGCTGGCGACTGCGGCTGCGGCCGGTTCAGGCTCGAGCGGCGTCGCAACTTCCTGGGCGGGCGCGGCTTCCTGAGAAGGCCCAGCGCTACCGTCGCGCGGAAGGTCCATCGCGCTGACATCGACACCGAGGCGCTCGGCTGCCGCCTGCTGAGCACGCTTCACTCTGTCAAGCCATACCGGATTTGATTCCGCCATAGTGTCCGGTCTCCCTGGAAAAGAGCGCGACCTGCGCGA
>DAOUHX010000220.1:0-3555 GCA_034428395.1 Caldilineaceae bacterium
CGAGGTATCCCTCTGCGCTTCGTCCTCGGACTGCTGCGCATCAAGATAGGCCGCGGTCGACGCCTTCGCGTCCACCACCACCGTTCGGTCTTCCGGCAGCCGCACCGTCAAGTCCGGCCTGATCTGTGATTCCGCCCCCGTGTTCTGCTCGGCAAAGTCGCAGTATTCCTGCATCCCCGCCAGCTCCACCACGCGCCGCAGTTGCACCTCTCCCCAACTGCCAATCTGTCGGTTGTCTGTCAGCGCGTTGGACAGCTTGCCGGTTTCCGTCGCGAGGCTCTGGCTCTGTTGGATCAGCGACTCTATCTGCGGGTTGAGCTTGTCATAATTCTGGGTCAACGGCTTCACCAGCGCCTCAAACTGCTCGTGGCGCTGCTTGAAATCCCCCTTTGCCGCCTCCAGCGTCTTGCCCAGGTTCTCCTGCGCCAGATCCAGGAACTGTGAATTGCTCGCCTGCAACGCCTGGCTGGCCGTCGCCTGGAATGTCTCTCTCAACTGCTCTTTGGCCGCCTCCAGGATCTTCTCCGTGCTTTCCGCCTGCGACAACTGGCCGCGCAGCTCCGCCACGGTCTCCCTGTGCTCTGCCGCCATCCCAGCTAGGCGACCCCTGGCCCGGTACGACTGAACCAGCCAGCAGACCGCGCCGCCAACCACAATGCCTATGATTGCCGCAACGATCGCTTCCATCACTCTCTCCCCGTCTGTGCGCTATCTACGAACTATGTCCTTCTTAACACCCATGCTCACGCCCGCGCATTATGAAGCGCCCTCGCCAGCCGCGGCAGGACCTCGCCGCTCCTGCCCTGCAAAAAGAGATCGGCGCCGTCGGAGATGGGGCTGCGCGCAACGTTTACGTCGATGATCGTTGCCCCGGCCTGCCTCGCGATCAGCGGCAGCTGCGCCGCCGGATACACCAACCCGCTCGTGCCTGCTACCAGCATCACGTCGCTGCCACGCGCCGCCTCCGAAGCAGCCTGCAACGCATCCAACGGTAGCCCCTCGCCGAACCAGACGACGTCCGGCCGCACCAATTCGCCGCAGGCCGCGCACGCGGGCGGCCCGTCCGCGCCACGCTCCGCCTCGGTCAGACAGTGCCGATGCGCGCACAACCGGCAGCGGAAACTAAGCAGGCTGCCATGCAGGTGAACCACGCCGACGCTGCCTGCCTGCTCATGCAGATCGTCAACGTTTTGCGTCACCAGGTCGAATTTCACAAAAGATCGTGAGAGTTCCGCAAGCGCGACGTGGCCGGGATTCGGCGAGGCCGCCTCCAGCAGCTGCAGTCGCCACATATACCAACGCCACACCAAACCGGGGTCCCGTTCAAAGCCCTGCGGCGAGGCCAGTTCCGCCGCGTCAAAGCGGCTCCACAACCCGCTCTGCGCGTCGCGAAAAGTTGGCACGCCCGATTCTGCGCTCACCCCGGCCCCCGTCAGGCAGACAACCGCAGAGGCCTCGCATAGGAATTGAGCGGCCTGGG
Organism: Caldilineaceae bacterium; assembly: GCA_034428395.1. GTDB lineage: Bacteria > Chloroflexota > Anaerolineae > Caldilineales > Caldilineaceae > Bin5. The sequence goes on from DAOUHX010000220.1 coordinate 1,481, forward strand.
CTATGAGGGGCTCTATCTCTTCCATTTCCGCCCACCCTCAAGGATTGCCCATCTGCTGCTCCCACATTACGCACCACCGGCCTGCGAAGTTTCACGCGCCGAACCGTTTCAACCGCCCTGCGTGCGCCATCGCCTGTGGGATCAGCGTCGTTGCATGAAAGATCCCCAGCTGCCCCGCCGCGCAAGCCCGCTCGCCGAAATGCCCGGCCGCATCCGGCATCGCGCGCGGGCTCCATAGCAGCGTCGGTACCGGATGCCAGCTGTGGCTGCGAAGCGCCGCCGGCGTGCTGTGGTCCCCGGTTACGATCAGAGCGCCGGGTTCCAGCCCCACAATGCGCGGGATCTGCGCGTCCACGGCCTCGATCTCAGCGACCTTGCCGTCGAAATCGCCGTCCTCCCCATAGCTGTCGGTCTTCTTTATATGGACGAAGAAGAAGTCGTAACTGTTCCACGCGCCTGCCAGCGCATCGATCTCATCCCGCGGCCGCTCACCCTCGAATCCGATCGCCTTCATTCCCACCAGGCTCGCCACCCCCCGGTACATCGGATAGACCGCAATCGCCCCTGCCCGCATGCCGTAGATGGCGTCAAACTGCGGCAGACCGGGGTCCTGCGCCAACCCGCGCAGATTGAGGCTGTTTGCCTGCGGCTCGTCCGCCAGCGTCCGCCGCGCATGCGCCACCCAGCGGTTCACCAGCTCCGCCGCCCGCGCCCCTGCACCGCTCCCGCTCTCGTCGCGCACCGGCAGCGGCTTCTTGCCCACCGCCAGCGGATCCGTGTCCGTCAATTCGCCTCCCAGGCCTTCCCCGCGCAGCACGAAGACAAAGCGATGTTCTTGCACCGGCTCGACGAACAGTTCACAGTCCTCGAACAGCCCTACGCTCGCTTGACGGAGCTTGGCAGTCAGGCGAATGCACGCCTCGGTTGGGATGCGTCCCGCCCGCCGGTCCGTGATAAACCCGTCGCCGTCGACCGTCGCGAAGTTGCCGCGCGCCGCCAGGTCGTTCGGCTGCAGCCGAAAGCCGATCCCCAGCGCCTCCAGCACGCCGCGCCCGATCTGGTAGCGCAGCGGGTCGTAGCCGAACAGGCTCAGGTGGGCCGGGCCGCTCCCCGGTTCCACACCGGGCCGCACCGGCACGCTCAGCCCCAGCGAGCCGGCCGCGGCCAGCCGGTCAAGATTGGGCGTGCGCGCCGTCTCCAGTTCGGTCCTGCCGCCGGGCGTCCGCGGCAGCCCGCCCAGACCGTCCATCACCAGCAGAACGATCTTGCCGCCCTCCTGGCTCAAATCGCTCATCAACGCAAAATCAGTGAAAGGAGACGCCATCAGTCAACTCCTTTTGCGGAGGAGAGATGCAACCGCTTCGCCGACACGGACACCAATTCCCTGCCAGCGCGCTCCCCTTGCTGCGCGTCCTACCTGTAACAGGTAACGGTATCGCCGCCGCCAACGGGATTAAGCTGCGTTTGAACTTCGAAGCGGTGCCCAAGACGCTGGGGAGAAAGTCATTCCGAGACGACCTGCCGCCGGGGTAGGGGCGGGCCTGCTCTTCGTTTCGAGGCTTTATGACGAATGGGGAACTGCAGCAAAAGAAATAGAGAGAGGAGGAAGGCAGATGCTGGTACTCTCCCCTCACACCTCTCTCCTTTTTTGTCTTACTTCTGCTCTAGCTGGCCAGCGTCAACTCGGTCTTGGGATCGAAGATGTGCGCGTTGGCCATGTTGATGGCGAGCTCGATATCCTCGCCCGTCGACACCCGCACACGCGGGTCAACACGCGAGATGAACTGCTTGTTGTCAGAACTCAGGCAGTAGAGGAAGATCTCGTTGCCCATCAACTCGGTTACGTCCACTCTTGCCGCCATGTCGGACTCGAGAATCTGCGGCGGCGCAAACTCCTTCGAGTGAATGTCCTCAGGGCGGATGCCGAAGATCACCTCGTTGCCTGCATGCGGCTTCCACTCCGCCGCCTTCTCCTCCGGCACGTCCAGCCGGAAGCCGCCCGCGTTGACCTCCATCTTGCCGTCGCTCTCCACCAGCGTGGCGTCGAAGAAGTTCATGCTCGGGCTGCCGATGAA
>DAOUHX010000221.1:0-2443 GCA_034428395.1 Caldilineaceae bacterium
CCGCAGGCGCTCCGCCCGCGTCGAGCCAAAGGGAGCGCTGGCACTCGAGTTGTCGGAGTCGCTCATCGTCGGTCTCCGTTCTGTTTCCGCCGCGTTTGGCCGTGATCGCTGCGATCTCACGGCTGACAGCGCTTCGGGTGTCAAGCCCGGCTGCCCCGTTGTGCATGAGGAGGGCGCTGGTGCCGGATATTCTGAACCGGTACTGCATGATGCTATACTCCTTGTGATGTTGTGGACGATCTCGAACCGGTTCCCGCCTGCTCGAAGAGTTCGCCGCAATGTCGTTGCGACCTCGTGGCACTGTGCGCACAGTGCCACGAGGTCGTCTGCTCTCACGTCCTCGCCGGACGGGTAGTCGACAAAGGCCCAGTGATGGGCGTCGGTCGCCTGCGCGGTCCCGCACAGCTGGCAGGTTCCGCCCGAACGGTCGAAGGCCTGCGCTCTCGCCAGCTTGAAATTCCCGCCGTATGGATCTCTTGCCATGCTTCCTCCTCTTTCCGCCTGATGGTTGTGGAACGATCCCTGCGTTGCCGCGCCAAGCCAGGCCGCGCCTCGCCCTGCCGAGCCTTCTTCGAGCGCGCGCTGAACCGGCGCCGGGTGGCGCTGAGGTGTACTTTTCGCTGTCGTGGGATATACTGCGCTTGCTGCGCTCTCAAGGGGCCTATCCTTGTTAGCGTGGCTGCCCTGGCTGTTACCGCAGCCGGGGCACTTCTTTTTACGACAAGCTCATCATATCACAGGCTGCCGGAAGGCCGCAAATTTAGAACAACGGTTCACCACAAAACATGCAGAATCGACTCGTCGCTCTCGAAGACAAGCTGCTCACGCGTAAGCGCTTCGTCATCGCAGCAGGACCAACTTTATCGTCAATCTTATCGCTGGGCTGTTTGCCTACACTTGGCAAGCCAAGAAGCCGTCTCTCCATCTCTCTGACAAGGACATGAGCCTTCTTGCCCGTACTTCAGAGCTCGCGCCAACGCAGCCGCCACACGACTTCGCGCAGCAACGGCTCCAGCGCCGCGAACTCATCGCTGTGAATGCTGAACCCAAGCGCGACAATCGTCTTACCGTCCGGCGCCAGGAGCCAGACCTGCCAGACTTCGCAAGGGGTTCCCCACTCGCTGTAACGGATCGATACCACCTCTTCACCCGCCGGCCTCAACCCCTGCGCCAGTTCAACGGTAGCGGGCTCCAAACTGTAGGTCTTCCCGGCGGCTGCCTGCGCGTAGCTTTGCAGGCTCTGCCCCTCGACGGCGAAAGAAAAGATGAGCATGAAGTTGCTGGCCGCGCCATCCGCCTGGCCGGACTGCAGGCCAAGCCCGATCACGGCATCGTCGCGCCGGGTGCTCATTGTTGACACCGTTTGGCCCATCCCCGCGACGTCGACCTGTTCGCTGCCGTACCTTTTGGCCGCGGAGAAGAACGCCAAGTCGGCCTGGGTGGGCTGCGCCGGATCAAAATAGTGCCATCCCGGCGGATAGGACAACGACAGACCGCGTGCATCATCGTCATACGTCAGCCATCCGGAGCCATCCGCCTGCGGCGCATCTGCCGCGTCAACCGACGGGGTCACATAGCCGCCATGCACCCAAGCCAGTCGACCGTTGTACTCGATCTGCCTCCAATCGTCGGCCTCATTCCTGCTGATCAAAGCGTACTGCTGCCCAGCTGCCGCCTTGCCGATGATCGGATGGTCGGTGCCTGGCCCCCCGCGCACATTCATGTTGTGATCGATCGTCACGCTCGGCCCGGAGCGGGGCTCGTAGGCAGGATCTGCCACCCACTGGACCCGTCGCACCACCTCAAGCAGAAACAACTCACTCCTTCCGGAATTCTCGCCCCAGGCGTCGAACGTAATCGTCAGAAAGGTTCCGCCGTCGGGCGAAAGCAGGACAACCTTCCAGCCATCCACGTCCGCGTCCGGCACGGTGACAGCCCGCTCCCCGGAGGCCTGCATGCCGTCGATCCGGAACCGGATTGTCGCGGTCTCCTCGCCCCAAGGCCGCAGACCGGGACCGATTTCGATGCTCTCCACCGCAGCAAATTCGGACGCTTCCAGTTGGTCGGCCAGCTGTCGCGCAAACGTATCCAGGGTCCGGCCCTCACTGGGGACGGCGAGGAGATGAAAGCCATTGGTGTCTACCGACCAGAAGTTCGGGTTGGGGAAACCCATACCGGCCCAGAGGTGCTCCTGCCCCGCCGGTGTCAGCGATTCGAAGTAGCTCTCCCTCTCCTCAAGGAAAGCAGCGGCCGTGGCCGCGTCGCCAAGCTGCGGGCGCAGCGAGAGGAGCGCCTCTTGTGAGGACGCGAAGAGCCACTCGTATGGATGGAAGATTCTCAGGCCGTGCTTCTCGACCTCGACCCCCGGCGGCCAGTCATGGAGCGGTCCCCCGGAGGACGTGACCGTGTCTCCAGTCTGGACCACCAGCGGGTTGTGGATCGA
>DAOUHX010000222.1:0-4738 GCA_034428395.1 Caldilineaceae bacterium
GAGCGGCGATCTGCTGTTCGCCCTGTACCAGGTTGCCCTGCGCAGTTTCAGGCACCAGGCCCTGCAGGACCTTGACCGGCCCGCGCTCACCTCGCTCTACAATGCAATGGGCGGCGAAAGCTGGGTAAATGATGACAATTGGCTGAGCGACAGGCCCCTGGGGACATGGTACGGCGTCACGACCGATATTCACGGGCGCGTCGTGCAGCTGGATCTGCGCGGGAACCAGTTGAGCGGTTCCATTCCGACGTCAATCGGACAGCTCACGAATCTGGACAGATTGGTCATTGATGACAACCAGATAACCGGCTCGATTCCGCCGGACATCGGCTACCTTACCCACTTGCGGACACTGGACCTGGACACAAACCAGCTGACCGGTTCAATCCCGCCGGAGTTGGGCTTTCTCATAGAGTTGGAACGGCTGGACCTTTCAGGAAATCAGCTGAGTGGACCAATTCCGGCCCAACTGGGCAATCTGACCGAGTTGCGCACCCTCTTTCTGGACGGGAACCGGCTGAGTGGTCCTATTCCGCCGGAGTTGGGCGACCTGACCGAGCTGCGCACGCTCTACCTCGAAGAAAACCGGCTGAGCGGTTCGATCCCGCCGGAACTGGGCAACCTCGTCCAGGTGAGTCTGCTTTCGCTTGAGGAGAACGATCTGAGCGGTCCAATTCCGCCGGAGCTGAGCAAACTGGCCGAGGTGCGCACGCTGATGCTTGATGAAAACGAGTTGAGCGGACCGATCCCGCCGGAACTTGGAGAGCTGGCACAAGTGCAGGTGCTCTACCTGGATGAAAACATGCTAAGCGGTCCGATCCCGGCGGAGTTGGGCAACCTGACGCAGTTGAGCACGCTGTTTCTGCAGGAGAATGAACTCAGCGGGGAGATTCCGGCAGAGCTGGGCAACCTGGGCAACCTGAAATGGCTGTATTTGCACGACAACGAGTTGAGCGGCGAGATCCCGGCGGGACTGGGCGACCTTGCCCAACTGCAGGGGGTCAGTCTGAAAGGGAACCTGCTGAGCGGCTGTCTGCCGGTGGCGTGGAGCAGGATTGCCCAAAGCGATCTTGGCGAAGTTGGTCTGCCCTTCTGCGCCGAATAGAGGGCTTTCGCACGAGAGCGAACTCCGAAAAAGATGAGAGGCGGGTGGCGCCAACATTGCCGCTCGCCTCTTTTTTGCGTGCTGTGGGGTGCTCAGACTTCGGTTGGCTCGCGTTCGGCTTGCGGCAGCGGCAAACGCGGGGAAACGCCGTTGGGGGAGGCACTGCCATTGGTATAAAGCGTCGGGACCGGCGTGATGACAGGCCCAGGTTCAGGCATGGCGGGGGTCTGCCGGTATCGGCCCGATTTGAGACGGCGGGCCGCGACCAGCACGAGGACCAGCAGCGCGAGGCCGCCGACCAGAGGCAGGTAATGGAGGCCCAGCTCGACCTTGCGCACGACTTCGCTCGCCTGATAACCGATGAAAACGAGTACAACCACCCAGATCAGTTCGCCGAGAAAGACAATCGGGAACCAGCGACGAAACGGCACGCGCGCCAGACCGGCCGCGATAAGCGTGGGCGTGGCGAGCACGGCGACAAATTTGGCGAAGAAGAGGAGCTTGGGCGCGTGCAGCTGCATTTCGGTCTGCAGTTGCTCCACGTGATGGCGGCGGAGACCGAGCCAGCGTCCATAGCGCAGGATGCGCTCCTCGGCGTGCATATAGCCGAGTGTGTACCAGAACGCGTCGGCGATGGCGCTGCCGACAAGGGCGCAGAGCATGACCAGGGGCAGGCGCATATATCCGAGCGAGGCGGCGACGGCTGCCAGAAGCGTGACGACCGGCCCTTCGATGATGACGAGAAGGACAAGCAAAGGATAGCTCCAGACGCCCCACTCCTGGAGGCCCTGGCTGCGCATAAAATCTATAATCGTAGCGAGCAGATCGGCGATTGTGTTCATCTATTCGACGGTAGTCCTGTTTTCGTCGACCTCTGCAATCCACCAGGTCAGCACATCGAGCTGCCGGACAAAATGGAGCAGAGGCGCCGTGTCGGGCAGAAGGATGCGATGTGCCTGGGCCACCCAATTGCGCTCGAACGCCGCCGCCGCGGGCTGGAGCGGCCAGGGCGTATGGTGGATCTCAGCACGATAGATCCGCCCGCGCCCGTCGACACTGTACAGGCAGTAGCGCTCGACCAGCCACTGATCGAGCGAGCCCGGGGCCGCGTGATAGACCGGACCTGTCGGGCGGTAGACGGCCCGGAAGTCGGCGTCCGCCGCGCCCGTGTGGCTGCGGTGGCTGCGATAGCGAATGCCCTCATCGGCACGGCGGCAAATCATCTGCGCCCGAAAATAGGGCAGATGATAGAATCTGCGGGCGATGGCGACGGCCAGGGGGTTGCCCGCGTCGAGACTGAAGAAAAATACCCCTGGCCGTGGATCTTCAGCGCTACTGCTCTTTACGTACGTACGGACATTTAGTTCCGGGAAGGCGGAAAACCAGGGCAATACCGGCAAAAAGCGAGGACGGACGCCGCACATGCGGAAGGGGACGACCGAGACCCAGGCGTCGCCGTCGTAGGTGTCGAGCGTCAGGGAAGGCGGCAGCAGTTCGGCGATGTCGGCAGCGGGGACGGGCCAGTGGGCGAAGAGCAGGTCCTGCCAGGATTGGAATAGCGACCAAGGGCCGTCTGGGGGAGGCCAGGGGCGATGGTCCTGGCGGGCAAGGATTTCAGCGGGGTCGGCGAAACTGCCGCGCGGCCACAGCGAGGCAGGCGAGAGCTTATTCATTGGGTTTTTCCCAGGGGGCATCAGTGCGATGGAGGCAAAGCAGCCCGATGCGCCCGGCCTAGTCGGCCGGAGTCGGGCCTTGCGCAACAGGTGCGGGGCCGGCGTCCCGCGGCGGCTGCGAACGGATGACGCGCAACCGGTAGTTGATAAAGACGTCGGCGCCCAACACGAAGAAGAGAATCGACCCTTGGAGAACGCCGGAGACCGCGGCAGGCAGCCCCATCGTGATCTGAAGCTGATCGCCGCCGGTGCTGAGCCCGGCCAGCAGGATGCTGACCACCAGAATCGCCCACGGGTTCAATTTCGCCAGCCAGGCGACAATAATCGCGGTGAAACCGTCGCCGACCGCGATCCCGTTTTGGAGGCGGTGGGCGACGCCGGCGACCTGGCTGAATCCGGCCAGCCCCGCCACGCCGCCGCTGATGCACATAACCAGCAGCACATTGCGGGCGATATTCATGCCCGCGTAGCGGGCGGCGACCGGATTTTTGCCGATCACTTTGATCTCCAGCCCCCACTTGGTGCGGTCCAGGACGAGCCAGATCAGGAAGGCGACGATGATTGCGATGATGAGACCGTAGTGAACGCGGCCGAGGTCGATAGGAAGACGGGGCAGCCAGGCGTGCTGCGGAAACTGGGCGCTGCCGGGGAAGCCGAACCCCTCGGGGTCTTTCCAGGAGCCGGTGTAGAGGTACTGCATCCACAGGAGCGCGACATAGTTGAACATCAACGTCGTGATGATCTCATTGACGCGCAAAGCGGTCTTGAGAAACGCAGGGATAAGCCCCCAGATGGCGCCGGCGGCGAAGGCGGCGATGATCATGAGGGGCAAAAAGGCCCACTGGGGCAGTCCGCCGGTGAGTTCGGGCAGGAAAAGGGCGACCCAGGTCGCGGCGATGACCCCCCATACAAGTTGACCCTCGGCGCCGATATTCCAGAACAACATGCGAAAGGCGATTCCGACCGATAGCCCGGTCAGCATGAGCGGAATCGCCCGCAAAATCGTCTCGCTGATATGGTAACGCTGACCGAAGGCGCCCGCGGCCATCGCGGCATAGGTCTCGAATGGATTGGCGCCGAATATCCACAGCAAAATGCCGCTGAAGATCAGTGCAAAAACGAGCGCGATCAGCGGGAAAGTAAACTCACTGTGACGGGGACGGTCTAACCGTCGTTCAAGAATAAGTTGCATATCGGTAATTCTTCATACCACTATCAGCGGATTTCCGCCAACCGCAGCCGCGCCAGCGTCGTCTCCGCCTCCCACACGCCTATCTCGACAGTTGGTACTTGCGTCTCAAAGTCGTATACCACCATCCGCAGCTCGTAGTCGCCGGCTGGAAGTTCGGCCGGGAACGTCAAAAGCCCCGTCGTGTCGACCGGTTCTTCCCCCGACCAGTCGCCCGTGGGCTGATGAACTGGATTCCACAGCACACCGTCCTCCTGGAGTGCCCTCTCGCCCTCGACATTGTACAGGCGCAGGGAAATTGCATAGTCGATATCCAACCCAGGCGCGACCTGCCATCGCATTGCCATCCACAATGGACGGCCGCGTCCTAATTCGAGTGCATTCTGCACTGACATCTGCTCCGCACCTTGGCCGAGCGCAACCCCCTGCAATGCGATGCCGCCGTCATAGCCCACGGTCAGAGTTTCCAGCTCTTCATAAAAGTTCCAACTGCGATCCAGGGAGATATCAGTATAGTTGTGCACGTGAAAATCAGGGTGTTCCTCGCTGCCCTGGTAGCGCCCATATTTGCTCAAAAGAAAGGTGAAGCGCCCGGTATCTTCCTCAACCCCGGCAACGCCGGCTTTCCACTGCACAACCTTAGACGTGGACAGACTCTCGGCTGCCCTCAACGCGGTCTCGACCTCTCGCGCCAGGCCCGGCGAGCTTGGGTGCAGAAGATGCACCGGCGAATCGCCCTGGTACAGATATTGAAAACTGTATGGGCTGTGG
>DAOUHX010000223.1:0-8208 GCA_034428395.1 Caldilineaceae bacterium
AGGAGCCGGTAATGGAGTTCGACCGCACGCCCAGCCCGATTCGCGAGGGCATCGCCGAGCCGTTCGACCCGGTCGGCGGCTTTCTCGACGTGCCCACCGGCCCGGGCCTGGGCGTGGAAATCGACGAGGCAGCTGTGCGCAGTCTGAGCGTGGACATACAACGGACTAGCAGTTAACCGGCGGGAAATACGATTGAAGTACTCAGACTAAACTTCATCCCCAATGAAACCAAGAGGTTCTGCCCCGAGGCCGCGCGGGCGGGAAGCCCTTAATTCCAGCCTGCCCCCTTCTGATCATCCGCCGTTTGAGCAAGAACGCCGGTGAGATACCAGGGACGAACGACAGGAATTGGCCAAAACTCCTGAATTCCCTGCAAAAGCCAGCCGCACGCGCTATACTGGAACCACGACCGGCGTGAAAGACCTAACTGCCAATAGGAATGGCAACTTGACCGGACCTGACGCGGACCTTCGTGTGAATTCGTGTCCTTCGTCGAGCGCTGGACTGTTGCAGGCGCCATCTGTCAGGACACGCGGCGACCGAGCAACCCCAATGCAAACAAAGGACTTTGCCGCTAAACGAAAAACTCAAAACGAAAACTCGAAACTAAAGAAGACATCCCCACGAGAAACTCTTTTTCGGGGTGACATTGGACGACATTGGGGGACTTTGGGGGACATATGTCCCCCTTTCACACCAAAACGAAAGGACCCCAGCCCCTCTGGACAAGTGCTCTGGACGACCGCCATTTCAGATTCACACCCGCAAACGATGGGACCAGCAGCCAGAAATAGCAGGACAAATCTTGCAGGTCGAGAGAATCGAGACTCTCTGTTTCACAATGGAATTAATATAACCCGAGTTCGGAGTTAGATTAGGGCCGGCAAGAAAGCCATATCTTTGTCAGAGAGATGGAGAGATGGCTTCTTGGCTTGCCAAGTGTAGGCGATCAGCCCGGCGATAAGGTTGACGACAAAGTTTGTCGTGCTGCGGTGACGGGTGTGTTCAATCTGTGAGATATTCTTGAGCTGGTCAACGATGGTCTCAATCACGAACCGTTTACGCGTGAGCAGCTTGTCTTCGAGAACGACGAGTCGATTCTGCATGTTTTTGCGGATGGGCGTAACTGATTGCAGTCCGCGTGCGAAGAGTTGTTCAAAGAGAGCCTGGGAGAGATAGCCGCGGTCGCCGACCAACTTACCCCATAGTTTCTTGCTCATTTGGGGGACCGGTTTGCGGTCATCTATGTTGCCGGGTGTGAGTTGAACCGCCAGCAATTCACCCCGGTCATTGACAATCAGATGGAGCTTGAAGCCATAAAACCATCCCATACTGCTCTTACCCCGCGCGGCCACCTCGGCAAAAACCTGGTGGCGGCCGATGCGCCGGTTGTGGCAGACCGACAACGGGGTCGAATCGATGAATGCCACCCCGGTCCCCTGGCCGAAGCGCACACGCAGATAGAGACACATTGCTGGCAGGGCTGAAGGAATTAACTCCACAAAACGCGTATAACTGACCAGGGTTGGGAATTCACTGCGCATATGCTCACATACCTGCTGCGTATAGAAGGCCTTGAAATCGCGATAATGCGACTGGTGAAAGTGAATCAGAATCGTCATCACTTCACTCAAGCTTAGCCGTGGGGCCGGCCCTCGCCTGCGCGTCACACCTAGCAGCTTGGCATTCTCCCACGTAACCAGCCACTGACAGAAGTCATCGACATGACAGAACAGTTTGAGTATACTCATCTCTGAGCACCTTTCTATGCTGGCGAATTTTGGTTGGAGAACTTCTATTCTACCAGCTTGATAAGGTGCTCATTTACTCCGAATTCAGGTAACTTACTCTTGTAGAGATTCTCTATACTCTGCTGGCCCTTTTTTTGGAAGTCGATGAGAACGGCGACATTCAGGTTAGACTGTGCTCCAATCAAGGCAACGAAGGTCGGCACCTTGTCCGTTCCCCCAACTGGAGTGATGGTCCATTCAGAACTCAACCCAGCCTTGCCCGACTTTTGCAGGAGGGCTGAAACTGTCTGGATATAAAGCAAGTCGGAAACGCCTTCGACGACCAGGCAGTGGGGTCCGATGAATAGCGATTGATGGATTTCGTAACCAAGAGCGCCCTGGAGTGGAAAGAGGCTATCCGACGTTGCCTCAAGCACTTCTGTAAGGACCTTAGTACCCTGGCGGTCGTCAGGCAAGGTATCCGAGTCGGCCTCAATGCTTAGGTCTTGAACGATGCGTACACGTTCAAAGTGAGTAGGGTCAACCATGAATGGTGAATGGGTCGTGTAGATCAGTTGATGATGAGGTTTGAGTTGCTCCTCGAAATACCTTAGCAGGTCCGACTGGCCTTTGGCATGGAGCGACAGACCTGGCTCATCGAGGAGCAGAATGAGATTCTGCCCCTCCCTCCTAAGTTTTGAGTACCACGCTAAGAATGAAAAGAACCAAACAAACCCCCCGGAGCGCGTTCCTAGAGCAGTGCTCGACATATGTTTGGTGTCTTGTATTCGACCCCATAAGTTGATCCCTTTGGTCATTCCAACAGGATCGTGGGGCTGTGCAGGACGAATGTCAAACGACATGCGCAGATGTTGATTCTGGGACCAGTACCTAAGTACTGAATTCGTCAGTTGATTCTCTGCAGCCTCAAGGCGTGCAAATAGTGTTTCAGTTCTCTCTGGATCGCTAAGTTGGTCTAGGTTGAGACCAGCAAGCTCGATCAAACCCAATAGGGGATGGTCCGATGGTTCGAGTGATCCGTTCTCCACACGCTCCCTAAGTGCATGTAGATTATCTTGGCCTTTCATCTGATAGTATTCGTCAAAGTAGAGAAATCTCGGCAAGCGATCCTGAAGAACGCGCCCGAATATAGACTGGGCAGCGCCTTTGTCGCAGATGTCCTGTACCAAAGGCCTGATTCTGTCAATGGCGGCGCTCTTCCTAGCAGAGAGAACGATCTCTACCATCTCATTGGTGGACTTTCCTTGCATCCTGTCAGTGAGCGTTTTCGTAAGTCCACCATTCTCAATTACATGCCTTAGTGCCGCTTCGTCATCCACCTCCAACCCGGCAAGTTCAATTTGATTGGAGTATCCTTTTGCCAGAGTCATCGACGGAGTCTTACTTAGGAGGCAACTCGGACCGAATATCTGTTTCACAGCATCGATGTCAGCGGTTTCGAGAGAGAACGTGGCCGTTGTGACTGTTGCCGGCTCACGTCGAGCCGCAGCAACATCGTCTTCATAGACGGTGACATAGCGACGAGGAAAGTCGATCGCAGTGTCGAATTTGCCGTCCGATTGGCTAATTGGGTTCAAGAGGTATAGAGCCTTCAGCAACGCCGTCTTACCGGCCTCGTTCTTGCCTACCAAGCAAGTAACATCACCAATCTCAAACACAGTGGAGTCCAAGACGCTCTGGAAGTCTGTAATGCGAACTTGTGTGAGTTTCATGCCATCTCCCTATTGGTGCGTAGACTGACTACTGCTATCTCGGACCCCGCCTGATGTCGGTCCACGGCCTTTAGTTTCAACTCCCCCACTCGCACCTCCCCAGTCATCAACTTATGCAGCAGGGCCTTGAGCAGTTCATCAAGCACGGCGCGCTTGCGGTGGTGCAGGTCTATCTTGCGATCAATGGCGTCGAAGACAGCGACGCTCTCGCGTTACTCGCCAAGCGTGGGGATCAAAATCGGAAACGCCTTAAGTTTCGTCGAGTTGATGGAGGCCAGATTCGTAGTCTTATGAGCCACTTTCAGGGAATATGCCTTCCCATAGTTACTCTGGGCTTCGTAGGTGCCGTGTTGACAAAGGAATAGGGATTGTTGCGCTGCTTTGCAAGGCGATCCTGCGTCGTGACGAGGACGTCGACGGGCAGGATGAATTGTTCTCCTATCGCCCTACGGATGGGGTTGCCCCGTTTGGGCAAGCCGTCCAGGGATTTGAGGATGACGAGGAGATCGATGTCGCTGTGGGAGCCGGCGTTGCCGCGGGCGTGGCTGCCGAAGAGGATGATCTGCTCCGGGTCGAATCGTTCGACGATCAACTGAGCAACGGCCTGAATTGTCGCCCTGTCGATTGAGACTTGAGTCACTTGCGGGAAACCTCGTTGCGAATGCCCTGTCATGCTTTTGGCTGAATCGATCGCTCAAGAATCAAGCGCATTCTAGCGGAATTCGGGTCCAGGGCGAAGCCGTCCCTTAGACGGCTATTCGCAGACCACTTCGTCCGCGTCTGGATCCCGCCTGTGCCGGTAAGCAGAATGTTGGCGGCGCACGGGGGCGAGTGGGGGACGCGGCGCATGGCGGCGGCCTGGACGGTTGGGTGTCCGGAGGATCCATAGCTGAGCGCCGGCGCTGGCCCTGGCCAAAGAGACGTAGGGAGACGCCAGCCCCCAATTTGCTATTCACAGCCAAATTGACACATTCCTGCTACAAAAAGGGCCTTGAAAAACATACGGATGACATTTCGGGGTTGTATTATATAGGGATGGGTGGGATGGATGGTGTTGAGACGGGCAACGCGCCGGGGCCGGACAGTTCCGTGCGGCAGCAGCTGCGGCGGTCCCGGGCATTGACGGGGAGGTCGCGGCTGGTCAGCCGGGTTTTGTCTCCGGATAGGGGCGTATCTCTTTCGATGCGCCGGTCGAGCGGCCGGTGGGGCGTTTCGACCCAGGTAAGGGGGTATTCGGGCCGGCCGTCGCAGCCGAGACGGACGCGGGCGAGGCAGGGCCGACGCTGCGAATCGAGAGGCAGTGCAGGTAGCCCCAAGCAGTTTCAGGCGCTCTACGGGGTTCCTGGGCGGGAAAATCTGTTCTGCCCAGGCTAAGAACGGACAAAAGCGCCGGATTGGAGCATTTTTCGGCACGCAACGTGAACAAGAACAGGAGTCCACAATGGCGCAAGAGTCTACCGCTTCCCTGACGCGGGGAAACCGTCGCGAGCGGGTTGGCTGGTACTTTTATGATTGGGCCAACTCGGCCTTTGGGACAACGGTCGCCACCGTTTTCCTGGGCCCGTATGTCTCCAACCTCGCGCGGGAGGCGGCCGGCGCCGAAGGGATGGCCCGTTTCCTTGGCATTTCCGTGGCTCCGGACTCGTTCATGCCCTACTGCATCTCCATCTCGGTTGTCCTGCAGGTGTTGTTCCTGCCGGTTCTCGGCGCGGTTGCGGATTATTCCAATTTGCGAAAGAGGTTGATGCAGATTTTCGCGATCACCGGCTCGATTGTCACGATGTTGCTGTTTTTCGTCACCGGGGAAAGCTGGTGGTTGGGCGGGTTGCTGTTTATCGTTGCCAATCTTTCCTTTGGCGCGGCGATTGTCTTCTACAACGCCTTCCTGCCGGACATCGCGGCACCGGCCGAACGCGACCGCGTCTCGGCAGTCGGCTGGGCGTTGGGCTATTTGGGAGGCGGGCTCCTGCTGGCGCTCAACCTGGTCCTGTACCTGATGCGCGGCGACATCGGTATCGGCACCGGCCTGGCGGTGCGCATCAATCTGTTTTCGGGCGGTCTGTGGTGGTTCGGCTGGTCGTTCGTGACCTGGCGTTTGCTGCGTTCGAGGGGCACCGTTCGTGCGCTGCCCGCCGGAGGGACCTATCTGTCGACCGGTATCAAGCAGCTGGTGGAGACCTTCAGAGAGGCGGCGCGCTATCCGCACACGATCCGTTTTCTGATCGCTTACCTGCTCTATAACGACGGCATTCAGACGGTCTTTGGCGTGGCGGCGATCTTTGCCGCGGCGCCGCTGGTCCAGGAGGGACTGGCGATCGAGCAGAGCGTTCTCACCCAGGTGATTCTGATGATGCAGTTTGTCGCTTTTGGGGGCGCGCTTCTCTTCGGCAAAGCGGCGACCCTCATCGGGGCCAAGAGGGCGTTGAACATCGGTCTCATCATCTGGACTGTGGTGGTGATTTACTCCTATCTGGGCCTGCGCGGGGAGAGCCGCATTCTGGAGTTCTGGATTCTGGGCGGGTGTATCGCGGTGGTGATGGGCGGGACGCAGGCGGTCAGCCGCAGCCTGTTCGCCAACATGATTCCGCGGGGCAAGGAGGCTGAGTTCTTTTCCATTTACGAGGTGAGCGAGCGGGGAACCTCCTGGATCGGCCCTCTAGTTTTTGGCTTGGTCAATCAGTGGACGGGCAGTCTGCGGCCGGCCATCGTTTCGATCATTATTTTCTTTGTCGTGGGACTGGTTCTGCTGCGGCGCGTGGACGTGCGGCGGGCGATCGCGGAGTCCGGCAACGAGCCGCCGCCGGTTGTCTGAACAGTAATGTGTGCGGATTGGCGTAAGATCTCACCAACCGCCTGACTCACATCACGGGCATCGATTGTGGGCAAGGCTACCACTCCCTTCTGCACGCATAAAGGCGTAAGTGTTGGGTCCGTCGAGCGCCATCTTGCTTGCCTATCTGGCCGCCGGGATTCTCAGTTTCCGCCTCCCTGCCAGTCCCGATATGCTGCTGCCAGTTCGACGAATCGCGAGTCGCCGGGGGCCAGTTCCGCCGACTTCTCCAATCCTGAGAGAACGGCTGGATCTTCTCTGTCTAGTAGAAACCGGCCCCATGCGCCCAACGCGTGAATGTCCGCCCTGGCAGGCTGAACGAGCAGAGCGCTGTTGCCGTACTGGACCAGGAGCTGGCCGACCTCCTGCTCGAATCCAAAGGCTTCTGAACTAGCGGGAATCGGTGTTTCGCTGAACAAGCTTGAAGGACCCATCGACCACAAGATCTCGAAGGATAAGTCCCAGTCTCCCGCGAAAACGTGACTCAGAAGAGGATAGGAGCTGGAGGCAGTCTCCGCCCGACTGGCCTCAAGGTGGTGGCGGATCCAGATTGCACTCCAGGCGATGGTTGTGTTTTCGGGCGCGATCGCCTCTGCCTGTTCGATCTGCTCCAGTGCGTCGGCGAATAGGCTGGCGCCCGCCAACTCCGCCGCGCGATCGTTGAAGGCGCGCAGCTCTGAGGGCAGGTCTTCAGCCAGGGGAGTCGGCGTAACTTCCACAAATGAGTTGCCGTCCCAATGGTAAAGTCGCGCCCCATACTTTCGAACACCGCAGGCATAGCAGAAGATGTAAGGGTCGCTGTTGTTCAACAGCAGATCCAACCGGCCGTCTTCGTTCAGGTCAGTTAGCCAACCGGCATCCGGACTGCTGCTGAAGCTGCTGATGATCACTGTCAACTCTTCTCCGTCCCACCGCAAGAGTTCAAGGCAACCGCTATGGGCGCCAGCAAGGCCGGTAATCGTCAGCCAGACGTTGACAGGCTCTATCTCTACCTGTTTGACTGAGGATTCATTCAGGTATTCGGCGCACTCCAACTCAACGCGTCCCAAAGTTTTCCAGCCTGCCGGCAAGACCGCATGGATCGAAACCTTCTGTCTGAAAGAAGGAGCGTCTGGGGGAAAGCCGTGGGTGTGGGCTACAAATAGAGGTCGATCGCTGCCAGGGTCATCAACCGGTTGCACCGAAACCAGCCGGCCCAGGTCCTGGACCAGACCGTATTCAGTGGCAAGTTGGTCGACAAGATTCACCAGATCGGCCGCCTCCGCCGACGGAACCGAAACCGTGGGTGTTTCTAAAACAGGCCACATGACAGGCGGCGCACAGCCACTGAGCAAGAGCGCCAGCAAAAGCGTCAAAGAGAGTTTTCGGCGTAAGGGGGGTAGTGGCATTGTTTACTCCTTCCAACAGCCAAATGGATACCGATTATGTTTGTAATGGAGGACCGAACCCGGTCCCAATTGCAGTCAACTAAGGTACTCTTACCTTGTCGATCTGGACAAGGCAATTGCTAGCCTGTGGCGGCTCCCTATATCTGGACCACGAAACAGAAAAACAAGGCGCATCCAGACGCGGGCGTCAGATTGAAGTCAGAGCGTGTAACGCCGTTCACCAATCCATAGTGGCTGAGACGCCGACTTGAAGCGGTACGGAACTGTCACATAACAGGGGGCACAGGTGATGGAATCGAACGCGTTCGGAAAGCGGATTTCTGTGCAGATCGTCTTGATCGTCGTTCTCGCCGCGGCCCTGAGGGTCGTAGTCCTGGAGCTTGACAAGCTCGACTGCAACGCGGAGCCGTACATCCGGTGGAACCGCGGATTCGTTTGCGACATGGGCTTCTTCGTGATGCCCGTACTGCTGGTGGCGGCTTACCTGCTGGCCGTCATTCTGGCGGAGAAGCGAGATCAGATTGCGC
>DAOUHX010000224.1:0-1876 GCA_034428395.1 Caldilineaceae bacterium
GTTGGCACAGCTGCTCAACACAGAGTGCAGAGGAGGATCCATGGCTGTGGACTACGATCCCTCGCTTGATCAGCTTCTGGTTTCGCCCGAGATAATCAGCGATCCATATCCCATCTACCACCGGCTGCGCGCACAGGACCCGGTCCACTGGAGTGACGCCTGGGGCTGCTGGGTGTTGACGCGCTACGACGACGTGGTGTTGGCGCTGCGCGACCATCGCCGCTTTACCAACGTGGGTCGCATCGCCGCCTTCCTCGATCAGCTGCCCGATGACGTGCGCGCACAGATCCGCCCGCTCTACGAGAACTTCACCACCGGAATGCCCAACACCGACCCGCCCGAGCACACGCGCGTCCGCAATCTGGTAAACCAGGCATTCACCAGGCGCGTGGTGGAGGGGATGCGGCCGAGGGTGCAGGAAATCGTCGACGACCTGCTCGACGAGGCCGAGACCGGCGGCACAATCGAAGTAATTCGTGACTTCGCCTATCCGCTGCCCGCGATCGTGATCGCGGAGACGCTGGGCGTCCCGGCGGAGGACCGCGATCAGTTCAAGGAGTGGTCGGACGACATCGTTGCCTTTCACGGCACCGGCCGTCCCCACATCGAGACGATCCTGAAGAGCACCCAAGCGCTGCTCGAAACCAAGGAGTGGCTGCTCGAGCTGATCGAGGCGCGGCGCCAGCAGCCCCAGGACGATCTGATCAGCGCGCTTGTGGCCGCGGAGGAGCGCGGCGACATGCTCAACGAGACCGAACTGGTCGCGACATGCATCACGCTTCTGACAGCCGGCCATGAGACGACGACCGGCCTGATCGGCAACGGCCTGCTGGCGCTGCTGCGAAATCCCGATCAGCTGCAAATGCTGCGCGACAACCCGGACCTGATCGGGACCGCGGTCGAGGAGTTCCTGCGTTTCGACACTTCGTTCCTGCGCGCCTGGCGACTGACCGCCGAAGATGTCGAAATCGGCGGCCGGCAGGTTCCCAAAGGACAGACCCTCTCGCTGATGTTGGGCGCGGCCAACAGGGACCCGGCCCAGTTTGAAGAGCCCGACCGCCTGGACATCACGCGCGATCCGAACCTGCACACGTCGTTCGGCTGGGGCATTCACTTCTGCGCCGGCGCACCGCTCGCTCGTCGCGAGGCCGAGATCGCGTTCACCACCCTGCTGCGCCGCTTCCCGCGCCTGGAACTGGATGAGGCTGGCGTCGAATGGCAGCAGAACAATACATTCCACAATCTGAATAGCCTGCCGGTTATCGTTCAGTAGCAACTCCGGAAATCAGGCATGCAGAAAAGGGGGCGGGCGCATGAAATGCTATGGCCTGACGATCAATCTGAAGGATGACGCCGAGGTGATAGCGCAGTACAAGGAGTACCACCGCAACGCCTGGCCCGAGGTGCTCGAACACGCCCGCCGCCTGGGCATCCTCAAGACCAGGATATTCCTCATCGGTCGCCGCCTTTTCATGTATATCGAGACCGAGGACGATTTCGACTTTGGCCGCGCCTTTTCCGCGCCCGCGGCCGAGGCTGAACGGATTCGGGAGTGGGACGATCTGATGCGCGGCTTCCAGGAACCGGCGCCGGAAGCTCCGGCCGGCGAATGGTGGGCGCAGATGGAGCTGGTGCACGAGGTCTGAGCGCCGCAAACGCATTGACAAGGTAGGATGATCGGGCGCGACAGCGGCCGCGCCCGGTTTCGCAAATTCTCTCCCAAAGTGGAGAGAGCACGTGAGGAGGAAGTGACGATGTTTGAAATTATCGACCACCATGTTTCGGTCGATGTCGCCGATCTGGAGGCGACAAGGAAATACCTGGAGGAGCACTGCGGCCTGACCAAGTTCAGGGAGGTCAACCGGCCCGGCCTTAC
>DAOUHX010000225.1:0-3671 GCA_034428395.1 Caldilineaceae bacterium
TGAGCACAAAGCTTTGGGGCGGGCGCTTCAGCGACGCGCTCGATCCGCTGATGGAGGAGTTCAACGCCTCGATCGGCTTCGACTGGCGGCTGTGGCAGGCCGACATCCGCGGCAGCCAGGCCTACGCGCGCGCGCTGGCCAGGGCCGGGCTGTTGACCGGTGACGAGGCCGAACAGATCGCCGCCGGCCTGGAACAGGTCGCCGAGGAGTGGCGCAGCGACCGTTTCACAGTCCAGCCTGGCGACGAGGACATTCACACCGCCAATGAGCGTCGCCTGACAGAACTGATCGGCGCGGTCGCGGGCAAGCTGCACACCGGCCGCAGCCGCAACGACCAGGTGGCGACCGACCTGCGGCTGTGGCTGCGCGCAGAGTTACAGGCGCGCGCCGGGCAGCTGCGCGCGTTGATCGGCGTGGCGGCCGATCGCGCCGAAAGCGAGATCAAGCTCCTGATGCCCGGCTATACCCATCTGCAGCCGGCCCAGCCGGTCCGCTGGAGTCACTGGCTGTTGAGCTACGCCTGGTCGTGGCGGCGCGACGAGCAACGTCTGCAGGATCTGTTGAAGCGAGTGAATGTACTGCCGCTGGGCAACGGCGCGCTGGCCGGGAATCCCTTCCCGATTGACCGCGACTGGCTGGCGCAGGAGCTCGGCTTTGACGCGCCCACCTCCAACAGCCTCGACGGGGTCAGCGACCGCGATTTCGCGGCCGAAGCCCTCTTCTGGGCGACGATGACGATGCTGCACATTAGCCGCTGGGCCGAGGACCTGATCGTCTACAGCAGCAGCGAGTTCGGGTTTGTGACGCTGGCAGACGCCTACAGCACCGGCAGCAGCCTGATGCCGCAGAAGAAGAACCCCGATTCGCTTGAGCTGCTGCGCGGCAAAGCAGGCCGGGTCTTCGGCGACATGAGCGGCCTGCTCATGACGTTGAAAGGGCTGCCCAGCACCTACAACAAGGACCTGCAGGAGGACAAGGAGCCGCTGTTTGACGCCATGCAGACACTGGCGGGCGCACTGCCGATCGCTGCCGGCGTTCTGGCGACGCTGACCGTCCATCGTGAGCGCATGGCCGCTGCATTGACGCCGGAGCTGCTGGCGACCGACCTGGCAGATTACCTGGTGCGCAAGGGAGTGCCGTTCCGGGAAACGCATCACATTGCCGGTGCGGCCGTCGCGCTGGCAGAATCCGAAGGAGTCGCGCTCTCGGAGTTGCCCCTGACCGCGCTGCGGGCCCTGCATTCGGCCTTTGAACAGGATGCGGCCGAGATCTGGAGCTACGAGCGTAGTGTGGAGCAGCGCGACGCGGCCGGCGGGACCAGTCGACGCGCTGTGATGGAACAGATCGCGGCGCTGCGGAACTGGCTTGAGACGTGAAATTCCGCGTCCTCAATACCGTTCCCAACGGGCAGATTTTCCCGCGTTTTTCTGAATTGACAAAGAACTTGGCCGTTGTTAGAATAGCTCATCCACTACGCTCAATCGAGGGCAGCGACATCGGAATACGAAAGAGAGAGTCATGGCCAACCTGATTGAAGTCAGCAATCTCCAGACGCAGTTCTTCACCCAGGATGGAATCGTCCACGCGGTCAACGGCATCAGCTATGAGGTCGCCGAGGGCGAGACGGTCGCGATCGTAGGCGAATCGGGCAGCGGTAAGAGCGTCGGCGTCATGTCTCTGATCCGGCTGATCCCTGAACCGCCGGGCAAGATCGTCAATGGGGAAGTGGTTTTCGACGGCCAGGACCTGTTGCAGCTCAATGAAGAAGAGTTACGCCAGATTCGCGGCAACCGCATTGCGATGATCTTCCAGGACCCGATGACATCGCTCAACCCCGTGCTGACGATCGGCCGTCAGATCACCGAGGCGCTTGAACTGCACCTGAACATGAACCGCGAGGAGAGCCGCGCAAGGGCTGTCGAACTGCTTGAACTCGTTGGCATTCCCGATGCCTCAGCCAGGCTGGACGACTACCCGCACCAGTTTTCCGGCGGCATGCGCCAGCGCGTGATGATCGCGATGGGCCTGAGCTGCAACCCGCAGCTGCTCATCGCCGACGAGCCCACGACCGCGCTCGACGTTACGATTCAGGCCCAGATCGTCGACCTCGTTCGGCGGCTGCAAAGCGAGCTGGGCATGGCCATCATCTGGATTACGCACGACCTCGGCGTTGTCGCCGGCATGGCCGACCGCGTGCTGGTGATGTATGCCGGTTTCATCGTCGAAGAGGGCCCGGTCGATGTAATCTACGGCCATCCCCGACATCCGTATACGCTCGGCTTGCTGCGCTCTATTCCGCGGCTGGACCTTGGCAGGCAGCGGCGGCTGATCCCAATTGAAGGCCTGCCGCCCGATCTGCTTGACCCGCCGCAGAGCTGCCCGTTTGCGCCACGCTGCCCCTTCGTTATCGACAAATGCCACGAAGAGAACCCGCCCCTGACAGCGATCGACGCCGTGCGCAAGACAGCCTGCTGGGTCGACCTGTCCGAAGTCGAAATCTATGATACAAGCGCCGATGAACAGGTGGAGGCCGTCGCATGACCAATCAGAATTCTGGCAACGGAGAAGTCGCGGCTGCACAGGAAACAGGCCAGGGCGATGTGCTGTTGAGTGTGCAGGAGTTGAAGATGCATTTCCCAATCACCCGCGGCATCATTCTGCAGCGGCAGGTCGGGAGCATAAAGGCCGTTGACGGCATCACCTTTGAACTGATGCGCGGCGAAACGCTCGGCCTGGTCGGAGAGTCCGGGTGCGGCAAGTCCACGACCGGGCGCGCCATCCTCCAACTCTACGAACCGACCGCCGGAGAGGTGATCTTCGAAGGACAGGACCTCACGAAGATCAACAGCGGCGACTTGCGCCGCATGCGCCGCCGCATGCAGATGATCTTTCAGGATCCCTACGCTTCACTCAACCCGCGCATGACCGTCGGCAGCATCGTGGGAGAGCCGCTGGAAGTCCACAAAATTGGCGGTAACCGACGCGAACAGCAGCAGCGCGTGCAGGAGCTTCTGGAGATTGTCGGCCTGAATCCATACTTTATCAATCGCTATCCCCACGAGTTTTCCGGTGGTCAGCGGCAGCGCATCGGCGTCGCACGCGCCCTGGCGGTGAACCCGTCCTTTATCGTCTGCGAC
The DNA here is from genome assembly GCA_034428395.1 of Caldilineaceae bacterium. Classification (GTDB taxonomy): domain Bacteria; phylum Chloroflexota; class Anaerolineae; order Caldilineales; family Caldilineaceae; genus Bin5. Next base: position 3,138 of record DAOUHX010000225.1, read on the forward strand.
GAGCCGATTTCGGCGTTGGATGTCTCGATTCAGGCGCAGGTAATCAACCTGCTCGAGGACCTGCAGAACGATCTGGGCCTGACCTATCTCTTCATCGCCCATGATCTCTCTGTCGTGCGCCACATCTCCGACCGCATCGCGGTGATGTACTTGGGCAAGATCGTCGAGCTGGCCGGCCGCGAGGAGCTGTACGAAAATCCGATGCACCCCTACACGCAGGCACTTCTCTCCGCCGTGCCGATTCCCGATCCGCAGGTCGAAAAGAAACGGCAGCGCATTATCCTCGAAGGCGATGTGCCCAGCCCGGCGGAACCGCCCACCGGCTGCAACTTCAACACCCGTTGCCCGCAGGTGATGGACGTATGCCACCAATACGAACCTGTCTTCACCGACCTGGGCGACGGCCACCACGTCGCCTGCTTCCTCTACGACCAAGTGGAAGCCCTTGACGAAAAAGGCAATCGCGTCGCCGCCGCGGCATAAGACACTTGGGCAGGGATTCAAGTCAACTGTTTCCCTGCCACCCACTCCTGT
>DAOUHX010000226.1:0-1963 GCA_034428395.1 Caldilineaceae bacterium
GGGCGCGTACTGCGCCGACGGCGCGCAACCTTCAATCTCAGCTGGCTGCGGCGGTAGGCGACCTCGACGGGGCGACGCTCTTCATCAGGACGCGTGCGCAACGCCTCTTCGGCGCGCTCCATCGCGGCCTCGGCGCGAGAAATGTCAATCTCCTCGGCGCGCTCAGCTGAGCGCGCCAGCACCACCACCTTGTCCGGCCGCACCTCGACCACACCGCCGCTGACCGCGATGTATTCGTCCTCGCCGTCGGCGCGGTGCAGCGCGATCTCGCCGATGTTCAGCGTCGTCAGCAGGGGGGCGTGGCCGCCCAATACGCCCATCTCGCCCTCGACGCCGGGCATTGTGATCATCTCGGCCTCGCCGCTGAACAGCTGCCGGCTGGGCGTTACAATCTCGACCTGGATCGTCATGACTCCTGCCTCAACTGCTCGCCCTTCTCGACCGCCTTATCGATAGTGCCGACCATGTAGAAGGCCTGCTCCGGCAGGTCGTCATGCTTCCCGTCCAGAATCTCGCGGAAGCCGCCCACGGTGTCTTCGATCTTCACATACTCGCCGGGCTGGCCCGTGAACACTTCGGCCACGTGCATCGGCTGGGTCAGGAAACGCTGGATCTTACGCGCTCGCGATACGATCAGCTTGTCATCCTCGCTCAGTTCCTCGACACCGAGAATGGCAATAATGTCCTGCAGGTCGCGGTAGCGCTGCAGCGTCTGCTGCACCTCGCGGGCCACGTTGTAGTGCTCCTCGCCAACGATCAGCGGGTCGAGGATGCGGCTGGTCGAGCCGAGCGGGTCCATGGCCGGGTAGAGCGACTGTTCGGCCAGGGCGCGTTCCAGCGTAATCGTCGCGTCAAGGTGGGCGAATGTGGTGGCCGGCGCCGGGTCGGTGTAGTCATCGGCCGGCACATAGACCGCCTGCATCGAAGTGATCGACCCCACGTTGGTGGAGGTGATGCGCTCCTGCAGCTCACCCATGTCGGTGCCCAGCGTCGGCGCGTAGCCCACCGCGCTCGGCAACCGCCCCAGCAGCGCCGACACTTCCGAACCGGCCTGCACGAAGCGGAAAATGTTGTCGATGAAGAGCAGGACATCGCGGCCTTCGTCGCGGAAGTACTCGGCCATGGTGACGCCGGTCAGGCCGACACGCAGACGGGCTCCGGGCGGTTCGTTCATTTGGCCGAAGACCATGACCGTGTTCTCGATAACACCTGAGTCGCGCATCTCGTGCCAGAGGTCGTTGCCCTCGCGGCTCCGTTCGCCCACACCGGCAAAGACGGAGTAGCCGCTGTGATACTCGGCGACGTTGTTGATCAACTCCTGAATGATTACCGTCTTTCCGACGCCGGCCCCACCGAAGATGCCGGTCTTGCCGCCCTTGGTGAAGGGGGCGATCAGATCGATCACCTTGACACCGGTCTCGAACAACTCGGCTTGGGTGCTGCGCTCGGAAAAGGCAGGAGGCTCGCGGTGGATTGAGTAGTGATCGGCTGCGTCAACCGTCTCGTCGCTGTCTATCGTATTGCCGGCCACGTCAAAAATGCGCCCCAAGGTGCCAGGACCGACGGGCACCGTGATTGGCACCCCGTTGGAGTAACCCTCCATACCGCGGCGCATCCCGTCAGTGGAGCTCATCGCCACCGCGCGCACCGCGCCTTCGCCGAGGTGCTGCTGCACTTCACAGACCAAGGTCGTACCATCATCAAGGTCGACGTAGACGGCGTCATAAATCTCCGGCAGGTTCGCGCCCGTAAAGGAAAAGTCAACAACCGGGCCGACAACGCTGGACACAGAGCCGCTGATGCGACCGTTGCTTCCGTTTTCTGCCATGGTTCGCTCCGTTCGTCTATACGAAGAGGGCCTCCCGGCCCCCTCTCTTCTATTCAAGGCCGATCGAGCCGCCCACAATGTCCATCAGTTCGCGGGTGATGCCTTCCTGGCGCGCCTTGTTGTAGGTCAGAGTCA
>DAOUHX010000227.1:0-6098 GCA_034428395.1 Caldilineaceae bacterium
AGGAAGCCAAAAGGACGGGCACGCTGCGGGAACTCTGAATGCACCGTACGACACCCCAATTCTGGAGCCGGTTCGATCGGCTTCCAGATTCAGTGCAGAGGGTTGCGAGGCGGAACTTCCGTCTGCTCCAGGAAAATCCTAGACATCCCTCACTTCACTTCAAAAAATCGGCAAGTTCTGGTCGGTGCGTACAGGGCTTTCTTACAGGGCGCTCGCCATCGAAGATGGAGATGATTATATCTGGGTGTGGATCGGAGGTCACGACGAATATGACCGCCTGATCAGGGGATGAGTGGACGGCGCGAACTGCGGTCTCGCGCGTAACTCCTGCCCCAGCCCTCGAACACTCGCAACCAGCCCCACCCCCAAGAATACATAGGCCCGCGTCCCTGTTCCCCACAAAAGTCAGTCCGCTCGCGCAACCCCAACCCGTCGCCCAAAGCAGCACACACAACCAACCCCCTTCGCCCACCCCGCATAAGAGTTCCGTTAGCATATTCCCAAACCTATTGACTTCCCCCGCCCCAAGGCGTACTCTGTCATCAAGGACAGCGGCTGTTTGGGGCCATTCGAACTCGTGGCACAGGCCGCACCGGCATAGACAGAGGCCAACCGGTCCCGCCCTCCTGACAACAGCTTGACCGGCGCTCCGCCCCAAACAGCCGCAACAATTGAGAAATGGGCAATCAACGACGATTCGCCTTCCAGGCGTCTGAACCTCCCCAAACCGCACCTTCCCCCGGGAGAAAAGTGACCGCCCCCGCGGCGTCCTCACCCCCTTCCTCACCATTACACGCAGCCTACATCCCAGTCCGGCCCCGCCTCGCGACCGCATTCCGGCCGCGCGCGCGCGGCCAGGCTGCATCCATAAGCAACATCCGTACCATCCACGCACAGGAGGAAGTTACCAATGTCCCACCGGAAACAGGTCAAAGGCGCCCTGTACACCAGTGGACCGTCTGTCGCCAGGACGCTCTCCATCTGGCCGTCGGCCTTCCTGGCCGACGCGTTCGACCCCGTTCCCCTCTTTACGCCCCACCGCATACGCACAAAACGACCGGACCGCGTCACGGCGGAACCCATCGACAACGCATTCCGGCTTGTGCTGCTGACCCAATGGCAGCGGTTTCTGCCCTGGCTTCAGTAACCTTGCGATCGCCGCGGCGCAACTTGAAATCCTGAAAGGAGGAAGGCGATGGCTCTCAAAACTTCGCTTTCCGGTGGAAACCGGCGTACGCAAACAAAGGCAGCGGCAATGCTACTCCTGATCCTGATGCTCCTGCTCGCGTTGCTACCCGCTCTCTTCCCGCAGCCGGCGCATGCAGCCCGCCTGCAGACGCCGGCCATCCCCTACGTCCACGTCGTCAGACCCGGCGACACGCTCGCCGGCATTGCAACGCTCTACGGCATCCCGGTCCAGGACCTGAGGGCAGCCAACAACCTCGACAACCGCGCGACAGTCGTGCGCTGCGAGCCCAACGCCGACAGCACACAGGTGCGCGGCACCGTGCAAGTCGACGGCCGGCCCGCGGGCGGCTACAGGGTTGCCGTCAGCTGGCAGCCCGACGGCAATGCCGTCGTCGTAACCTCGACCGGCGCCGGCGGCGAGTTCAACTTCGTGCTTGGCGGCGGCGCCCGCGAGGGGAACTGGTGGTTCTGGGTCGAAAACGAAGCTGGCAGCCGCATCTCGGAGATGGCCCATCTCGAGACGCACAGAGACCCCCACTACGGCAAATGCCAGCGGGCCGTGGTAGATTTCGAGCTCAGCAACCCCAATGTGACCTATATCGGGCGCGCGCTGATCATTCCCGTCGACGGCCGCACGATTGCCAGCTTCCCCCGCCCGGCCGCCTACCACACCTATCACGTCGCCCAGCGCGGCGAGACGCTGGCCGCCATCGCCAGCCTGTACAACATCCCGGTCGAGGAGTTGAGGGCGTCGAACGGGCTCTTCAACCGCGCCGCGGTCGTGGGCTGTGAGCCCAATGCCGACAGCACGCAGGTGCGCGGCACGGTGCGGGTCGACAACCAGCCCGCCGGCGGCTACCGGGTCGCCTTCAGCTGGCAGCCCGACGGCGACCCGGTCGCGACGCGGGTCACCGGGGAGGAGGCCGCGCCGGGTGAGTACGTCCACGTCCTCGACGGCGGCGGCCCGCGGTCGGGCAACTGGTGGTTATGGGTCGAGAACGGCAACGGCAAGCGCATCTCGGAGATGGCCCATCTTCACACCGACGGCCGCCCGCACGCCGGCATGTGCCAGCGGGCCGCGATCGACTTCGACATCCGCAACCCGACCCTCACCTACGTCGGGCGCAGGCTGCGCATCACCGCCGGGGGCGGGGGCACGAACGCGTGGACCGCCGCCTTCTATCCCAACCGGGAGCTGCGCGGAGAGCCCGTCCTGCAGCGGCAGGACCCGTTCATCAAGTTCGACTGGCACGCGGGTCGGCCCGGCCCGACCGTCGCCGGCGATAACTTCAGCGTCGCCTGGACCACAACCCGCCACTTCGAGGGCGGCCCGTACCGCTTCTTCGCCCGCGCCGACGACGGCGTGCGCGTCTATGTCGACGACAGGCTCATCCTGGAGGACTGGAAGATTCATCCCGCCACCAGGTCATTCGGAGACGTCAATCTGGGCCGGGGCAATCACACGGTCCGGGTCGAATACTTCGAGGCCGAAGGGCTGGCCGCGGTCTCCGTCTGGTGGGAGAGAAGGCGGTAGGGAACGTGCGCCGCGCGCTCAATGGCGCGCGCGCGGCCGCGACCCGGTTCTGCCGGCCCGATCCGGCAGAACCGGGTCTCCTTCGCGGCAGCCCCTCACGCCGCCTGCGACCAATTTCCCCTATTTTCCTGCATAAAACCAAAACATCGCGTATACTCTAACCACAGCCGGGAGCTCGCAGCTGCAGCCAGGCCCGGCTGCACCTTAAAAATCACATATTGTGTTTCATTCAAGTCTTGGTGAATTGCGGCCTTCGCACCGTCCCCGCTCAGCGCAATTCAGCCAAAAAACGGCCGAATACGGCCGAAAATGGCCGATTTCTTCTCAAATGTGCGCATAAGTGCGCAAAAATGCGCACTCCACCCATGCAGGCGCGGTCGAGGTCTCGCAAGCAATCAGGCAAGCCCAAAACCCCCCGAGCCGACCGGCGGCGCCACACCCCCCACATCCGCCGCAATCCGGCCAGAAAACGGCCGAATACGGCCGAAAGTGGCCGATTTCTTCTCAAATGTGCGCATAAGTGCGCAAAAATGCGCACTCCGCCCATGCAGGCGCGGTCGAGGCCTCGCAAGCAATCAGGCAAGCCCAGAACCCCCCGAGCCGACCGGCGGCGCCACACCCCCCACGTCCGCCGCAATCCGGCCACAAAACGGCCGAATACGACCGAAAGTGGCCGAAAGTGGCCGATTTCTTCTCATATGTGCGCATAAGTGCGCAAAAATGCGCAATCCGCCCATGCAGGCGCGGTCGAGGCCTCGCAAGCAATCAGGCAAACCCAGGCCCCCCGCGCCGACCGGCCGCGCCACACCCGCCAACATTCGCCGCAATCCGGCCAGAAAACGGCCGAATACGGCCGAGAGTGGCCGAAAATGGCCGATTTCTTCTCAAAAGTGCGCATAAGTGCGCAAAAATGCGCAATCCGCCCATGCAGGCGCGGTCGAGACATCGCAAGCATTCAGACTGCCCCAGACCCCCGCGCCGACCGGCGTTAGCGCGGCCGCGGGACCCCGTCAAAGAGGCCCAATGCGGCCGGAGGAGGAACGATGTCAGAAGCCAGGCTGGGAAGTTTCGAGGAGCTGCTGCAAATGACCGAAGAGCCCTTGCGCCCTGTCATGGAGGCGCTGCGCGCGACCGTCCTCGCGGTCGATCCGGACGCCTGCGAAGTCGTGCGGCTCGGCGACCGCGCCGCCACCTACGGCGTCGGGCCGAGGAAGATGCTCGACGGCTATGCCTATCTGCTGCCGCACAAACGCTGGGTCAATCTCGGCTTCTACCAGGGCGCCGATCTGCCCGACCCTGAAGGGCTGCTCGAAGGCACCGGCGCCAAAATGCGCCACGTCAAAATCCGCACACTACAAGATACCGAGCGCGCCGCCGTCCCTACCCTCATCCGCGCCGCACTCGCGCACAGAAAGGGGGAAACCGGTCCATGATCCCCGGTATGGAACTTCCAGTCACCGGCAACTGACCACCGGCCACCGACCACCGACCACTGCCCACCGGCCACCGGCCACTGCCGTTCACTCCGTATACTCAAACTGCGGGTTCCACCCGTCATGGCCGTCGGGTAGCAAGCTGAACAGATGCCATATTCCGCAGTAGGAGTCGCCGGGCCCGAAATGGTCCTTGGCCACGCGTGTGATGCTGCCGTCCTCGCTCTTGCGGAAGACGGATACGCCCGGCTGGTAACCGGACATATAGCCGCCCGTGCTATAAAAGCCCATGTCGGCCGTGAAGGTCGAGTCCGCCGCCGAGTAGAGCGGGAAGCGCCAGCCGCGCCCGCGCGCGAACGCCTGCTGCTCGGCCGGGCTGTCGGGCGAGACCAGCACGAAGGCGGCGCGGTCCTGCAAGTGCTCGGCGACGCCGTTGAAGTTGTCGGCCCACAGCGTGCAGTAGGAGCAGCCCGAGCCCATGTTGTGGACCAAAATCAGGTCCTCCTTCTCGCCGAACAGCGCCGAGAGGTTCACCGGCCCGTCCGGGCCCTGCAGCTCGTAGTCGCCGACCGGCTCATGCGGAATTTGACGCCGCAGCTCGGCCAGCCTCTTCTGGGCCCTGTCCAACTCCTTGTAGGCGGCCTCGAGTTCCTTGTCGAATTCAGCGTCGGGATGAGTCATCACTTTCTCCCTGTCGAAAATCGGTGTTGCTCTTTCAACTTTTCAAATAGACCCTATATCGCTCACGCCCTTTCCCGACCGGCAACCGGCAACCGGCAACTGGCAACTGGCAACCGACCACCGGCAACCGGCAACCGACCACCGGCAACCGCTCACTCCTGCTGCTGCAGGTCGCAGTTGAACTGCCAGGAGACGCCGAACTTGTCGACGCACATGCCGAAATAGGAGCCCCAGAACTGGTCCTCCGGCTGCATCACGACCGTGCCACCTGCGGAAATCGCCGCGAAATAGCGGTCGACCTCTTCGCGGGTCTGCGGGTGGCACGAGACCGAAAAGTTGTTGCCGGCCTGGAACGGCGGGCCGAAGCTGGAGGTGTCGCTGCCCATCAGAACGCTTTCGCCGATCGGCAGGCTGACGTGCATGACGCGGTCCTTCTCGTCGTCGGCGACCGGCATGTCCTCCGGCCCTTCGGAGAAGGTCGAAATGTGCATGAACTCGGCGTCGAAGACCGAGCGGTAGAATTCGAACGCCTCGCGGCAGTTGCCGTCAAAGTTGAGGTAGATGCTCAGATTCACTGGACTGCTCCTTTCGTTAACCAATATCCTGAATTTGTACCTATCATTCAGCTTTTGGCCGCGGCGCGCAGCTGGCCGATGTCGAGCTTGGTCATCGTGAGCAGGGCCTCCATCACCGGCTGCGGCGCTTCTGCCATCAGCTGCGCCAGCTCGGATGGGACGACCTGCCACGAGACGCCGAAGCGGTCCCGCAGCCAGCCGCACATCTGGGTCTCGCCGCCCTCCGCAAGTTCTTTCCAGAAGTAATCGATCTCCTCCTGCGAATCGCACGAAATCTCGAACGAAATCGCGGGCGTGATCTCGAACATTGGGCCGCCGTCGAGCGCCGTAAACCGGAGGCCCTCCAACTCGAAGCCGACGATGGCGTTGCCCTCGGCCGGCCCGCTGGAAATCTCCTCGACAGCGAGGATGCGGCCCTCCTTGAAAACGGAGACGTAGAAACTGGCCGCGGCTTCGGCCTGGCCGTCGAACCAGAGACACGGGCTGATCTTGCTCATCCGCGCCATTGCCGTCTACTTCCCCTTACCGTTCATCGTCTGCTCCATGCGGCTGGGGTCGACCGCGAAGATCTCCCAGACGTGGCCGTCAGGGTCCTGGAAGGCGCGGCCGTACATCCAGCCGGCGTCGGTGGCGTCGCGGCACTCGCTGCCGCCGGCCGCAACCGCCTTCTCGAGCGTGCAGTCGACC
>DAOUHX010000228.1:0-37152 GCA_034428395.1 Caldilineaceae bacterium
GAAGGCGCCGAGCGTGTTGTACATGAGGTGGCGGCGGCCCATCGTCGTGATGACGGCTTCGGGGTTGTTGCCGCGCATGGCCAGGTAGGCTTCTTCCATGCCATCCCAGGTATCGGGCACATCGAGTCCAGCTTCGGCCAGCCAGTCGGATCGGAAGTAGGGGAAGTGTGTGTGACCCATCAGGCCGAGGCGAGGATAGCCCCAGGTCGTGCCTTCAAAGTCCTTCATCATCTTCCAGTCCAGGTCGGAATGACCGGCCAGAATGTTCTGGCCGCCAGCTTCAAGCAGATCGTCGAGCGGATGGACGATGCCCTTGAAGTCGGGCCATGCACCCTCAAAGACGTCTAGGGGCTCGGTGCCGGAAGCGATCAGCAGGTTGAGCTTTTCGGTCCTGGCGCCGCCGGGAGGCAACAGGTAGGCATTGACGCGCACCCCGGTCAGCTCGAGCAGGTGGTCGCGCACGGCTGCGGTACGTTCGGGGTTGCCGCCGCCGGGGCAGGGCGTGCTGGTCGCCACCCAGATATCGGGCGGCTCCATCTCGCCGTCTTCGGCCATGCCTGCGGGCGCGCCGGCGGGTACACAGGCGGCCAGAGCGGCGCCCGTTGCCGCAATCCCCATGCCCTGCAGCAGCTGTCGTCGATTCAGTTTTTGGGTCGTCACAATCGATACTCCTTTCACATTGGATTGGATAAACGATCCGAACTTCGCCTCACTATGAAGTAGACCAGGTGGTCTGGGCCATTCTCAAGCTTTGCCGGTCTACGCGATACGCGATTGCGCAGGCAGGATTGCCTGTTGGTTCTCATCCGGACCGTCGCGGCTGCCACTCAGACGCTTGCCGAGGACGGCTGCATTTCGATCACGGGAGTGCCGTCGACTTCGACCCAGCGGCCGCACATGTCTCCGCCGTCGCTGACATCCAGCTCGACGGTCGAACCGTCCATTCGCATGACGGGATGGAAGTATTTTGCGACTTCCTGCGCTTCGCCGGCGATATAGTGGCCGATGAAGGCGCGGCGGAAGCGGTCTGGGCTGGTATTGGGGTAGCTTCCGTGAACGACCTGGCCGTTGAAAAAGACGACGTCGCCGGCCTGCATGAGGACCGGCTCCGATTTGACGCCCTCGGGCAGCTCTACGGTAACGTCGGTGAAGCTGATGGATGTGTCGGCTCTTGTGGAGCAGAGCAGGGGCCAGTTGTGGCTATCGGGCACCATTTGCAGGCAGCCGTTTTCCTCATCGCAGTCGTCAAGGGCGAGCCAGGCGGCGATGCAGGTGCCGGGCTGGACGCGCAGGTAGTGCTGGTCTTGGTGGAGGGCCTGGCCGCGTGCGCCGGGCGGCTTGAAGTAGAGCATCGTCTGGACCGCGAACGGCTCGCGCCCCAGGAGAATAGTCATGCAGTCGCGCAGGCGGGCGTCGAGCATCCATTGCAGGCTAAGGTCGTCCCAGCGGTGCATGTGGATCATGCGCGGGAATCGATTCAGGGGGTCCTGGGTACTGTTGTCGACGCCTGCCGAGTCGCCGGGATAGCTTCCGGCGGCACGCAGCTCCATGAAATGGCGGCGGAATCTCATCACCTCTTCGGTGGAGAAGAGTCGCGGGACATTGATGAATCCCTGGCCGTCGAATCGCTGTTTCTGTGCGCCGGTGAGCATCGAGCACTATCTCACATCGTCGGTGAAACCCAGGTTACATGGTCTCTTCGGCTGCATAAGGAGCAGTTCATGGCTGGATGCCAAGAACAGTCTTTTCGTTGTGCAGGAAGATTCGGGCGACTCTGTGTGCGACTGAAATCTGGCGTTATTCTACGCGCTTTCGCGGATTATGCAAAGATTGCAAGGGCTTGGTGCGTGCGGCCCATTTTTGGGGTGGGAATCGTCTGACGGGGAGCAAATGCCAGTTGAGGTTGAATTTGTTTGGGGGCTTTGGGAGAGGCGCAGGGCAGGGACAAGGCCTGCCCCTACCGAAACCGCGGCGTTCGCTGATTTGGGGGCGGCGCGATGGGCCGCAGATCCAAACGGCTGTGGCTAGTGGAGAGTGGTTAGTGGTCAGGGACTGCGGGGGCGGTGGTCGCAGGCCGACCACACGATTGGCTGGCGACGCGCACACGCGGTCGCGTCTCCCACGGTGGCATCGGCGACAGGCTGGAAACGCTCACGTACGGCGGCCGCACGATGGGCGGCAATTGCACTGAACTACATTGAGAACCTACAACTTACGCGAGGAGAGGTGTCAGGGGGGCGTTGCGGGGGGAGTCCCCCCGCACAAGGGAGGGCCGAAGGCCCGACCGTCCAAACGGCAGTGGTGGGTGATCGGTGGTCAATGGCTTGTATTGGTTCTGGTCGTCCTCAGGGAGGGTCACCTGTTGAAGAGTTCGGCAATCGGCGCGTGGTGAACTGAGGTCATGAAAGATTTGTGCTTGCGAAGCTTGCGGTGCTTGACAGATTGAATCAACAGGCAGATTCATCAACTTCGGACAGCGCGCCGGCCTGTGGCTCTTCCTGTTGCTGGATGCGGGTTTGTACTCGCCAGGGTAGCGGCAGGAGAGTCTCGAGTTGATCGCGCAGCGGCGGTGGATCGTAACCCAATTCGTAGGCGCGGCTGCTGTCCAAGGTGACGTTTGCCGAGCGCGCGGCCAGGGACTGTGTTGCCTGCTGACCCGAGTATGTATCCAGCAAGCCGACGGGAATGGCAAGCTGCTCATCGAGCCCCAGGATCTCCAGGGTCAGGAGCCCCATTTCATAGAGGCTGATCGGGTTGCGCCCGCCGAGGTGCAGATGCCCAACGGCGCGTTCGATCTCGGCGACATTGACATCGTCTTCGAAGCCGCTGCCGGCCGCCTGCAACAGGCCCTGCGCCGCGACGGCCGCGCTGACCGGCGTGCGGATGCCGTCGCCGAAGAGCGGGACCTCCCGGCCGGCGCGAAAGGCAGCTGTCATTTGGTGGAAGAAGGTCCGGCGTCCGAGGCGGGCATAGCCGATCAGCATGGGCAGGCGACAGATGAGAGCGTCGCCGTAGGCGGTGAGGATCCCTTCCTCGGCCAAGGCCCTGTGTTCGCCGTAGATGTTGATAGGAGTGGGGGCGTCGTCCTCGGTATAGGGGGCTTTGGCGCCGTCGAAGACGAGGTCGGTGGAGGTGAAGACAAAAGGGATGTCGGTGTCGCTGCAAAGGGAGGCAAGATTGACCGCCGCGAGCATATTGATACCCAGGGATTCGTCCGGGTACTGTTCACAGAAGTCGAGATCGTTGATAGCGGCGGTATGGATAACGGCGGCCGGCTGCACGTCGGCCAACATCGCCTTGGTATCGCTGAAATCGGTCAGGTCGACGCGCCCGTTGTCGATGTCGCCGAAGAAGAGTTGGGCGTTGCGGCGGGTCGTGCGGTGGTAGGTCCCTAGCGGGTGCCAGCGTTCCTGCGCGGCCTGGAGGAGATGGGAGCCAAGGAAGCCGGTCGCGCCGGTGATGAGAAGCTTCGGCGCCATTTCACCAGCGCCAGATCTGGTCCCAGGCGGCCATCCAGTCTTCGCCAACGCTGTGGACGCGATAGGGAGATTCAAGACGGACGCCGGGCCGGCCTCTGAAGGCATCCAGGTGGTCGGGGCTGCCCACGTCGAAGGTGATGGTTGTCGGGTTGCTCAGCTCGAATGGGGGGACGGCGCTCAGGTCTTGCAGTGCATTGCGAGCGCCTTCCTCTATCATCTGACGGGCGCGAACTGGGGGAATCTGGCGGGCGGCGTAGCGGGACAGGCCTTTTTTGACTGCCACGGTGGTCAGGCCGTTACCGAGGAGACCGAGCGACTCTTTGCAGACGGCTTCGTCGCCGGTCACCAGGAGGACGGGCGCGCCGTAGTAGCCGCAGAGGGCGGCATTGACGCCGACCTCGCCCACCTCCTGGCCGTTGAACCAGAGATGACGCCAGCGAACGGTTGAAATCGTGTGGCTGAGGACGCCGTCAGCCGTGCCGGCTTTGGCGTGCATGCCCACCAGGAGCACAGCGTCGCAGCCGCTTTCGAGCATATCGACGTAGCGACTCCAGGTGTGGTGGGCGACCCATTCGCAGCGGGGATCGAGCAGTTCGGGGACAAGCGAGTTGAAGGTCCAGGGGCCGCCGGCGCCGTGACAGTCGACGACCACGATTTCGGTCGCGCCGCCCTCGACTGCACCGCGAACGGCGGCGTTGATCTCTTCGGTGTAGAGGCGCCTGCCCTCCTCGTACATCGCTTCGCCGCCGTTGACCTGCTCCCAGGCGACGATACCGCTCACACCTTCCATGTCGGTCATGATCTGCACGCGCATGGGAAATCTCTCTGATCAGCGCACTATTGCTTTTTGCGTAGCACGCTCAGCGAAGGGTCCCCCGAGGCTTGCAGAACCATAGCGGCCGGACTTTGCGGTCAAATGCTTTCTACGGCAGGGTTTTGGGCCCAGTCGACGGGCACGGGGGCGGGAAGCGGCCAGTCCCGGACCGGCTGGAGCTCTTCCTGCTCTCTTTCTTCTTCGGCCTGGCGGGCGCGCTCCTCGGCGACACGACGCGCGCGGATTCCTCGCTCGATCGAATCGTCGACGCGCTGTTCGATCCTTTCCCAGGTCTGCTCCAGCGCGAGGGCCGTTTCGGTGATCAGTGTCGCCCTCGCCTCTTCGAGCGCCTCCCTGTCAGCCTCGGTCAAGTACTTGGCCGAGTCGCGCCAGGTCAGGTCTCGCACCGCCGATGCGACCTGATTTGGGTACCCCGAGTGAATCTGCTTGTGGATGTGGGAACGTCGCAACCTGAACTCGTCGGGAAGGTCGACGGGAAAGGACTCAAGCGTCTCAAAGACGCTGAAGATAAGGCCGGCGGGCATGACGGGACGAACGCCGATCTGCTCCAGGCGGGGTTCGGGCAGATGCACCTTCAAGCGATTACGAATGAATTCGATGACGTAATAGCGCTGAAAGCCCTTGACCAGTTCTTCTTCCTGAAATGCGACTATTTTGCCTGCGCCGTGCGCCGGGTGAATAACACTCTGCCCGATCATAAAGCTCATTTGATTCTCCCCGTTTTTCTCCTGGTTGCCACAGGTGCTCGGTAGTTTATTGGCGCCCCCCGTGTGGCCGCGCTTGCTGCGTTAAAGGGGTACTCCTGATTGATCGCGTTCCCCGAGGCATTCGCAAATCGAAGAATGTCCGGTCTGACTTTCTTCAGCTTGCCAATGTGGGCGAAAACTGGCTTTGCACCTTTCGCTCAAACGTGCAACTCTCGTTCCGCCTGGCCCAGAAGCACTGCGAATGTCGCGTAGCGGATGACGACTGCATTTGTCGAGATTTGTGCAATCACGTCCGGTTCACTGCGGGGGCTAAAGGAAAGTTCATCTTATCACGATCCAGGGCCGCATTCAATCGAAGTTGCTTAAACGTTTGTAGGCAAAGGGAAGGGTTGCAACCGGCTTGGGGAGCGTCAGATTACACTGGTACGCGGCTGAAAGAGACGGGGCAAAGGCGATAATTCGTCCAGTGAGCGTCATGCAGATTGGTAATCGATGATTGGTGAACGAAATGCCTACGATGTATCTACGGCAGATGAAACGGCCCCATTTCAGAGTATTTGGAAGGCAGAAAGAAGGGCGTAGGCGTTCAGCAGCCATTGCCGCAAGAGGCGAGCTGCAGGCGTCGCGATTTGAAAGCGTGAAGAGTCAGCCGGATGTTTCGAGGTGGGAGGTCTCTACGTCGTGGTCTGACAGGGACGAAGAGAAGCCCTTGGTGGGGTCGCGGGAACGGAAGGTAGTTCAGACCTGCTGGTAGCCGTGCCAAAGGAGGAATGTGGCCAGACCGCGCCAGGGTCGCCACGGCTCGGCCATGGTGTCCATCTCCTGCCTGTTGGGCCGTTCGGCCAGTTTCTTGACCTTTTGGGCGCCGAGGATGACGCCGAGGTCGCTGGCGGGCCAGGCATCCGGGCGGCGGAGCGCGAAGAGCAGGTAGATTTCTGCGCTCCATGGTCCAATGCCCGGCAGCGCTGTCAAGGCGCCGCGCACTGTGTCGTCGTCGCTGCGGCCCAACCGGTCGAGATCAAGTTGCTTTTCGACGATTGAGGTGGCCAAGGCCCGTCCGTATCGGGCCTTCTGGCGACTGAATCCGAACGAGCGCAGCGTTTCGTCGTCAAGCGTCAGGAATGCTTTGGGTTGGGGCGGCCCGATTGCGGTGTCAAGTTTGTTGTACATGGCGGCAGCAGCCGAGCGAGAGACCTGCTGGCCCAGAATGATTTTCAGCAAAGTTGCAAAGCCGGGCGGCTGACGGCGCAGCTTTGGCGGGCCTAACTGATCCAGGATTCGCGCCAATTCGGCGTCCTGTGCGGAAAGATAGGCTAGGCCTTCGACCATCGTTTCGTCATTCAAAGTGATCATCTGTTCCTCGTCTGTTCCTCGGTTTCAGGGTGGAGTGAACGGACTGTACCGCGAGCCCATGAAGCGGTTCAAGGGGCGGCGAGCGTGCGGTGCAGATAGCGGCCGCCCCCGGGGCGGCCGACGAACTCTTCGTCGCGCACGATCACTTTGCCCCGTTGCAGAACTGTGCGCGGCCAACCCTCCAGTTGCATGCCTTCAAAGGGACTCCAGCCGGCGGTTTCGTGAAGCGTAGCCGGGCGCAGCGTTTTTGCCCGTTTTGGGTCGAACAGGACGATGTCGGCGACCTGGCCTGGCTGCAGCGCACCTCGGTCCCGAATGCCCATGCGACGGGCAGGGGCCGTGCAGCAGGCCGACACCCACCTGTTCAAAGGCAGACCTCGTTGATTGACGCCGAAGTGGTGCACCAGCGCCAGCCGCGATTCGATTCCCGGCAGGCCGCCGGGCACATCGGCAAAGGATGACTTGCTTTTTTCGGCGCGGGTCCATGGGCAGTGGTCGGTGCTCACGACGTCAAGCGCACCATCGCCCAAGCCCTGCCACATTGCATGCTTGTCTGCTTCCCAGCGGAGAGGCGGCGCGCAGATGAAGAGGTGTCCGTCAGCCCGGGTGAGATACTTGCCTGCGGTGAGCAGGAGATAGTGCGGGCAGGTCTCTGCGGTGATGTCATATCCCTTTACGCGAGCGGCATTTACCGCTGCCAGCACGCCTTCGGCGCCGACATGAAATATGTGAAGGGGACAGCCGGCAAGCGCGGCAATCTCTGCGGCCCGCTGGACTGCGCTCGCCTCCAAGCCGGCGGGTCGAGTGCGTTCATGCCAGAGCGGTGCCGAGTGACCGGCGGCGACAGCATCTTCGCGCAGTGCGTCGAGGAGTGGACCTGTCTCGCTGTGCAGGACGACGCCTCCTCCGGCTGCGGCCACGGCGCGCATCACGTTCCAGAGGGCGACATCGTCGAGCATCATGCGTTCATATGCCTGGTAGAGCTTGAAGGTGGCGCATCCCGCCGCCAAGGCCTCTGGGATTTCGCGCAGGGAGTCGGTCGATGCGGCGTGCCAGGCGGGGACGGTCATGTGCAGTCCGTAGTCCACGGCCACGCTGCCGTCGGCCTCGGCACGACGCTTGCGAAAGGCACCGACAAGCGATTGTCCCGGCTGGGGATCGACGAAATCGATCACAGTGGTCGTGCCGCCGCAGGCTGCAGCGACGGTGCCGGTTTCGAAGCTGTCGGTGCTGGTAAGTCCGTTCAGCTGCATTTGCAGGTGAACATGGCAGTCCACGCCGCCGGGAAGCACGAAGCAGCCGGAGGCGTCGATCGCTTGCGCCGCGTTCAGGTTTTTGCCGATTGCCGCGATGCGTCCGCGGTCGATGGTAAGGTCCGCAAGAGCGGGGCCGGACGGGGTGATGAGGCGCCCGTGCTTGATTGCCAGCTCATGCATAGTCGGGGTGGGGCTCGCCCCATGTGCCGCTGAAGACTTGGTCGGACAGCGGATGGCGGCTGCGGGGGGCAAGTTCGCGTTCTCGTATCTCCTCGGGCAGGGCTGACGAGTCGGCCAGGTACCCGATCGCCGCGGAGACGACCGGTTCGAATCCTGCGGGGATTGCGAGAGCCTGCCTGGCCAGATCTCTGCGAAAACCGCCCATCTGGTGGATATAGAGACCGCAAGCCAGCGCCTGTATTGACAGGTGGGCGATGGCTTGGCCGACGTCGTAGCGCGCGTAGGGGTTGGCGCGGCCGGCCTCATCTGGTTTCGGCTGTGTCACGGCGATAAGGAGGAGGGAGGCGTGTTGCGCCCAGATCTGATTTCCTTCCATCAGTGTGCCGAGTATGCGCGCAAAACCCTCGGCGTCGCGGTGGCGCTCGGCTATGACGAAGTGCCAGGGCTGCAGATTGCGTGAGGAGGGCGCCCAGCGGGCCGCTTCAAACAGGCTTCCAAGCACATCGGAAGGGATGGCGCGGTCGGCAAAGGCCCTGGGGCTCCAGCGGGAGGCCAGGAGGTCGTGGATGGGAAAGGACGTGATTGCACGTTTGTCCGGAATTGGCACAGAGTTTCTCCTGGAAATCAGTTTGGTTGGATGCGGAGCAGGACGCAGTCGGTCTCAGCCTGCAGCTCGAACGCTCCCAGAGCGGCGGGCAGGAGCAGCCAGGAAATGGCGCGTAAGGGGACGGGCGCTCCGGCCCAGCGGAGTGAGGCGCTGCCGGAAAGGGCGGCCCAGATTTGGAAGGTGTCGCCGGCGCAGATGTCGGACCAGTTCGAGCCGGGGCGTCCGGCCAGGCGTTCAACCTGAAAGTATGGGCAGGCGGTCGGCGCCCCGACAGGGGCGCGGAGGGCCGGCGGGGACGGACCGCCAATTGTTCGCAGATCTGAGAGAAGCTCGCGCTTCCATCCGTCGGGAGACGGCAGGACAGGCGGCCGGGCGATTTCCGGCTCGATCATGCGCCAGTCGATGACGTCCAGCGCCTGGCGGATGTGCAGGGGGCGGGCGGCGCCGTCCAAACCGGTGCGGCCCCAGTCGTAGAGGCGGTAGGTCGTATCGCTGTTCTGCTGGATCTCAGCGATGATGGTACCCGGCCCAAGCGCGTGAACCGTGCCGGCGGGCAGATAGACCGCGTCGCCGGCGCGGACTGGCACGCGGTGGAGCAACGGTTCGATCGCGCCGTCCGCGGCGGCGTGCGACAGCTGCTGCCGGTCGACGCCCGCCTTGAGGCCGTAGATCAGTTCGGCGCCCGGTTCGGCGTGGAGAATGATCCACAGTTCGGTCTTGCCCTGCTCTCCGGCATGTTCGCGGGCGTACGAATCGTCCGGGTGCACCTGGACGGACAGCCAGCGGGTGGCGTCCAGAACTTTGACCAGGAGCGGAAAGTCCGGTGACCTCGCCGCCTGACCCAACAGCCGTTCTCCAAGATGCTCATGCAGCGCAGCGAGCGTGTATCCTGCGAGGGGCCCGGACGCGACTTTCGTGTGACCGTGTGGGTGGGCGGCAACTTCCCAGCTTTCGGCCACAATGCCTGGAGGGATCTTGCGACCCAGCCTCGTTTCGAGGTTGCGGCCTCCCCAGATGTAGTCCTTATAGACGGGATCGAAGGAGAGCGGATAGATCTCAGGTGCGGAATTCGTTGACTGAACATTGGGGACAGGATTCGCGGCCGGCAGGTCTGACGATCTATCACTGTCGTCGCTCTTGCCTGCAGCGAATTCATGGACTTTGTCTTCATCCGCAAAAGGGGGCAGATCGAGCATTTTGTGCCAAGCGTAGTTGCCGAGGATGCGAACCGAGGCGACCACTGGCGCCGCCAAGACCGCGCCAAGCAGACCGGCGAGGGATGCGCCCATGATTACGCTGACAAGGACGAGCAGCGGGTGAAGCTTCAGTGCGCCGCCGACGATACGGGGCACGAGTAGCGTGTTCTCGATCTGCTGGAGCACGACCATGGCCACCGTCACCGCGAGCGCGAACTGAAGCGGTGTCATGCCGAAGGGATGGCTGCCCTGAAAAAGGGCGACCAGAATCGCTGCGCCCGCGCCGATGAGCGGACCGACGAGCGGCAGGAACTCCATAGCACCGGAGAGCAGACCAAGGCCGAGCGCGTTGTCCACGCCCATGGCACCAAGAACCACGCTGACCAGCACAAACATCACAAGTGCAAGCAGGGCTTGTCCGCGCATGTAGGCCGCCCAAACCTGGCTGATGCTCGCCGTTAGGCGTTCGGCGTCCTGACGATAGCCAGGTTTTTGGGCGAAGTTCCCGATCATGCCGCCGATGCGGGGAATATCGATTGCGATATATATCGAGATCAGGAAAATCAGGAAGGCCTGACCGAGAACCGCCACCGTGCCGGTGACAAAGGTGGCGGCAAGACTGCCACCGCGACTGAGAATGGGCTGGAGGAGGCCGAAAGCCTGGCCGAGCAGTTCCTCCCAGCCCGGCAGTTGGGGAACCAGGCTGGCGACCGGTAAGGTCAACGGACCGATCGATAGGCTCTCTGGCAGCTGAGTCAGCAGCGTTTGCAGCTGGGCTACGGCGTCCTCAAACCAACCGGGCAGCCGGCTGGACAGGTCCATGGCTTGTTGAAAGGTCGTGACGCCCACGAGCGAAAAGGTCGCTATAACTACGAGAGCCAGAACGAGGTATACGAGGAGAACGACGCCGACGCGGTTGAGTGGTGTGCGCCGGTCGATAAACGAGATCGGAGGATGGAGAAGATAGGCCAGCAGTCCGGCCAGCACCACCTGCTGCAAGAGGCCGCGAAAAACCCAGACCAGCAGGCAGAAGAGCGCCAATGCGGACACGGCGACGATCGCCTTCGTCGTCGTGTTCCAGGGAGGAGAGATTGAATGCGCCATCCGGTCTCGTGTGCCTCTGAGCTGACTAAAGGACCTTCAAATTGGCTAGGGAGGCCATGAACTTCTTGACGCCCAGGCCTGGGAATGCGATCGACACTTCCTCTTCGCCGCCGACTACGACGCTGTCGATGACCATGCCGACTCCGAACTTGGGATGCTCGACGCTTTGGCGGCGTTTGAACTGAGTGTCCGCTTCGGACACGGCGGGCCGGCGGCGGCGGGGCCCTCGCTTTGACCAGTCCTGTTGGCGAGGCTCGTCCTGACCGGAAGAGGCTCCCTCTCTGCCAATGAAGCTGGTCGGCTTCTCCGAGCCGCTCAAGCCGTCCCGCCAGCGGCCGAAGGCTGCCGGGCCGTCCAGCCAGCTTGTTGACCGTTCATAAGCGGCCGCTTGACGGCTCTGGCGGTCGACCTTTCCCTGCAGCAGATCAGCGGGGATCTCGTCGAGGAAGCGGCTGGTCCCTTGCGGCTCGCTGTTGCCCCACATATTCCGCATTAAGGCGTGGACCAGGTAGAGCCGGCGTTGTGCGCGGGTGATGCCGACGTAGGCCAGCCTGCGCTCTTCTTCTATGTCTTCAGCGTCTTCGCTGTTCAAACTGCGAGAATGGGGCAGCAGCCCCTCCTCCATGCCAACCATAAAGACGACGGGGAACTCCAGCCCCTTGGCCGTGTGCAGCGTCATCAAAGTCAGGGCGTCCTGGCTTTCGTCCAGGTCGTCCTGCTCGCTGACGAGACTGATCTCCTCAAGGAAGAGCCCGAGCGGGTCCTGCCCCGGTTCCAATCCGTCCAGGCCAGGTCGGTATTGGGCGGCGACCGCTCGCAGCTCGTTGATGTTTTCAAATCGTTCCTTGCCTTCGTCGCTGCCGTCGTGCAGGCGCTCGAGGTAGCCGCTCTCCGTCAGAATCCGGTCCATGAGAGTGGCGACGCTCTCGTAGTTGCGCTCGGATGCGATCTCCACCCATGACGCCAGAGCCCTCGCAAATCTAACGAGCGCGTTGCTTGCGCGAGCGCCGAAAGGTGGGGGCGAGATTGTGCTTCCGAACTTGAGCAGAGAATCCGAGAGGCTTTCGTTCTCATCCTTCTGCAAAAGGAATTGCAAGGCGTCCCATTCGCTGACAGTGGACGACGCGGCCCAGTCCTTCAAGTCGGCGTAGGTGCGCTGGCCGATACCGCGCGGTGGCTTATTGAATATCCGGTCCAGTGCCACTATGGCAAATGGGTTATGAACAAGCCGCAGATATGCCAGTACGTCTTTGATTTCCAGGCGCTCGTAGAAGCGAGTCGCCCCGACCAGCCGGTAGCGCACGTGACGGCGTACGCACGCTTCCTCAAGCGCACGGCTCTGCGCGTTTGTGCGGTAGAGCACGGCCGCCCCTCCCAGCGCCAGCCCGCTGCGATCGCTAAAGCGGGAGATCTCGTCGAGCACATAGTCCGCCTCTGCGACTTCGCTGAAGGCTTGATGGACTGTCACCATACGGCCCGCACCGCTGTCCGTGTGCAGTTTCTTGGGGGTGCGGTTCGCGTTGCGGGATATGACGGCGTTGGCGACATCGAGGATGCTCTGCGTGCTGCGGTAGTTCTGCTCCAACAGAACGACCTTTGCCGCGGAGTAGTCACGGCGGAAGCGCAAGACGTTGCGATAGTCGGCGCCGCGGAATCGGTAGATCGACTGGTCCTCGTCGCCGACAACAAAAATGTTGTTCTTGCCTTCGGGAGTGCCGACCAAGAGTGTTGCCAAATCGTACTGGGCTGTGTTGGTATCCTGGAACTCGTCTACCAGCACGTATTGCCACTTTTTCTGATATTTGCGCCTTATCTCCTCGTTCTGACGCAGGAGCAGGACGGCGCGCATCAGCAGGTCATCGAAGTCCATCGCGTTATTGTGGCGCAGAAGTTGCTGGTAACGGCCGTAAACTCGTTCGGAGATCTCCTGCCAGTAGCCATCGGTCTGAACGGCTTCGGGAGCAATGAGGGCGTTCTTCCAGCTGCCGATCTGACCCAGAATTGCCCGGGGGTTGAATTGCTTCTCGTCGAGATTCATCTCTTTGAGAATCTGGCGAATGAGCGACAGTTGGTCGGCGCTGTCGTAGATAACCCAATTGCGTTGAAAGCCGACGGACTCCACTTCTACGCGCAGGATGCGTGCACAGATGGAGTGAAACGTGCCGATGGACAGCCCGCCAAGGTTTGGCCGTTGTCCCGGCTTTGCCGGGGGAAACTTGTGGCCTATCAGCGAAACAACGCGCTCGGCCATCTCGCGGGCGGCCTTGTTGGTAAATGTCACCGCCAGGATATGCCATGGATCGATATTCTGCTCTTCAATCAGATAGGCGATGCGGCGGGTCAGGACGCGCGTCTTGCCCGATCCCGGGCCCGCCAGCACCAGCACCGGCCCCTCGGTGGCGCGAACGGCCTCTTCCTGTTGCGAATTCAGTTCGGAGACAATGTGGGACATTTCGAAAGATGCTCAGCCGGCATCGTTACGTCGCCGGCAGGTGGGTTTCGAGTTGCGAGCCACTGCGAGAGGTGCGGCGATCACCACTCCTCCAGCTGAAAACTTTCCCCGTTCAGAAAGCGTACATAGCTTTCGTGGCGCTCGACTGAAATCTCGCCGTCTTCCACGGCTTGGCGCACCGCGCAGTCTGGTTCGTGGTCGTGCGTACAGTTGGGAAAGTGGCAGTCATTGACGTACGGCTTCATTTCAACGAAGAAAAATGCGAGGCTGCCCTGGTCGATCTCGTACGGCGCCAGCTCGCGGATGCCGGGTGTATCGGCGATGAAGGTCGTTTCACCAATTGGCAGGCGGAAGAGCTGCGCGCTGCGCGTCGTGTGCCGGCCCTTTCCTTCGAATCTGCGCAGGTCTCCGACGCGCAGGTTCAAGCTGGGATCTATGGCGTTGATGAGAGCGCTCTTGCCCACGCCGCTGGGCCCGGTCACCACTGTAAGTTTATCGAGCAACAGGGCGCACAGCTGGCCGAGGCCGGGGGATTGCACAGCTCCTGCCGCATCATGTTGGAGTACGGCTTCCTTGCGTTCGGTGGCGCTGACATAGAGGAGCGGATATCCCAACTCTTCGTAGATGCGAAACTTGCTGCGGGCCGCTTCGAGGCCGGTCAGGTCGATCTTATTGATCGCAATGGCAGCCGGAAGTTCGTTGGCCTCGGCAATCGCCAGGAAACGGTCCAGCATTCGCAGATGGGGCTCCGGTTCCCGCACTGCGAACACGATCAGTACCTGGTCTGGATTTGCTACGATAACGTCCTCCGCCGGCCTGGTCGTACCTGGCAGCTGACGGCTCAGCGTCGAATCGCGCTCTTCGACCGAATCGATCAGGCCCTTGCGTCTACCTTCCAGGACGACACGAACACGGTCGCCGACCGCGACAAGCGTCAGGTCTTTGGTCCGTTCCTGAAGCAGCCGCCCGCGCACGCGGCAACTGATCACCCTTTCATCCGCGGTGGTTACATCATAGTGATGTCCCCGGGCGCGTGTCACGATTCCCGCAACGGTTCGCTCCCGTTTCTTCTTGGGTTTCGGCTTGCTCTTGGCAGGCGCATCGAAGTAGTCGTCCTCGAAGACTTCGTCCCATCCTTCATAAGCTTCCGGATTCCTGGGCAAAGCGTTCTCCTGGGCACGTCCTGGGAGCAGCTGACGCAAACCGTCTGAAGGCGCGCTATCACTTCTGCAAGTGTATCAACTCGCCAGGGCATTTTGCAACATGCCAGTCAAATCGTAGGCCGGCGCAGATTATCCCTGAAGACGCGGCTCTGTCTCCTGGCAGCATGGAAATCCTGTTTGCGCACGGCAGACCTGATGCGAGAGTTCCCCGAATGGAAAGCCGAGCTCTGCCAACAGGCGGAGCAGGTCGGCTGCGGGCATCCCCATCACGGCGGCAGGGCAGCCTGAAAGGCTTTCCACGGGCCTGAAATGCTTGTCCTGGATGGCGTACGCGCCGGCCTTGTCCATAGGAGTGCCGCTGGACACGTAATTCTCAATGTCGGCGTCGCTGTAACCGCGCATCGTTACGCTTGTTGAGTTGACCATACAGCGCGCGGCCTGGCAGGAGGAGCCGACGAAGCGGGCGACAGCGACGGCGGTGTGGACATGATGGCAGCGGCCGCGCAGGCGCTGTAACATCGCCCGGGCCTCGCGGGCATTCTGGGGCTTGCCGAATGAGTCGCCGTCAAGTGCTACGACCGTATCCGCACCGACAATGAACTGTATCGAATACGGGACGGGGTCGTTTTCATCGGAAGAGTCGGAGGCGTCACGGCCGCCTTCCTGATTGAGACGCTCGCCGACCGAGAGTGCTTTGGCCGTGGCAAGCCGTTCCACCATCGAAATCGGAGCTTCTCCCGGACCTTGCGCTTCCTCAATCTCCGCGGGCTGGACGGAGAAGGGTATACCGAGAGCCTGGAAGAACTGTTGTCGACGCGGGCTTGCCGAAGCAAGGATGACGCTAGGTAGGATCACTGGTCTCCGGCCGAGATTGTGGAAGAGGAATCGGGCAAGGTAAGGGGGAAATGTGCGCGGCCCGCCGTCTGAACGCCTGCGCAAAGGGGCTTTCGTGCATTTGGTTCAACTAACAGGCTCTGTCAGCGAGTTGCGTTGTGCGGAATCTCTTGGCAGGCAATCGAACATATGTGACCGCCACCGTTCAACATTCTAAAAGGTGGTCAACGGTCCGCAAAATTTTCCAGTGGGAGTTGAGCAGGTTATGATTGAGCGACCCGCAGGAATTCTGCCAGGTTTTGGAACGGATTCCGGCAAGTCGAACCCCAGAAACAGTACAGGGCCACACGGTGAGCAGGCCAATGCCCTGCACGCTGAATCTTTTTGGGCATCTGGAGAAAACAGTACACTTTCGGTCAGGAGCAAGTAGATGGTCAACCGTACCTCAGCCGCGGCCTCATCCCGCGTTCGAATGGCATTCATCGGATGCGGCGGCATGGCAAGGAGCCACGCCCGCCGCATCCTGAAGCAGCAGGATACGACCGAGATCCGTTTGGTATGTGAACCCTCGGCGAAGGCCTACGAAGCGTTTTGCGAGTTGTTTGACGAAGAATGTCAGCCGCCCCCGCCCAACGTGCCGGAGCTGGAGGAACTGTTGCAGCGGAGGGAAATTGACGCGGCCTTCATCATCACACCGCATGTACTGCACTTTCGCCAGGCAAGCGCCTGCCTGGAAGCAGGGCTGGACGTGTTGCTGGAGAAGCCGATGGTGATGAACGCGCAGGAGGCGGTCGCGCTTATCGACGTGCAGAAACATAGCGGCCGGCTTCTGTCGGTGGCTTTCAACGGAAGCATGTCGCCGCAGGTGCGGACTGCTGTAAAGATGCTCCGCTCGGGCACGCTGGGAAAGATTCTGAATATCAGCGCGGTAGTCTGGCAGAACTGGTTGATTCCCACCAACGGGCTCTGGCGCCAGGATCCCGAAATAGCCGGCGGGGGTTTCATGTTTGACACCGGTGCCCACATGCTCAATACTATCTCCGACTTGGCG
Organism: Caldilineaceae bacterium; assembly: GCA_034428395.1. Classification (GTDB taxonomy): domain Bacteria; phylum Chloroflexota; class Anaerolineae; order Caldilineales; family Caldilineaceae; genus Bin5. The sequence continues at coordinate 16,218 of DAOUHX010000228.1, forward strand.
GGGGAAGATTTTAGGGAGGTAGCTGCCTGGACCGACAACCAGGGCACCAGTGTCGACATCCTCGGAGCGGTAATCGCCCGGCTGGCCTCGGGCGCGCTGGTGTCGATGAACGCGGCCGGCAACACCGGCTGCAAAATCGGTTCGGACGTGCGGGTGTTGTGCGAGAAGGGTATGTTGCAGACCGGTGTCTGGGGCGAGCGGCTCCTGATACAAGGGCCCGATGACGAGGCGCTTGAGCCGGTCGAGTTGCCCGATTCGCTGGGAACGTGGCAGCAGTTCTTGCGCGTGCGGGCCGGCGAAATGGAGAACCCCTGCCCTCCGGAGATCGGTTTGCGGATGGCCCGCCTTTGGGATGCGATTCGGGCCTCTGCCGCTCAGGGGGGCTGTCCTGTTCCGGTTGGTGCTTGCATTTGAAGTTGATCAGGCTTGCAGCTGGCGCTGCACTTGTCAATAGACGGAGGAATCAAGATGGGCGACATTCGCATAACGGTCTGGAACGAGTATCAACACGAAAAGGTGAACGAATTCGTTGGCGGGATTTACCCCGACGGCATTCACGGAGCGATCGCCGAAGGGCTGCGGCAGCACGGGTTCAACTCCGTGCGCACTGCCACGCTGGATGAGCCGCAGCACGGCCTGACGGACGAAGTTTTGGCGGAGACCGATGTGCTGACCTGGTGGGGTCATCGCGCCCACGCGCAGGTCTGTGACGAGGTCGTCGAAAGGGTGCAGAATCGCGTGCTGGAGGGAATGGGACTGATCGTTTTGCATTCCGGCCACTTTTCAAAGATCTTCCGCAAACTGATGGGCACAACGTGCAGTATCCACTGGCGTGAGGCGGATGAGAGAGAGCGGATCTGGGTGGTCAAGCCGTCGCACCCGATTGCGCACGGTCTGCCGCCCTACTTCGTCAATGAAGAGTGCGAGATGTACGGAGAGCTCTTTGACATCCCGACCCCGGACGATCTCGTATTTGTCAGCTGGTTCGAGGGCGGCAATGTATTTCGCAGCGGGGCTTGCTTCCACCGCGGCAACGGCAAGGTCTTCTACTTCCGGCCTGGCCATGAGACCTACCCGATATTCCATCAGCCGATAATTCGCAAGGTAATCGCCAACGGCGTCCACTGGGCGGCGCCGGCAGGCGGTCCGGCTTTTCCGTACACCGTGCCGGGCACGGTCGGCCATATCGGGATCAACGAGAAGGAGCCGCACGAGACGATTTCTGAGAAGGGCTCGCTGCGGGAGAGAGTGGGCTAACAGGAAAGTTGCCGGGAATCCCGGTTGGGGCAAGCGGCCGGCGAGCCGAAAGAATAGGCCTGCCCTGTATTGGGTCTTGACTCAGGGGTCGGCTGGCGTCCACTTCCTTATCTGGACAATCGGCTTCAAACGCTGTTGCGGGATAAGTATTGCACTTGAAGAGGAGCCCGGCGCGCGCGGAAAGTTTTCGAGGAAAAGGCACCCCCTGTAGGAGTCGAACCTACGACCGACGGATTAGAAGTCCGTTGCTCTATCCTCTGAGCTAAGGGGGCGTATTGGTACTGCGACGGCGGTCCTATCGCCCGACCACTTTTCTCTGACTGGGCCAGTTCAATCCCGCAGATTTGGAAGCGACGGAAACCGTGCTTTGCAGCAAGGAAGAATGGTTACTCGGTCCCTTCGTTTCCGCCGCTTTCCCCGTTTTTGGGCTGGTCCTCGCCAAATGGTGACATATTGGCAGGTCGCTGCAGCAAGCTGCCCATGCGAACGCGGGCAATGACGGCTAACTGGGGGTTGCTCTCGGCAGCCAGCTGGTATGCTTTCTCGAAGAGCTCGACGGCGGCGGCGGTGTCTCCCTCCGCTTCGGCCACGCTGGCCAAGAGAAAGTAGCCTTGGGGATTGGTGGGATCTAGTGCTATCGCTTCGTCGCCGGCGATACGCGCTTCTTCCAGATCATTCACCAACAGCCGGATGGAGCCAACTGTCCACAAATAGGCCACATGCTGATCGGAGGACACTAATGCCCTGGCCTCCTCCAGCGCCTGCAGGGAGCGTTCACTCTGCCCCAATTTGTCGCGAACGACCCCCTCCCAAATCAGTAGTTCGGCGTCCGGCTGCGTGAGCAGGGCCTTGGCCTCTTCGATGGTCGACAGCGCCTCTTCCCAGCGCCCCTCGAAGGACAGTTGCTGCAGCGTCGTGATTGCTTCAGACGTTACGACCGTGTCGGCGTCCGGTGGAAAGACGAAGGTTAGCAGTCCCCAGACGACCGCCAGCACCGCGGCGATGGTACCGACCGTAATGCCTAAGCGACGGATCAGACGGCGTCGGGCGGCTGCGACGACCGCGTCGAGCTTCCACCACAGACCCTCTGCCGGCGGATTGGCCTGGCGCAGCTGGTCCAGCCCGCCGGCCACGTCAATCGTGCGCATGACGCGACCAGCCTCGCGGCGCAGCTTGCTGAGCAGGCTACCCCAGCGAGTCTGTTCCGGCCTCAGGTCCAGGCCGCTCGTTTCCAGCAGCGTGAAGCTCTCTTCGATCCTGTCCATCAACTGCAGGAACGCTTCTACGTTGTCCCTGCGCAGTTGAACGATGAGGCGTTCCGCTTCGGCGAGATCTTCCCGCAAACTGGTGGCCAGGCCCTGGCGCTCTTCGCGAACCGAATAGGCCATTACAGCTTGGCCTCCTGTTCGACCTCCCGTCCTCCATTCTGTTCGGATTGGCCGACTGCAGCTGCCGGCAAAGTTGACGGGGCCGGTATCAGGTTGGCATCCGCAGGTTGTTCAGGCACCAGCACTGTGGTCGGAACGGGTGACGGGAATGCCCCGTTGCCAAGTTCGGCATTGGCCAGCTCTTCCTCCCGTTGAATCTCGCGATAGACTCGATTGATACCGGACTTGATCTGGCTCTCGATCTTTGCCTTGCGTTCCAAGGGCACGGGGAACAGCTCCAACATCTCGCCGACGAGGCCGCTCTTGGCTTCGTTCTTTGTCTTGCCCGCGCGGTAGTAGTCGCGCACCAGTTGACGCTTATGTCTAATGTAGTCCTCCACTTTTTCGGTGTCATCCGGTCCGCACACTGGGCCGTGGCCCGGGACCAGCATTTCCGCCCCCAGAGAGCGGATGCGGCGCAGCGCTTCGATCCATTCAAGCGAATCGGCCTGGGCCATGTAGGGATGTTGGTCCACCCACAAGATGTCGCCGACGAAGGCAATTTTTTCCTCCGGCAACCAGGCGATGCTTGTGGCCGGTGTATGGCCGCCAACATAGATCAGTTTCACCTCGCGTCCTCCGTACTGCAATCGAGCGCAGTCGGTAAAGGTGACATCGGGCAGAATGATCTCTATATTTGTCAGCTGCTCCTGTATATCCGGCTCCCGCTTGAAGCTGTTATAGACGCGTTCCTTGAAGTTTTCGGTATAGCCCGACATCTCTTTGAAGGCGCGCTCGTGGGCGATTACCGTCGTCGGCAGAAAGTACTGGTTGCCCAAGGCGTGGCCGCGGTGGTGATCGGTGTTGAAGACATAGAGGATCGGCAGGCCGGGCGCCTCCAACTCGATCTGTTCCCGCCAGTCCCTGGCCTGCTTCGGGATCAAAGGCGTGTCGATCAGGATCAACCCCTCGTCGGTCACCACGAAGCCGGGCGTACAGCCGCGATAGACGGTGTTGATAAATACACCGGGCGCAATCTCCTGCCTTTCACCCAGGCCGGTAACCCCAATTCTGAACGGTGCTCTGCGTCTGGCTGGCATTGTTGATGACCTCTGTTCAACCGAAGAGGGTAACGTAAACTGACCCCGACAACGACATTCTCCAAGCCATTCTCGCCCAACTCAGTCCGATTTGCGCTCTGAAGTTTACATTTCAAAGTACCGATCTGTCAAAGGGTGCCGTGACTTGTGGAGCGGCGGCGCAAGCCAGAGCTCGGACTGGAGCCACGCATGCTGACGGAAGGCGGTAGGTGCAGTCCGGAATTAAGCTACAGATTCCCACATCTCCGGCTGAATCGGAGCCATTCGCGCCACCTGCAGTTCATGGACACTCTCCACTATCGACTGCCGTTGGACGGCCGGGCCTGTGGCCCTCCCTTGCGCGGGGATTCCCCCCGCAACGCCCCCCTGGCACCATTCCACCCGCCGAGTGGAGGATCTACTTCAGCCCTGCGCAACCGGCGGCCCAGCGCACCGCCCCCAGTCAGCGAACGCTACGGCCTCGGTAGGAGCAGACCCTGCGCCTGCCCCCTGCCCTTCCCTTAGCCGGTAGCCAAATTCAACCACCACCGACATACATTCCCCGCCAGACGTTCACGCCCATAGAGCGGGCTGCACGCCCTGAGTGAGTGCATCCCGAATCAGAGCATAGGAATGTCAGAAAGCGTTTGCGCGCCGGCGTTGGCTGGGTCGTCGGGCGCGGCGGGCGCGCATTGCATGGGCGCCATCACAAGACCGGCAGATGCCCTCATGTTTCATCCGTTGCCGAACGCGGGTTCCGGCCGCGGATGGGACGGTGGCAGGGATAGAGGCACACGGCCTTTTGGGCGAGTTGGCGACTTCGTTGCGGGTCATTGCGGTTGCGCGTGCCGAATTCAGGGTCGAAGTCGATGGTGGCGTCAGTCTCCTTGCCGGTAGCGCCGCGCATGCGGTCAAGTATGCGGCCGAATCTGTCCAGAATTGACCCAAGAGCGTCGTATTGTATCGTAAAGTGGCTGCGAATTTTTGGGAAAATTGGGTATCGACAGGGTATCGATAGGGTATCGAATTGCTTGTTTTGGCCTGTTTGGCCCAACTTTGAAAAATTTGTCGGTCTTCTCGTGACAGGATATTGGCAAGGACTCTCGTAACAGGAAACGGATGTCGGCCTTTCGCGGCCGTTTTGTCGCAAAAACGCGCAAAATATGTCGTTTTGAGTGCAGAAAGTGCGCAAAACAACGACAGCTGCGTGCTTTTCGTGACAGGATACAGAGCCGGGTGCCGGCGGCGCCGACATGGGCTGCATGGCGGGTGTCATTACAGTGTGGGTGGGCGGCGCGGCGGACGGCAGTTCTGCGCATTTCGAGTTGTTACCGGCAGAGCCCGGAGCGAAGTTCGCTTGGGGCAGGATTCGGACGTTCGGTTCGGAGCAGGTCGACATGGTTGGCGGCCTGGGCATGGTGGGCGGGCAGTTGTGTGATGCGGCGCGTTCGGGTCCAGCCTGGTTGTGTTCGGACTCGACCTTGCAGTATAGCACGTTTCGGAGTCTCTTGCAGGGGACGGCGGGACCGGATTTCAGTACTGCGGTGGATAGTGGATAGTTGCCGGTTGCCAGTGGCCGGTTGCCGGTTGCCAGTGGCCAGTTGCCAGTGGCCACTGGCCAGTTGCCAGGTGCCGGTTGCCAGTGGCCAGTGGCCAGTTGCCAGGTGCCAGTTGCCAGTGGCCAGTGGCGAGGAACCGGTGGGGACGGTGGGAGCTGGTCGAACCGGGGCTCGGCTGGCGACGAGCTGGGGACGCGCAGGTACGGTGGCATCATCTACCGATCGCAGACACACCAGCTGGGGACGAGCACGCCGGGTGGCATAGCTACAGGGGGGCGTTGCGGGGGGTGTCCCCCCGCACAAGGGAGGGCCGGAACGGCCCGACCGCCCAACGGCAGTGGCCAGTTGCCAGTGGATAGTGGCCAGTGGTCAGGAATTGCAGTGACAGGCTATGACTCGGTTGCTACCCGAGGTAAAGGGATTTGTACCCCCACTTTGGACTGCAACCTGAAGGCGTTCGGCAAGTGTAAGTAATCTTAGCTGCGTGCTATAATGAACGTCGACAGAGTTGCCTCGGAATTGGAGGCATCCTTTGGGTGAAACTTCGCCGCGACTGGAGGCGGCAAATGGTCTCAGATACACCGGCTCGTCTTGGGGTACTCACCAGCGGAGGCGACGCTCAAGGTATGAATGCAGCCGTGCGTGCGGCGGTACGCGCGGCGTTGGAGGTGGGAGCGGAAGTCTACGGCATTTATGAAGGGTTTCAGGGGATAATCGAAGGCGGCAGCCTGATCCGCCCCTTTTCCTGGGAATCCGTTGGCGGCGTGCTGCAGCAGGGCGGGACTCTCTTGGGAACGGCCCGCAGCCCGGACTTTCTTCACCGTGAAGGTCGCAAAGAGGCCGTTTACAATCTGGTCCAGTTGGGAATGAACCGTCTGATTGTAATTGGCGGCGACGGTAGTCTCACTGGCGCGCAGGTGCTGCGCGAGGAGTGGACCTCTCTTGTCGAGGAGTTGGTCGCCGAGGGCAGGCTCACGCCGCCAGCGGCTGAAAAGCACAGTTTTCTGGCCGTCGCCGGGCTGGTCGGTTCGATCGACAACGACATGTTCGGTACGGATCTGACCATAGGCACGGACTCCGCCCTACACCGGATCACCGAAGCGCTTGATGCCATTACCAGCACGGCGGCCAGTCACCAGCGCGCCTTTGTCGTCGAGGTCATGGGCCATCACTGCGGTTACCTTGCGCTGATGGGCGCGCTGGCCTCGGGCGCGGACTTTGCCCTGATCCCCGAAAGCCCTCCCAATTTGGACGAGTGGGAAGAAAAGATGTGTTCGATTCTGCGCTCCGGCCGTGAGATGGGGCGGCGTGACAGTATCGTGGTGATAGCGGAGGGCGCGCACGACCGGCATGGCAAGCCGATCACGAGCGGATACGTGAAGGATGTGCTGACCAGGTACCTGGGCGAAGAGGCGCGCGTGACGGTGCTTGGCCACGTACAAAGGGGTGGCTCGCCCAGCGCGTACGATCGAGTGCTTGCGACGCTGCTGGGCGCTGCGGCTGCCGATGCCGCGCTCAAGGCGAAGCCGGACGATGAGGCCGTGCTGATCGGCATCCAGAACAACAAGATTGTTCATCAATCGTTGACCGAATGCGTGGCGCAGACGAAAGAGGTCAACAGATGCATTCATGCGTGCGACTTCGAAGAGGCGATGCAGTACCGCGGAAAGGCGTACATCGACTCGTTCCGCATCTTGCGGACGCTGATTCGAGCCAATCCACGTCCTCCTCGACCGGACCAGAAACGCCTGCGCGTGGCGGTCATGACGGGCGGAGCGCCGGCGCCGGGCATGAACGCGGCCACGCGTGCGATGGTGCGGCTGCTGGAGGACAGCGGCCACATACCGCTCGGCGTCAAGAGGGGCTGCCGCGGCCTGATCAACGACGACATCCAAGAGATGAACTGGATGACGGTCAACGGTTGGGCACCTACCGGCGGGTCGGAGCTCGGCAGCAGCCGTAAGTGCCCTGAGGGCGCAGAGATGTATGCTGCCGCGCAGTCATTGGAGAAGCATCGGGTCGACGCGATTGTGATGATCGGCGGCTGGGCAGGCTATCACGCTATACACCGGCTCTACGAGGAGAGGCATAGCTTTCCGGCCTTCAACATCCCCCTGCTCTGTATTCCAGCCAGCATCAACAACAATTTACCGGGGTCCGAGCTGAGCATCGGCGCGGACACGGCCCTCAACAGCATTGTCGAAGTCGTGGACAAGATAAAGCAGTCCGCCGTCGCTTTCAACCGCTGTTTCATTGTCGAGGTGATGGGCCGTTACTGCGGATACCTGGCGTTGATGAGCGCCATTGCCACCGGCGCGGAACGCGTCTACATGCATGAGGAAGGCATCACACTGCGGGACCTTGAAATGGACATCGAGCTCTTGAAGCAGGGCTTTCAGCAGGGCAAGCGCCTGGGCCTGATGATCCGAAACGAGTCGGCCAACTCGTTTTATACCACCCCGTTCATCGCGGCTCTATTCGACGAGGAGGGCGGCGACCTTTTTGAGGTGCGCCAGTCGATACTTGGACATCTTCAGCAGGGCGGCAACCCGTCGCCGTTCGACCGGATCCTGGCCGCGCGGCTGGCGTGGGAAGCAGTGAGCCGCATTGAAGAGATGGCGCTGCGGCATCAGGCCAAGAGCTATGCCGAAGTGGGTGCCGCGTGTCTGGGCATCCAGGAGGGAGATGTCAGGTCGACGCCGCTGTACATGGTGCCGCGGCTGATGGATGCCGAACACCAACGCCCTTACGAGCAGTGGTGGATGGAGCTGCGACCGGTGGCGCGCATGCTGGCGCAACCCGGCCCTGCCTACTTCCGAAAGGCTGAGCTGGAGGGAGAGGCCAAGTGACGAAGGAGTCGGGGGAGGCGAGCGGTCTTTGACAGATTACAGCTCCGTCACAACTGAGCTAAAGAGCGCCTACAACGCGCGCGCCGAAGAACGGGACAGCCGGCCGGTCGATAGGGAGAAGCACGAACGGTGGACTAAGTTCCTAGGTCGCGTGCAGGACGAAAACGCCGGCCGGGCGCCTCAAGGTCAGGAGGAAGGCGGACGGGAAAGGGTAATCTCGCTGCTGGAAATCGGGGCAGGTACGGGTCAGGCCGGTCGTTTCTTCCAGGATGCCGGTCTGGCCGTCGTTTGTACCGACCTTTCTCCGGAGATGGTGCGCTACTGCCGCGCGAAGGGGCTTGAAGCCTACGTTATGGACTTTCTGCACCTGGACTTTCCAAGCGGCCGCTTTGATGCGCTCTTTGCGCAGAACTGCCTCCTGCACGTGCCGAAGGCTGAGTTTGGGCGGGTACTCGAAGCGATCGGGCGCGTTGTGCGCGCCGGCGGCCTCATCTTCATCGCAGGTCGCGGCGGACGGGAATTCGAGGGCGTTTGGGAGGATGACGACTACGAACCCAAACGCTTTTACGCTTTCTACGAACACGAGAGACTACGCTCGATCCTCGAGAGTCGTTTCGAGATCGTAGAATTCGAGGTGATTCCGACGGAGGGGGCGCGATCGGAAGACACCCAGACGATCACACTTCGCAAACGGCCGCAGCAGTCATAGCGCGCACACAATGAGATCCACTGTTCTCTTTCTCTGTACCGGCAACTATTACCGCAGTCGATTTGCCGAACATTATTTCAACGCCCTGGCCTGTGAGAGGAAACTGGTGTGGCGGGCCGAAAGCCGCGGTTTGCAGCCGAGCATAGAGAACATAGGCCGCATATCGTCGCATGCTTTGGCGCGATTGCGTTTGCGGGGGATCGAGCCTGCCCAACCGATGCGGGCGCCGCGAGATCTGGAGGAAGAAGACCTTGCTCTTGCCGGGCTCGTCGTCGCGGTCAACGAGGTGGAGCATCGACCGCTGATGAGGGTACGCTTCCCCCACTGGACGGAGCGAGTTCGCTATTGGAGGGTACACGACCTGGATGTTACCGATGCGAACTCTGGGCTTGCCGCGATAGAATTTGCCGTGCAGGAGTTGCTCGCCGAACTCAGCGAACTTTGAGGACGATCTTGCCGATATTCTCGTAGTTTCGCATGATCTCATGCGCCTTGTGGGCATCGGCTACGGGAAGGACGCGATCGACAACCGGCTTGATCGCGCCACTCTCGATCTGCTTCCAGAATTGCTGACGGAAGCGGCGGATGATCTCAGCCTTTTCTTCAACCGGACGGGGGCGCAGTACGGAACCGATCAGGCGGGCTCTTTTTCCCATGAGCTGGCCGATGTCGATCTCCGCTTGCGAACCGCCCAGGGTTGAGATGAAGACCAGCCGTCCCCTCACTTTGAGCAGACCGACGTTTGATTCCAGGTAGTCTGCCCCCACCATGTCGAGAATCAGATCGACACCCTCTCCGTTGGTAAAGTCGCGCGCAGCCGCGGCAAAATCGTCGCTGCGATAGTTGATGGCCAGGTCGGCTCCCAGCGCGCGGCAGGTCTCCACCTTGTCCGGTCGTCCGGCCGTGGTGATGACGCGCCCGCCGGCCTGCTTGACCATCTGGATCGCCGCGGTGCCCACACCGCTCGCGCCGCCGTGGACCAGGACCGTCTCGCCCGCCTGAAAACCGGCCTCCATAAAGATATTGACGTAGGCGGTCAGATAGACTTCAGGCAGGCAGGCGGCCTCTTCGAAGGACCAGCCGGCCGGAATCGGGATCAGAAGCCGCCTGTCCACGGCAACCCGTTGGGCGTATCCGCCACCGGCCAGGAGCGCGCAGACAGTGTGCCCTGCTTGCCAGTCCCGCACACCTTCGGCGACGGCCTCGATTTCGCCCGACATGTCCAGTCCCAGGATGTGCGGCGCGCCTGGGGGCGGCGCATAGTTGCCGGCAGCCTGCGACAGATCGGCGCGATTGAGGGTAGTGGCATGGATGTTGACAAGCGCCTCACCGGACCGCAGGACCGGTTCGTCTACCTCCTGCCAGGTGAGGCTTGGGCCGGTTGGTGTCTGCTCTACTTCGATTGCGTACATTTGATGTGACCTGTACTTTCTGAGGTGTGGGTCGCTCTTCGCGATGGTGCCTGCCTACGGAAGAGGAGCGGCTTGAACACGCTGCGGCCTGGGTCGGGCGCAGGCCGTGCGGTCGGCCGTCCTATTGATAGGCAAGTGAACCGTCGGGGCGGAGAAGGAAGGGACGGTGCCAAGAACGGCCAGGTTGCGCGGCGAGCGCGTCCAAGTTCAGGTCGATGCCGAGGCCGGGCCTTTGCGGCAGCTCCAGGTAGCCGTCCACCAACTTGACGGGCTCGTCCACGATGTCGGCGCGACGGCCTTCGTCGGCCTTATATTCGAGGACCTCGAAATTGGAGGTGCTGGCGGAAAAGTGGACGTTGACCGCGGTGGCGACCGGCCCGCAAGGGTTATGCGGCGCGACGCTGGCATAGTGGACTTCGGCCATGGCCGCGATTTTCTTCATCTCCCACAGGCCGCCGGTGATGCAGATGTCCGGCTGAATGATGTCCACGGCGTGATGGCTGAGCAGCTCGCGAAATTCGTGGCGGCTGTAGAGCATCTCGCCGGTTGCGATGGGCACGTTGACTTTGTGGCTGAGTTTGGCCAGGGCTTCGTAGTTTTCCGGCCGCAGCGGCTCTTCGACGAAGAAGGGACGAATCGGCGCTACAACGTCACAAAGTTGGGCCGCGCGCCCGATCTCGAGAATGCGCGCGTGCGGGTCGAGACCGATGTCGACATCAGGACCGACGGCGTCGCGCACTGCGTTTACGCGGCCCTCGGTCTCGCGCAGCACCTGGTTCCAGGGCATCCGCTGCCACGCCGGCGGCAGGGGACCCATCTTGAGAGCGGTGTAGCCGTAGGTCTGGATAAGACGCTGGGCGTCGTCGGCCAGCTCTTCGGGCGTATCGCCGCCGACGCTTTGGTAGACACGCACGCGGTCGCGCGCTTTGCCCCCGACCAGGCGGTAAACCGGCAGACCGGCGGCCTTGCCGGCGATATCCCACAGCGCGTGCTCGATGCCGCTGATGGCAGCGTTGACGACAGAGCCGCCCGGGAATCTTCCGCCCACGTACATCAGATGGTACAGACCCTCGATGTCGCGCGGGTCGCGTCCGATCAGCCACTCTTCAAAGTCGTGAATTGCCGCAACCGTCGCCCTGTCCGGTCCGCAGGAGAAGGGTTCGCCGACGCCGTGAATACCCTCGTCCGTGTGGACGACGACATAGGGAATCGAGCGACTGGCCAGCTCTGTTAGGTGTGTGTCGATACGTGTGATTTTCATGAAGCTTGCTCCGAATGTGGATGGCAGAGATTATCCGACAGGGCTTCATCGGTGTCAAACCTTGAGACGAACGCGCTCCAGTTCCGATTGACAGATCGCTGCGCCTGTGATTAGATCGCTGCCAAGCGTATGCCCATCTCTCGCGCATGTTTCGGTCGCCTTTCGTTCTTCAGTTTGACTGACTCCGGCGGCCAGTCTCACCGACCTGGAAACGACTTTAGAATCGTCCGCAACAGCTATTGGAAAGCGCAGTTCGATGAACCGGATGGAGATCCAGATCGCGGTCGCCAAGGTGTCGAAGTACGCCTCCAGCGAAAGCGGGGATACTGTCGAAGTGGTCGAACGGCCCCACGGCGGCATCAGCATCGTCGTGTCGGACGGTCAGCGCAGTGGGCGCAGCGCCAAGGCGATCAGCAATCTGGTGGCGCGCAAGGCGATGAGCCTGCTGGCGGAGGGTGTTCGCGACGGTGCGGTGGCGCGGGCCACGCACGACTATCTGCGGACGCATCGCGGCGGCAAGGTCAGCGCCGAACTGGTCATCGCCAGTGTCGACCTGGTGACCGAAACGCTCGTCCTCAGCCGTAACAGCCGCTGTCCTGTGCTGGTGCAGAGGCAGGGCGAGATTTCCTGGCTGGAGGAGCCGTGCGATGCCATCGGCATCTACCGCAACACAAAGCCTAACATCGTTGAGCTTCCGCTCACACCCGGGTTGACGGCCGTCGTATTTACTGACGGCATCTGGAGCGCGGGACACCGCAGCGGGGGGTCGATGGATGTTGCCGGCGCGGCATCGCTAAGCGACCTCGGCAGCGAAGATTCTGCAGCTGCAGTGGGCGGCAAAGGCGCACAAGAGATAGCTGACCGCGTCCTGGACGCGGCTTTGGCGCTGGACCGCGGCCGGCCCGGCGATGATTCGACCGTCCTTGTCGTCAGGGTCGAAACGCATCAGCAGGAACAGAAGATACGGCGAATGGAGCTTTCATTGCCTATCTGAACCGCTTCCTCAATCAATACCCAGAAGTTCTGCCCAACGGCCGCGGCGGCGAAACGCCCATGAGTCCAAGGCGTCCCTTTTCTGAGAAACCGCAGCTTGAATAGGGACCGCGATGACATTCCAAGGACAGACAACGAAGACCGACCCAGAAGACGAAATGCCGTGCAAAGGCCTGCGGCGCGAGCTATTGTAGAACCATGACCGGCCGCACATTGCCCAGACCCGGGCGCCGCCAGCACGACTGCACACCTCAAAAGATCGGCAAAACAACCGGCGATTGACGAAGTTTGACGAAGACTGGCTGAAGAATGCCACATACCGGACAAATGGCTTTCGAATGTGCTACGCTGGAATCAAGATCTACTGGCGGCCAAGGCAACGAGAGGCGAGAAACTGAAGACCAGGAACGACAGAGGACGCAAGAGCCCTTACAACAACCATCCGATCTCCCTGCGTCCGCAACCAGGAGACGGCCGCTCCTGCCGGCTCCAATCGCCGGCAAAAATGGACCAGACCTTGTCCGACTTCACCTGACTTGACCGCTTGTGACGCGGGCCTTCGTGTGAATTTGTGTCCTTCGTGGATCGTTAAGCTGATTCAGGGGCCATCTGTCAGGACACCTGGCGAACGAGGAACGCCACTTCGAACAAGAGACTTGGCGGGCACACCAAGAACCAAGAACTGAAAACTCAAAACTGGGAAAACATCCCCTTCCGAGAAAAAAATATAGGGCGACATTGGGGGACATTGGGGGACATATGTCCCCCTTTCCCGCCAAAAGGATAGGATTTCGTTCGCGCAAGACAGAGGATCCGGACGACCGCTGTTTCAGTTTCACACGCACGCGAGCGATGGGACCAACTGCAAGAAGAACCAGGACGTGCCAGCAGGGATGAGAACGACGTAACACTCGGCTTTATTGAGGAAATAGCTTAGCTGCCGGAAAGAACCGTTCTGGCCGCCGATGGGGGCGGCACAATGGAGACAGACCTGGTCAAGGTTGCAGGCGTCAGCGCCGCCGGAAAGACAACTCTTGTGGCGGCACTGAGACAGCTCGGCTATAACGCCCGTCCTGTGGCGCAGGAACATAGCGAAGTGCCGGATATGTGGCAGCGAATCCGCCCGCCGCAGTGGCTTCTCTTTCTGGATGCGGACCTGCCGGCGCAAGGAGCGCGGCGTCCGGACGTCAACTGGAGCGAACCGTGGCGGCGGACTGAGCTGGAGCGGTTGGAGCACGCACGCGGCCATGCGGACCTGCTCATCGACACCAGTTCGCTGACAGCGGACGGTGTCTTACGACGGGTGGTCCGATTTCTGCGCTTGAACGGGGTCCAGCCGGCGCCCAGACCGCTGTCTGAGCTGCCAAGGACTGGAGGTGTTTGGCGTCAGTCCTGAACCTGAGCAGGCCGGAAGGGTTGACAGGTGCACGACTGCGTGCTACAAGATGGCTGTGGAGACCTAAAGGGCCAGGCGCGGGTGCGGGGGCACTGACACATACGCCATGCCCTCCTCAACTCCCACCATCAGTCCCGCCCCAGGCAAATAGGGGGAGGAAGCGAGTTCAATTGTAGACACTTGATTGGAAAGGGCATCGACATGTCAGTGCAAGCCGTAAAGAGGCTGTTTTCTTACAACCAATGGGCTTGGAAGCGGGTCTTTCCCAGCCTGGCGGCGCTCCCGGCTGAGGAGTACTTTGCCGAGCGCCCCTTTTTCTGGGACTCGCTGCATGGCCTGGCCGTCCACGGTTACGGTGCCGAGCAAGCCTGGCTGCAGAGGATTGGGGGCGACTTCCCGTCGAAGCTGGCTTCGCCGTCCGAATTCACAACATTTGCCGAATTGCAGTCGGCGTGGGAGACGCTGTGGGATGCGTGGCAGGCGTACGTTGACGCGCTCACGTCGAGCGACCTGGAGCGGCACCTTGAATTCCGCAATACCGAAGGTGTCGAGATGTATATCCTGATGGATGACGTGCTGCGCCACGTCTTCAATCACGCGACAGAGCATCGCAGCCAGATTACACCTACCCTGGCGCAGTTGGGACATCCGACGGAGCCGCTCGACTACGCCCGATTTGCGAATGCGAAGAGATGATGCGCTCTGCGGATTGGGTAGTCAACTGATGTTCGTCCTTGTGAAAGAAGGTGAGAATGCGATATACGGCTGAAAGCATTTTGGTCGGCCCGCAAGATGACGCAGCTGACCAAGGGCTGATTCTGGAAGTTACGCCGCAGAGCGCCGGATGGGAGTTCATCTCGTTCCAGGCGCGGCGGCTGGATGCGGGCGGCGTCTGGACGTTTGACACCGGCGAGAACGAGTTCGCGCTCGTCAATATGAGCGGGCGCTACCGGGTCGAAAGCAGCCGCGGAACATGGGAAGGGATTGGCGGGCGAGCGGATGTGTTCAGCGGCGGCGGGCACGCGCTATACCTGCCGCGCAGGACCCAGTTGACAGTCACAGCGGAGCAGGGCGGCGAGTTCGCGGCAACGTGGGTGCCCACCGACGAGGACCACGAGCCCTGGCTGATCAGGCCGGAGGACGTGGCGGTCAGCATCCGCGGGGGCGACAACGTCAGCCGCCAGATCAACGACCTGTTGCCGCCCGGCTCGCCGGTGCATCGCATCGTGCTGGTCGAAGTTTACACACCCAGCGGCAACTGGAGCAGCTATCCCCCGCACAAACACGATGTCCACATCGAAGACGAGTCGGGCGAGGTGGTAGAGGCCGACCTGGAAGAGGTTTACTTCTACCATATCGACCGGCCGGAGGGGTTCGCCTACCAGCGCGTCTATACCGACGAGAACTCCCCGATGCACGCGGCGGGCAATCCAATCGACGCCCTGGTGCGCGTCGGCCACAACGAGGCGGTGCTGGTGCCGGAGGGTTACCACCCGGTGGTGAGCATGCCCGGCTACACGACCTACTATCTGAATGTACTGGCCGGCAGCGCGCAGAGCCTGGCCAACCAGGAGGACCCGAACTTTGCCTGGGTGAAGGACAATTACGCCGGCGTGGATGAACGGCTGCCGCTCTACTGAACAGGACAGGACAATCCGATCATGGCGACTGATGACCGAGCGAGGACCTACGACTCTCTCCACATGGGGAGGTCGTCGATCGACCTGTACAGCAACGATGTGGGCGCGCCCTTTTCGGAGATCGGCAGCTTTGCGGCCTACGTGGGCGGCTCTCCGACCAACATCAGCGTGGGCGGGGCGCGGCTGGGCTTAAAGACGGCGCTAGTCACCGGCCTGGGCGAGGACCCGGTCGGTGATTTCATCGCTGATTTTCTGGAGAAGGAAGGTGTCGATTACAGTTTCAGCCCGCGCAAGCCGGGCCACCGCACCAGCGCGGTCGTCCTCGGCATCGAGCCGCCGGACCGCTTTCCCCTGGTCTACTACCGGGAAAACTGCGCCGACATCGAGCTCACAATCGACGACGTGCTGGCGGCGCCGGTGGCGGATGCCAAAGTGTTCCAGTTTGCCGGCACGAATCTGAGCAAGGAACCGAGCCGCAGCGCGACCATGTTCGGCGCGGAGTTCGCTCAGCAGGTGGATACGACGGTTATCTTCGACCTCGATTTCCGCCCGGACCAATGGCATGATCCGAGAGCGTTCGGCGTGGTGGCGCGTTCAGTGCTGCCGAACGTTGACGTTGTGATCGGCACGGAGGACGAGATCAATGCCGCGGTGCTGAGCGATGCCAGTCAGATGTCGTTGACGCATTCACAGGTATCGGATGCGAAGGTCGAAGGGGACGTCAAGGCGGCGATCGATTGGCTGCTGCAACTAGGGCCAGAGGCGGTGGTCGAGAAGGTGGGCGCGCTCGGCTCGCGCGTGCATCTGGCAACGGGCGAAGTCCTGGAAGCGCCCGGCTTTCCGGTCGAGATCTACAACATTCTTGGCGCGGGCGATGCGTTCGGCGCCGGATTCATCTACGGTTTCGTCAACGACTGGGGCTGGCAGCGTTCGGCGCGTCTGGGCAACGCCTGCGGCGCGATCGTGGTGCTGGCGCACGGCTGCGCCAACTTCATGCCCACGTACGACGAGATGATGGCGTTTGTGGAGGAGCGGGGGGGATTCTGAGCGATTCGCACCGGCAAATGGAGCGACTAGGCTCACAGTTCCTGCAGCACGTCCATCAAGTGCCGCCTTCGCCAATTGAACAGCACCGTGAAGAATACAGCTTCAGTATCGAGGATAGCCGCGAAGAATTTCAAGAATGTCAGGCTGGAAGACGGCATCGAATTCGGCGCGCTGACAATCTTTGTCGGCCCAAACGGGTCTGGCAAGAGCAACGTAATTTCACTCCTTCAGTTTCTCCAAGAGAGTCTTGCAGGATCCGGGATAGAAGATTTGCGAGGGCAAACTAGCTTTGAGGACGCGGTGTTCAGGTTGGGCGGATCAAGAATTCTGGATGGAACAGTCAACGCGCCTGCGAGCGTCAGTGTCGAATACCAATTTGCCTCTGAAGGCAACGAGACATTGTTGGGAATCGACCTATTGGTCCAGGGAGCTCACTGGCGAGTTGTCGTAGAAAGAGAGTTTCTTGACAAAGGCCCTGGTCGCTCCAACCCTCCCGCCTACTATCGAGTGCACGGTGGCAAGGGCAGCAGCAGTGGGTCCGGAGTTATATTCGTATTTGATTCTCCACTTGAAGTCGCGAAACAGATGGCGAATCCCTCGACGCATTTGGAAACTGTTAAGGACATTCCGGCGAACGAACTTGCTTTGTCATCGATGCCCCGAGTGCTTGAAAATACACGTTTTTCGCCAGAGACAGTATTACTCTATAAGCCCCGCGGGATGATTTTGGACGCAACTAAGTCATGGGCGTTCTTCAATGCAAATTGCATGAATTTGGATCTGGTCCGCCAGGCTGAACCCAAACTCGGACAGCCCGATTACTTTGTTTCTCCAACAGGAGAGAATCTGGCGCTCGCTCTCTTCAACCTAGTCCAGGGGGACTATGACTTTGAAGTGTCGTTGAGCCAGGTGATGAAGGATATTTTGCCATTGACAAAGAGGGTACGCGCCGTGACTTCGGGCAGATTCTCGGTTACCGTTGAATGGCATGTTGAAGGTTATGACGTACCATTCTATCTCCATGAAGTGTCAGACGGTGCAGTGCGCATGTTGTGCTGGGCTGTTGTCTTACTATCGCCAAAGCCGCCCACACTAATCGTGATCGAGGAACCGGAACTCAGCATTCACCCCGCGTGGATGCCGATACTTGCGGACTGGATAAAACGTGCCTCGCAGAATACACAAGTGATTGTAACAACCCATAGCCCGGACCTCTTGGATCACTTTACCGACCAACTTGACGACGGCTTCATCTATGCGTTTCAAGAGGATTCGGAGAGCCCGAACCATTTCACGCCGAAACGGTTAGACAGAGCTAAGGTTTCTGGTTGGCTAGAGGACGGCTGGCAGCTTGGCGACCTCTATAGAGTAGGAAATCCAGCAGTTGGAGGGTGGCCGTGGTAGTGTGGGTGTTTGTCGGAGGCGGCAAGTCGGAAGTGGGAGGGCTGATTCCATTTTTGAGACGAAATTATAAGGAGCATAAGTTCGAACGCAAATCGCCGGTCAGACAGAAGCCCGGCCCAAGCCCATCTTCGGAACCGGGCTACGGAAGGACTGGAAAGAGTTTGGCGGATCAGATTGGAAAGCTACTGTCTGAATCTCTCAAGGGCCAAGAGGAGAGTAATCTTATCCTGGTCATCGATGATTTGGACTGTCACAAACCGAACGCCCGACAGCAGCTCTTTGCTACCGCCGTAGGACAGGTTGGTGAAGCGAATGAGATTCCCTGCTTTGTCGGGCTAGCCTCGCCCGAAATCGAAGCGTGGATCGTCGCCGACTGGGGCAATACGGTAGCCAAAGATCTTGATTTTCGAGGATGCCATCAACAGATGCAGCATTGGCTGAGCACGCAGGGCTCCGTCCCTTTCGACGACCCGGAGTCGTTCAGCCACTATGACCCGGACAGGAATGCCTGTCATGACAAGCTTTCAGAGGCAATTGTCGATTCCTCCATCGAGTGCTGCGACCGCGTCAGATATTCGAAAGCGACCCACACGGCAAGATTTCTGCGGCAACTATCATCAGATGTCGTCAGTCAGAAATGTCCTCTATTTCGACAGTTGCATGCCCGACTTTCTCAACCACAATAGGTAGGTGAACCATGAAAGTACGAGTCGCCTCTGCCCCATGTTCCTGGGGCGTGCTGATGAAGGACACTCCGAACGTGCCACCCTACAGCCAGGTGCTGGATGAGATTGAGGAGGCCGGCTACAAGGGCACTGAACTGGGGCCATACGGCTATCTTCCGTTTGAAGTATCCAAGCTGCGCGACGATCTGGAGCGGCGCGGGCTCACGCTGACATCGGCTTTTACGATCTTCAACTTCCTGGAAGCAGAGAAGGACGAGGGCACCTACCGGGAGGCGATGGAGACGGTCCAGGTATTGTCGGCGTTGGGATGCAAGCACCTTGTTCTGTCGGACGTGCTCTTCGAGGTGAAGAATCGAGCCCAGCGCGCCGGCCGGATCCGCGAGGAGGACTCACTGAGCGGGACGCAGTGGGACGCGGCGGCGCGCAATGTAGACAGCTTCGCCAAGATGGTCTATGAGGAGCACGGCATGAAATGCGTGGCCCATCCCCACGTGGGCGGCTACCTGGAGACCGACTTCGAGATCGACGCCCTGCTGGAGCGCACCGACCCCGAGCTCGTCGGCATGTGCTTCGACATGGCCCACATCGCCTATGGCGGCGGCGACCCGGTCGCGGTGCTCGACAAGTGGCGCGAGCGCACCTGGTATCTGCACATCAAGGAGTGCGACACCAACGTGCGTAAGCAGGTGATCGGGCGCGGCGGGGACTACTACGACGGCGTCGAGTCCGGGGTCTTCCCCGAGTTGGGCAAAGGCACGATCGACTGGCAGTCGATCAACCGCATTCTGCATGAGATCGATTTTGACAGCTGGGGAACGGTTGAGCAGGATATCATGCCGGCAATGGGCCTCGATGCCCTCGGCAGCGCCAAGAACAACCGGGCATTTCTACGCAACGAGCTGGACTGGTAGCAACTGTATATGGAACGGGGCGGATTGCGGTTCGACTGGTCGGCCGGTGTACGGTCATCTCACCTGAATGGAGATGTAGACAATGACAACGGATCCCAGTTCTCTGGAAGGCAAGTACGCTGTGGTCACTGGAAGCACGCAGGGGCTAGGCGAGGCGACGGTGCGGCTCTTTGCCGAGCGCGGCGCGGCCGGGATCATCGTCAGCGGACGGAACGCGGAACGGGGCGACGCGGTGGCGGCGGACCTGCGGGCGGGCGGTTGCAATGCGCATTTTGTACAGGCGGAGCTGGCCGATGCCGATGCCTGCCGCACAATCGTGGCCGCGGCGGACGAGCGATTCGGCGCGCTGCACGTGCTGGTGAACTGCGGCGCGCTGACGGTGCGGGGCAACATTTGGAATACAACCCCGGACCTTTTTGACGAGATGATGGCGGTCAATGCACGCGCGCCGATGCTGCTGATGCAGGACGCTTGCAAGCTGATGCGGCGCGAGGGCAACGCCGGCTCGATCGTCAATATCTCCAGCGTGGCTTCATATGGGAGCGTGCACGTGCTGCTGCCGTATACGGCGTCAAAGAGCGCCCTGAACGTGATGACGAAAAATGTCGCCTATGCGGTCATGCGCCATCGGATCCGGGTCAACTCGCTGGCGGTCGGCTGGATGGACACGCCCAGCGAGCATATCATCCAGCGCACGTATCACGGCGGCGGAGACGACTGGCTGGAGAAGGTGGAGAGCGCACAGCCGTTTGGCCGCCTGTTACAAACGGAAGAAGTGGCGCGGGCCATCGCCTTCCTGGCGTCTGACGAATCGGGGATGATGACAGGCAGCGTTATCGACTTCGACCAGTCGGTGCTGGGCGCGGGGCCGGTCTCGCAGCCGCCGCCGCTGGATGATCCCCATTGGCGCGACGGTGTGATCGACTGATTTGCAGTGCGATGTGACGCTGGGCTCGGACAGCTTCTTTTGAAGGGATTGAAGGGGCCTTCGCCCCAGGAAATCACCCGGGACCCGGATGAACTGACGGCAAAGGCAAGAGGTGGGAGAGGCACGGGAGAGGCGAGGAACGGATCTATATGAGCGCTAAAGTCAATGTCGGCCTGGTTGGCACGGGAGGAATGGGAGGACGGCACGCGGCCAACCTCAACGATTCGGTTGCGGAAGCCGATGTCGTCGCGATCATGGACGTGGACGCGGCGCGTGCTGAGGAGGTCGCGGCGCGCTGCGGGGGCGCCGCCGTATACGGGGACGCCGACGCGTTGATCGCGGCCCCGGAGGTGGATGCCATCCTGATTGCGGCGCCGGACCGCTTTCACGCAGGGATTGCGCGTTCCTGTGTCGAGGCCGGCAAGCCGGTGCTATGT
>DAOUHX010000229.1:0-1723 GCA_034428395.1 Caldilineaceae bacterium
CCGTTGTGAATCGGGAACCGACATAGAGTCGACCATGACTTCCTTTGCCGCGGGCCGGATCGAATCGAAACTCTTGCCCAGTCTTGCGTGCATAGCTCCTAGCCCGTCTGATGAAGTTCCGACTGTTCATCCGCCTATTGTCGCGCCTTGCTATGCGGATGGCAAGATAGGGCAAAGATTGGGATCAAACCTCGCTGCATTGCTCAGGAGCACCGCCAGGCCCACCCATCCCTTCCATTAACCCCACAACCTCATCGACAATATCATACGCAGCACGCGGACGGCCCAGCCGGCGGGCGCGGGCTGCCATACCCTCCAGCTCGTCTCCGCTGGCCCATTCGCCGATGGTTTCGGCGATGGCGCGGGGCGACTCGCAGTAGGCGCCGACGCGGTTCTCGACCACGAACGGCACATTGCCCTCCTCCTGCCCGGGAATGAAGCCGCTCAACAGGATCGGAAGCCCGCAGATCAGCGCTTCGGCGATGGTGCCCGGCCCGGCCTTGGTGATGATGCAGTCGGCGGCGGTCATCCACGCCTGCATGTTGTCGACATAGCCGTGCACCTGCACGGGCAGCGGCCATTCGGCGCGCTGCAACGCACGGCGCAGACGCCGGTTGCGGCCGCAGATGACGATCAGCTGCACCTCGGTCCCCGTCGCGGCCAGACGGTGGGCCACGGCATGGGCAATCGCCGCGACCGGCCCCATGCCCTCGCCGCCGCCGACGAGGAGCGCGATGAACGCGCCGCCGGTCAGCCCCAGGCTGGCGCGCGCGGTCGCGCGGTCGGGCAGGGTTTGGGCGAAAGCGGAGCGGACTGGCAGGCCGAGGAGACGTATCTGATGGGGCTGCAGGCCATGGCGGCGGGCCGCGTTTGCCGCGGTTTTGCTGGCGACGAAACAGCGCTGTGCACGGGCGTGAAACCAGCCGTGATGGAAGGAGGCAAGGTCGGTGACGACCGTGACAAAGGGGGTGGGCGGGCCTTCCTTTTCGATGAGCCAGAGGAAAAGTTGCTGCATGAGCGGGTGCACCGAAATGATGAGGTGGGGACGGTGCATTTGCAGCGCCCTGGCCATCTCTTTGCGGCAGAGCGGGTAGACCAGGCGCAGCACGGCGGAGAGGGCGCGTTCGTTTTCGAAGATGAGCCAAAGCAGCTTCCAGAGCCAGAGGGCGCGGGCAACGAGAGGGCTGTAAAGGCGAGGCAGCCGGTTGATCGGCCAGGGGGTGTAGTCGGTCCAGAGGTCGACGATTTCGACCTGATAGCGGCCGGGGAAACGGGTGGCGAATGCGGACTGCAGGGCTTCGGCGCTGGCCCGGTGGCCGCCCCCGGTATCGCTCATCAGAATGAGGACTCGAAGCATTGAGGACCGGTTTCCAGTTCTGAGTTTTCAGTTCTTAGTAACGGCGAACTGCAGTGGCTAGCGGCCAGTGATCAGTGGCCAGAAACGTCAACCCGCGCACGCAGCTGGTGTTCACTATCCACTATCCACTGCAGTTCCGGTATTCACTAAAAACTAGAAACCAAAAACAAGAAACTGAACTCAATAAGCGCCTTCTCCGCCCAATACCTTCGGGAGCGTGCGCAGCATGATGCCCAGGTCGAGGGTCAGGCTCCAGTTCTCGGCGTAGTAGATGTCGAGCAGGACCATTTCGTCGAAGGTGAGGTCGCTGCGGCCGCTGACCTGCCAAAGGCCGGTCATGCCGGGGCTGACGGAGAGGCGTTTGCG
>DAOUHX010000230.1:0-4074 GCA_034428395.1 Caldilineaceae bacterium
TGCCCCAGCCCGCGCCGCAATCTCGATGGCCTGGCGAGCATGGATGACCTTGGGGCCGTTGGCATTGAGCCGCAACCGGAGAGAGGAACCTGGCCGCAATTCAAGTTCACGCTCGCCATCGAGGGCCAAGACACAGGCTTCGGCGTGGCTTATCTCCACCTCATCGCCAGGCGTTAGCAGTTGATGTTCAACCACATTTATCCACCGGATTAAGCCGGGGGCAATGGGCGCTAACACTTGTTTGCCATGAGTACCGGGCTCCATACGCAGGTATAGACCCGTTTCAGGGGGAGTTTCGCATCCTAAAAGGTGGCTGCCAATGGCTGACAAACCAACATTGCCGGGTTCGACGCGGGTCAGAACAACTTCTTTGATTTTGGCGGCATCCCAGATAGCTCGTGAGGCGATGAACCGTTCAGCGTAAACGGCGGCATCGACCAAAGCAATATCGCTGACGCCCGCCTCAGCGTCACCTTGGGAAGCAGTCGCGCCAATGACATCAAGGCGCGGGGCACGATATACAGCCTCATCGGCCTGGCCACATGCCACCAGGCCGGCCGCCAAACCGGCGATGGAGGCCTCAATCATGCTCGGGAAAACATTGTTTGTGCCGGTCGAGATCGGCATCAAGGGCACCTGACCGCTGGCTTTGGCCACAATGCGGTTGGTTCCATCGCCGCCAAGCGTCACCAGGCAACGAGCGCCCCCTGCGCCCATCAGCTTTGCTGCGCGTCGCGAGTCTTCTTGCGAGAAGGTTTTGGGCATTGATAGGAGGGAGGCGTCAAGTTGAAGCTTCAGCTGATCAAGGGCTTTGTGACCGATCCCAAACGAGTCAGGCATGATCCAAACTCGCTCGACACCCACAGCCTCCAGGCCGAGCAAGACCCGGCGCACGATGCTCACCTTTTCGTCATTGTCAAAGACCGAGCCGTGGGCGACCAGACGGCGAATATCTTTCCCTGAGGCGGGATTGGCAATGATACCAACGCTGATCAAAGCCTGACCTATTCCCAATTCTCTAGCGCATGCTTGATCGCCAAGCACATTGAGTCGGCCAAGGCCCCGTCCAGAATGCGATGATCGTAGCTGAAGGCCAGAGTCAGCATCGGCAAGATGGCCAGGGTGTCGCCCCTATTCTCCTCCAAAGCATGGCCCTGGCTCACAACGACTGGCCGCTTCTGGACAGCGCCCGTGCCCAGGATGCCGGCCTGGCCGCCGCTGATGATCGGGGTCTGAAAACGGCTACCAGAGGTGCCATAGTTGCTCACCGTAAAGGTGCCTTCCCGCAATTCCTCCAGCTTCAACTTGCTCTCACGGGCGCGCTCGGCTAGATCATTGATTGCCCGGGCCACGTCGAGCAGACTCATGGGTTCCACATCTTTAATCACCGGCACGACCAAGCCACCGCCCGGTAAGGCCACCGCCAGACCGATATTGTAGTAGTGCTTGATGATCAGGCCTTCATCGGTCCAGGTGCTGTTGGCCTCAGGCACCGCCTTGAGCCCGGCCACCGTCGCCTTGATCAGGTAGGCGCTTAATGTCAGGTTGACGCCAGCTTCCGCAAACTCCTTTTTGTGCCACTTGCGATGGGCAAGCACCGACGCCATGTTGACCTCGTGCCAGGTGGTGACATGGGGGATGGTCTGAATCGACCGAGTGGTATTGCGAGCGATTAGCAGGCGGATGCGATCATGTTTGACCAGTTCCTCGCCCGCCTTCGACTTGGCCGGAGCGGGTGCCGGAGAAGGGCTTGGTGCAGCCAAGGCTCTCTCGACATCTGCCTTGGTGATTGTCCCATTACGGCCACTGCCTTGAATTGTCGTCAGGTCCAGGCCATGCGCTTTCGCCAATTTCTTGGCCACAGGGTTAGCCCGGACGCGGCCCTCTGGGGCCGGTGCCGGCGGGGCCGGTGGGAAAGGGGTTTCAAGAGCCGCTTCGGCCGGCGCGGCAGTCTCAGTCACTGCCTGGCCAGGGATGACGATTTCAGGGACAGGCTCGCCTGGGGCGGTGATAATGGCGATAACTTGGCTGACCGGAACTGTACTCCCTGCAGCGTAAAGAATCCGAGCCAATATTCCCGATTCCGGGGCCTCGACCTCGTTGATAATCTTATCTGTTTCGACTTCCAAAATTGGCTCACCCTTTTCAACGTGCTCACCCTCCTGTTTGAGCCATTGCGCAATGAGCCCTTCCTCCATCGTCAGACCCCATTTGGGTATTATAACTTCAACTGCCATGAACTTCCTCCAATCAAGTAGGGAATCAATGTCATAAAGTTAAGCTACTAAACATGTCATTTCGACGAGGGACGAGGAGAAATCTTTTCCGCTCAAGGGATACTCAAGCAACGACCACGAAGATTTCTCTCTCCGCTCCACTACGTTTCGCTCGGTTCGAAATGACACAATCCTTATCTTAATGACATTGAGTAGTAAATAGGATCAACTTGGAACTTAGACCATTGTCTCCATTACAGTATCGACAACCCGCGCGGGCGTGGGGATGTAATAGGCTTCCAGGGGTGGACTGAAGGGGACAGGTGTGTTGGGCGGGGTGACCACTCTGATCGCATCCATATATTCAAGGGCCTGGATGGCGGCTAAGGTAACGACATCGGTGGCGACGCTACAGCGGGGGTTATCCTCATCGACCACGACCAAACGCCCGGTTTTCTTGACCGACTCCAGCACCGTATCTTCATCTAGCGGCGCCAAAGAGCGTAAGTCGATCACTTCGGCCTCCACCCCATTGTCGGCTAATTGCTCGGCCGCTTTTAGGGCTACTTGCACCATCTTGGAGATGGCGACGATGGTCACATCATTCCCTACCCGCTTGACCTCGGCCTGACCCAGAGGAATCACATAGTCACCCTCCGGCACCGGGCCCTTGCTGTCATACATCGCTTTATGCTCGCAGAAGATGACCGGATCGTTATCGCGGATTGCGGCTATCAAAAGCCCCTTAGCATCGGCCGGCGTGGCTGGAGCCACAACTTTTAGGCCAGGGTAATGTACAAACGTGGAGTAGGGCGAGTCTGAATGCTGTGCAGCGGCGCCTATGCCGGCCCCAATCATCGTCCGCACGACCAGAGGAACGCTGGCCTTGCCGCCAAACATATAGCGCATTTTGCTGGCCTGATTGACAAGTTGGTCCAGGCAAGTGCCCAAGAAATCGATAAACATCAGTTCTACCACCGGTCGCAGGCCTGTTGCTGCGGCGCCTACGCCGGCCCCAATATAGCCCATCTCGGAGAGCGGGGTGTCGCGGATTCGTTCACGTCCAAATTCCTGAACCAGGCCCTTGGTTACCCCTAACACCCCACCCCAGATATCGATCTCGGGGGCATCGGCATCATGCGAGGAGCCGCCAACCAAATCTTCACCCATGAGTACAACGGTCTCATCACGGGCCATTTCGCCCCGCAGAGCCTCATTGATTGCCTCACGATAACTTACTATTCTATCAGTCATGATTTTCTCCAATAGAGTGATTTTTATAGGGTGCTTAGACGGCTCCTTATTGAGGCCGCACTGTCTGGAAAGGCCACAAATGCGAGGCAGGGATGTCAACATAGACATCGTTCAAAGTGTCAGCCAAATCCGGATATGGACTCTCCGCGGCAAAGGTCACGGCCTCCTCAATGGTTATCAAGACTTTTCGGTCAATTTCGTCCAATTCAGGCGCGCTTATTAAGCCCTGCCCGGTCACCACTTTACGGAACCCCTCCAGGGGATCCTGAGCCCGATAAAAGTTTACTTCTTCTTCGTCACGGTAGGTCATGGGATCGCCCTCAAAGTGGCCATAGTAGCGGTAGGTTTGGGCCTCAATAAACGAAGGCCCTTCCCCTCTGCGGGCTCGATCGATCGCTTCACTGGCCGCTTCGTAGACGGCAAATATATCCATACCGTTCACGACAACACTGGGCATACCATAAGAACGAGCGCGGGCGGCAATATCTTGACCGGCAACGGCGTAGTCAGGCGAGGTAGCTTGGGCGTAGCGATTATTCTCACAAACAAAAATAACCGGCAGCTTCCAAATACCGGCCAGATTCAGGGACTCGCTGACCGCACC
>DAOUHX010000231.1:0-6783 GCA_034428395.1 Caldilineaceae bacterium
GGACGTTCGAGGTTACCGGCAGTCAAGGTTCGCCGGAAGCAGCGGGGATTCGAAACTACGTTTTCTCCAGGAACCTGCGCCAGTGTGATTATCAGAATGTGAAAATCATCGGCGAGGACTGGAAAGAGGCGGTGCGTTCGATTCGGGCGGAGCCGGGCAAGGACATCTGGTTGTTTGGGGGCGGCCGCCTGTTCGGAAGTCTGTGCCAGGAGGGACTGGTCGACACGGTCGAAGTGGCGTTAATTCCGATTCTGCTGGGAGACGGCATTCCCTTCGTGGCCGGACTGTCGAAACGGGTCGAGTTGAGGCTGAAGGGACAAAGGGTGTTCGAGAAGACTGGGACAGTGGTTCTTGAGTACGAGGTCGGCAGAATCGCTGTCCCCCAGGAACCGTAACTCACATTGTGTTCAGTCAGAACTATGCCTTCTGAGAGACAGCCCCTGCTGGAGGGGCATACCGTTTCCAAATACTTTGGCGGTCTGGCCGCGGTCAACAATGTCGACTTCGCGGTCTATCCCGGCGAAATCGTCGGCCTGATCGGGCCGAACGGCAGCGGCAAAACGACCCTGTTCGACTGCCTGAGCCGCCTGCAGAGGATCGACAACGGTAGAATCCTGTTCAGAGGCCGCGATGTAACGCGCGCGCGTCCCTATCAGATCGCCAGAATGGGGCTGTCGCGCACCTTCCAATCGGTGCGCGTCTACCGCAAGATGAGCGTACTCAGCAATATGCTGATCAGCCACCAGTGGCGGGACACCTCTCTCCTCCGCATGCTCCAGCCCAGCCCTGCCAGCACCGCGCACCGCGCGCATGAACTCTTGGAATTCCTGCAGATCGAACGGCTTGCCGGCGAACAGGCAGGCCACCTGTCGGGCGGACAGCGCCGCCTGCTCGAAATCGGCATGGCACTGATGCCCGACCCCGACATCCTGCTCCTGGACGAGGCTACATCCGGCGTCAATCCAACCCTCATCGAAACGATCAAAGACCGCATTCGCGCGCTCAACGAGCAGGGAAAAACCTTTCTTCTGATCGAGCACAACATCAACTTCATCGCCGACCTCTGCAGCCGTGTCTACGTGCTCAACCACGGCGAAAAGCTGGCCGAGGGCACACCCGAAGAAATCCTGCAAAACGAAGCCGTGATCGATGCCTATTTTGGAGCGTAGCGGCGGTGGCGGCCGAACGTTGGTCGTCGGAGAAAACAGGAGCCACGAAAAAGCGCGCCATGTCCTTGCCGCTTCTCGCCGTTGACGACATCTACGCCGGGTACCAGGACTTCGACATCCTCAAGGGTGTATCGCTTGCCGTGCATCCCGGGGAAATCGTCTGCGTCATCGGGCCGAACGGCGCCGGCAAGTCGACCGTATTCAAGGCCGTATACGGGCTGATCGGCGTGCGCCGCGGAACCGTGCACTTCGACGGGCAGGAGATCACCAATGACCGGCCCCAGGACGTGCTGAGCGCCGGCATCTCGATTGTGCCCCAGCTGCGCAGCGTCTTTGCGCAGATGACGGTGATGGAAAACCTCGAAATGGGCATGTACCTCGAGCGCGACCAGGCGCGCATCCACCAGCGCATCCAGTACATTTTCGAGCTGTTCCCACGGCTGGCGGAACGGCGAACGCAGATGGCAGGCACGATGTCAGGCGGCGAACAGCGCATGCTGGAGATCGGCCGCGCACTGATGATGGAACCGAAAGTCGTGATGATGGACGAGCCGAGCGCCGGCCTCTCCCCACTGATCACACGCATGATCTTTGAGAACATCCGCCGTCTCAACCAGGAAATCGGCCTGACCGTGCTCATGATCGAACAGAACGCCCGCCAGGGCCTCGAAGCCAGCCACAGGGGCTACGTGCTCGAGCTGGGCCGCAACGCCTACGAGGGCCAGGCCCAGGCACTGCTCGACAACCGCGACGTGCGCCGCGCCTTTTTGGGGGGACGGTAAAAAAGGAACGAATGGCAGTCCAGGATGAGAAAGTGCGATCCGGACGTCGGACGCATCTCTGATCGTTTGTGAATGGAACTCTTCCACCTGAATGACCTTCAAATGCGAGGGGAATTCTCTTCGCCCTTGGGCTTTCGTTCTTTTGCGA
This sequence comes from Caldilineaceae bacterium, assembly GCA_034428395.1. Taxonomy (GTDB): domain Bacteria; phylum Chloroflexota; class Anaerolineae; order Caldilineales; family Caldilineaceae; genus Bin5. Next base: position 2,100 of record DAOUHX010000231.1, read on the forward strand.
CGACCGCGATAAACTAAAGGCGGCAGAGAATTTCGTCCTGATCTGTCTTTTGTCGGCTAGTAATGCAGGTTCTGCCCTCATATTCCCGGCCTCAAACCATGAAAATAGATCTAGTCGCCTACTCCCAAGCCAACCCCGCGCTCGACCCATCTGAGTTGCTCGAAATGAGCGACCTGGCCACAATCTGGAACGGCGCCAGCACCTTCCCCGAAAACGTCATCGAATACGCCGGCCGAGTCTGCTACCGCAGCACACAGCGCATGGGCACCGCGCCCCGCTTCATCATCAACCGCGTCAAAGAGGGCCACGAGGACATCATCGAGCACATTGTGGCGACGGTGCACGTCCGCAACAGCGAAGAGCCGCTGCGCTGGCGCATGCTCAACCGCCATTGCGAAGTGACCGAGGAACCCGACGGCAGCTGGCTCGTCAGCGCCAACACGCGCGTCTGGCTGAGCTTCTTCCGCGACGGCATCGGCCTGCAGGCGCTGCCCCATCTACAGGCGATCGCGCCCAAAGTTTACGCCGAATTCGACGACAGAGAACCGCCTGGCAACGGGCCAACCCCCGCCGTTTCGCCACCGCCCATGCCCATGCTGGATCTGGACCTGCCCACCCTGCGCCCGCGCGAGGAAGGCCCGCTGCGGGTGACGCTCCTCGCCTTCACACAGCCGGGGCTGGCCGATGCCGCCGCCCAGCTCCATCACGGGTCGGCCACATTCTTCTTCGAAGGCATCAGCCGCGCCTGCACGCATCAACTCGTGCGCCACCGGCTCGCCAGCTTCAGCCAGGAATCGCAGCGGTATGTCGAACTGAGCAAGGGTGGGTGGAATGCCGTCATTCCCCCGGCCTTCGAAGGCAACGATGAAGCCCAGGCCAAGTTGAGCGAGGCTTGGGACTACCTGCAAGCGGTCTATCGAGAGTTGCGGCAGATGGGAATTCGCAAGGAGGATGCCCGCTTTCTCCTGCCCAATGCCACCGAGACCCGTGTCGTGACCAGCATGAACTTCGCCGCCTGGAGTCACTTCCTCTGGCTGCGCGCGGTTGACAAGGCCGCCCAGTGGGAGATCCGCCGCCTCGGCCAGCTCGTGCTGGAGATGCTCTACCCTATCGCGCCCGCTGTCTTCGAGGAACACTGGAACGTATACCGGGAGATGAGAGAGTGACGGGGAGAGAGAACCCATCGCAGCCCCGCTCCTCTGCTCTGCCGGCCCCGCTTCTTGAACGCTTCCACAACCGCACCGCCCGCGTCGCCGTCATCGGCCTGGGCTATGTGGGACTGCCACTGGCCGTCGCCCTGGCGGCGTCCGGCTATGAAGTCCTCGGCATCGACCTGGACGAGGCCAAAGTCGACGCGGTCAACCGCGGTCGCTCCTACGTCACAGACGTCACCGACACAGCCCTGCGTGGTCAGGCGGCGCGCCTCCGGGCCACGAACGACTATGCCGTTCTGCGCCAGTGCGATGCCGTCTCCATCTGCCTGCCCACACCGCTCGACCAGGCCGGCGCGCCGGACACCTCTCACATCGTCGCCAGCGGCCGCGAAATCGCCCTCCATCTGCATCAGGACATGACCGTAATCCTCGAATCTACCTCATATCCAGGCACGACAAGCGAACTCCTGCTGCCTCTGCTGGAAACCGCTGCGCGGCCGCGTGGATGGCGGGTCGGAGAGACGTTCTTCCTGGCTTTTTCGCCGGAGCGCGTCGACCCCGGGCGCAGCGACTGGACGATTCAGACGACGCCCAAAATCATCGCCGGGGTCACGGAGAACTGCCTTGCCGCAGCCCGGGCTCTCTACGAACAGGTCTTCGATACACTCGTGCCCGTTTCCTCGCCTTCCACCGCGGAAATGGCGAAACTGTTCGAAAACACCTTCCGGTTCGTCAACATCTCTCTGGTCAACGAACTGCTGCAGATGTGTGACCGATTGGGGCTGGACACGGGGCAGGTGCTGGAGGCCGCGGCGACCAAACCTTTCGGCTTCACCAGGTTTACGCCGGGGCCGGGCGTTGGCGGGCCCTGCATTCCGGTCGATCCCCAATACCTCGCTTGGAAGATGCGGTCGGTGAACGGAAACGCCCGTTTCGTCGAGCTGGCCGGCCGGATCAATGCGGAGATGCCCCGCTTCTGGGTGCAGAAGGTGCAGAAAGCGCTCGACAGTGCAGGCAAGGAACTAGAGGGCAGCCGCGTGCTGGTCCTGGGCGCGGCCTACAAGCCGGACGTGGCCGATGCGCGCGAATCAGCCGCCATCGAAATCCTGCGGCTCCTGCTGAAAGAGGGAGTGGCTGCCAGCTATCACGACCCGTACATCACATCGCTGGCCGATGCGGGCATTCCGCTTGCTGCGGTTGCTGAACTTGACGGAGAGGTCAGGAAGGCGGACTGCGTGGTGATTGCGACGGCGCACAACGTCTATGACCGGGCTGCCATCGCAAGCAACGCGGCCATTCTGGTCGATACCTGCTTTTCCGATTAGGGACCCATTGGGGCCGCCGGCCGCACTGACGCGGCGACTGCACGCCGCTCCACAGTCGGCTAAAGCCCTTTGACGCTCCTCCTGCCACCGGCGTCCGCACGCCGGCTACCCGCGTAAACTGTTGTTATTCGGTCGAATTTCCTGAAGTCAGACGGCTTTCCTTTTGCGAGGAACGGCGTCGTGCCCGCTTCTGCCCACCCATCGAGCGCGGTTGTATCCCATGCGCCCGCAAAATCTGACGGATTGTTTCGACCGAAATCTGATCAACGACAGCGCCTTCAATCAGGTAGTTGCGCAACCGTTGCAGCGACCACTGTTTGAAGGGCAAATTCAATGATTTGGGTTCGGAGGAGGCGATGTCAACGATCGCTTGCCGTTGCGCATCTGTAAACACGGGAGGACGCCCGGGGGATTTACCACTGCGCAGACCGGCGAAACCATCTGTATTAAAGCGATGGATCCACTTCCGCACATTGATCGGATGCAGATCGACCTCGCGGCTGATTTCCTGGACCTTATGTCCTTGAGAAGACAGGAGGATGATCATCAGGCGCTGGATAGAGACGTCATTCCCCATACTCTGGATCATGCGTTCCAACTCCTTCTCTTCATCCTCCTCCAATTTTCGAACATAGAGTGCCATGAATTCTCTCCAAAATGGTATGCCTACAACTGAAAGGAACGGCTGTTGTCCTCCACAACTCTCTGACTGTAGTTTGTCACGTGCCTCAACAACTTACTGTGCAGATTCTTCCAGATTTCGCTTTGCAGGACCGCCTGAAGTCGCTCCAGATTGGAAACCTCACCAATCGTTAGCATTTGCGGCCCATTTCCATAGATGGTATACCAGACGTCGGCGGGGTCGATCCCCAACCGCATAAGGCCCGGTGCAAACTCGCGCATGACAAATTCAAAATAGGGTTGCTCATGTCCCATTTTGATGTCCCACTTCATCAACAAACGAACCATATGTGCCTTGGCCGCGCCCTAGCATAACGCGAATACACAGTCTGCCGTCACCCCGCTCAAAGCAGGGGTGAATCCAATTTATGCGCATAATACAATATCAAAAGTGCTCTCGGTTTGCAACTTTCTTCCATCAGATTTTGTACGTTATTTTTTGCTGCGGAGTCCTGCTATCCGCGGCAGGCAGCGACCTGTGGGCCGCGCCCTACAATGAAAATCTCAACAAGAACCAGTTGCAACAAGCAAGTTCTACCGACGCGTCGCACGTGTTCTTGCTGCCAGCGCTGGAATCTTCACCTGTCCTGCTCACGCACACGCTCGATGCCCGTCTTGCAGCAGACGACCCCCTTAGTCTTCAAATCGAAGCCGTATACCGACTGCACAATGAAGAGAAGGAGGAGATTACCGCAATATTGCTTGTCGCGCAACCTGCCGGCGCAGCTGCCGCTGGGCGTCCCCTCCCTCACAATATCGCCCTGACCCTCGACGGACAGCCGCTCGCGCTGCAGCCCGCCGGCGAAAAGGTCGGCCAGAGCGTTCAGGTCAGCTTTGGGGCGGACGCTCGCCGTCGTCTTGTCCTCCGCTACGATCTACCCCTGAGCGCAACCCAGACCTTCGACTTTCATTACCCAATCGCTGAACTGCTTTCCTGGCCCAATGAGATCAACGGTTGGCGGGTAACAATCGACTTCGCCGCCCTGGCGCATTGGCTGGGCCCCTCGGACAGCTGGCTGCAAATAGGCCCCCGCGGCTGGGAAGTGCGCGGCGGACGGCTCGAATGGCTGCGCGAAGAACCACCTCCGAATGCAGAAATCCTCTTCCAGACGCTTCATCCACAGTGGGTGCGCGAAATTCACTCCGCCCGCGAGCAGATTCAACTCCGCAACGAGCCGGAGTCATATCAATGGCTGGGAAATCTCTATGCACGGCTATACCAGGCGCCCAATATCGCTGCCGCCGTGCGGGAACGCCTCTATGGCCAGGCCCTGGCCGCCTACACGCAGGCCCTGCATTTAAGCCAGGAACGCGGCCGCCCGGACGCCGTCCTCGCCGGGGTGCGCTACCAGCTGGCGGCCCTCTACCGTATGCGCGCCATTGCTGCCGACGGCACCGTGGACAGCGCCTACGTCGCGCTTATGATCGCGGAGGCGGAACTGGCCCTGCCAGCCCTGCCGCAGGGCCCGACCCGCCTCGAACTGCAAAGTTGGGTGGCCCAGGGCCTCCAGCACCAGTTGCGCA
>DAOUHX010000232.1:0-5123 GCA_034428395.1 Caldilineaceae bacterium
AATCTGGCGCCCGTCAGCGGCCAGAAGCGGCGCATGACAAAGGTCGATGTCTTCATCGAACGCCGTCCCTCCGACCCCGTCGTCTTTGCGCGTCAACCGGTCGTGACCTTCCCTCTCCCCGCGTCCGAACTTGGACGGCCGGCAATTGTTATCCTTGAACCGTCCGGCTATCAGCCGGCATGAAGAGCGCCCCGACCCGGCAGCTCATAATGCTGTACATGACATGACCAGGCCTGGACCAGGAGAACGGCATGAAACTCAAAACACTCGTCGAGTCCGGCGACCCTGAACTTCTGGCTACCGGCTTCCAGTTTACCGAAGGTCCGGTCTGGCATCCTGACGGCTATCTGCTCTTCTCGGATATTCCCGCCGACCGCATCTACAGGTGGAGGCCGGAAGGGGTGGTCGACGTGTGGCGCCAACCGAGCGGAAACTCCAATGGCCTGACGCTCGATCGCGACAACCTTCTGGTCGCTTGCGAGCACGGCAATCGCCGCGTCTCCCGCGGCGGGGCGGGCGCCGCCGCCGCCAGCCTGGCCGAACGATATGACGGCAAGTTGCTGAACAGCCCCAATGATCTCGTCGTCAAGTCGGACGGGACCGTCTACTTCACCGACCCGCCATACGGCATCGAGCCAAGCGAATCGTCGCCTTACAGCAAGGTACAGGAGCAGCCCTGCAACGGCCTCTACCGCATTCTGACCGACGGCACCGTGGAGCTGCTGGCGGACGACTTTGACCGTCCCAACGGATTGGCCTTTTCCCCCGGGGAGTCGACGCTTTACGTCGACGATTCACCCCGTCGGCACGTGCGCGCCTTTGATGTGCGCGGGGACGGATCGCTTGCCAACTCCCGTATCTTCGCCGACATGGACCATCCGCAACCCGGCTCGCCCGACGGCATGAAAATCAACGTCGAAGGAACTCTCTTCGTAACCGGCGCCACGGGAATCTGGGTGTTCGAGCCTGACGGCGCCTGCCTCGGTGTCATCGTTACGCCCGAACGCCCGGCCAACTGTGCATGGGGCGACGACGACCGTCAGAGCCTCTACATCACGGCGCGCACGTCGCTCTTCCGAGTGCGGACGAAGGTGCCGGGCCTGCCGACGGTCCAAACGTCCTGATGCGACTATTGAACTCATTCGGCTGTAAATTGTCTCGAGGGCCTAAAGGCGGGGAGAGCACCTATGGATGACAATGTACCAACGCTGAAAAACCGGCTTGGTGAGCTGCTGGAGAAACATGACGCGCTGTTCGGGGTAATCTGCCGCGACGCGACGCTCACCGACGTCGAGTTGATGGCCCAGGCCGGCTTTCACATTGTCTGGTTCGACATGGAACACGGCCCCCAATCTATGGCCGAGACTTTGCGGCTTGGCCGGACAGCTACACATTTGGGCATGGTGCCGCTCGTGCGCATGCCCGAACTTTCGCGTACACAGGTGCAGCGCCTGCTCGACGGCGGCATTCAGGTGCTGGCCCTGCCGGACGTCAGAACCGCGGAAGAGGCTGCCCGATTTGTCCAGATGGGCAAGTATCCACCTGTGGGACGCCGCGGCGTATCCAGTTCCAGCGCCGGCACGGCCTACACGATGGGCGCGGACCCAAAACAGACGCTGCGAGAAGTCAACGATGCCACCCATCTGATGCTGATGATCGAAAGCGACGAAGCCTACGAGGCGCTGGACGAGATTCTGGCGGTTGACGGCATCGACATGGTTACGGTCGGTCCGATGGACTGGTCGGTCAGTCTGGGCCTCTTTGGTGATGAGGCCAGGACGCGCCAGACGCCGAAATTCGAGCGGGTCTTTACGGCGGCGGTCGCGTCCGGCAAGATTGCTTCGGCTGGAGCCTTCAGCTTCGACCAGGCAGCCCATTTCTATTCCTTGGGAGTACGTGTCTTCTTCGTCGGCGTCGACATTGTGATCAAGCGCCAGTCTCTGATCGGTACGCTTAATCAATTTCAGAATGCTTTGGGCGCCGGCTGAAGCGGGAACGCCCGCGCAAGGAGCCTGTTGACCGGGACGTTCCCGGCTGGAGAAACCGGCCTAAAACTGTGCCGGAGGAAATGACTTCGAAGGCACTTTCCGACGCAAAGCAGTTGCCGGTGCGCTGCACATACAGTGGACCACTTTCAGTCGAAAGGGGGGACAGATGAAACTCGGCGTGATTTCCCAGAACCTGGAGCAGTTCGAGTTTGAAGACGGTCTGCGATACGCGCGTGATATGGGATTTCAGGCGGTCGAGGTTGGCGCATGCGGTCTTTGGGGACGGGGGTACTGCGACGTTGAGAAGCTCCTCGCCGACAAAGGCGAAATCGAGCGCTGGAAGGATACCTTCGCCCGCTATGACCTCGAAATCAGCGCGCTCGGCGGGCACGGCGCTCCGCTCATGCCCAACAAGGAAGTCGCCGAAACCTACTCGCGCGAGTTTCGCCGCACTTGTGAATTCATGGAGTTGGCCGGTATCCGCCGCATAACGTTGCTGGCTGGACTGCCCGAAGGCGCTGAGGGGGATACCGCGCCCAACTGGGTGACTTTCTCGGAGTGGCCTTTTTTACGCGATACCCTCGACTGGCAGTGGGAAAAGCGCCTGCTGCCATACTGGCGCGAGCACGGGAAGATCGCCGCCGACCACGGTGTGACGATCTGCTTCGAGATGCACGGCGGCGACATGATCCACAACCCCGTGACAATGAAGCGGCTCCACGACGAGGTCGGGCCGGCCGCGGCCTGCAACTTCGACATCTCCCATCTGTGGTACCAGGGCATCGACCCGATCGAGGCGCTGTTCTACCTGGGTCCGCTGGTGCAGCACGTCCACGCCAAGGACATCCTGATCTCGCGGCACAACGCGCGGCTGCGCGGCATGATGGACAGCACCTCGACCGAGGAGTTTTCAGAGCGCTCGTGGACCTATACGCTGGCCGGCTGGGGCCATGACGAAGCCGCCTGGCGCGAGTTCGTTTCGACGCTGCGCCTGCTCGGCTACGATCACGTTATTTCGCTCGAAATGGAGAGCGAGTACTTTGAAGTGGAGGAGGGGTTGGAGAAGTCCGTAGCCTTCCTCAAGCCGCTGGTGATCGAAAGACCGTCCGGCGCAAAGTGGTGGGAAATCGCAGGCATGGAACGGGCCGGCGGTCTGACGCAAGAGTAAAGAGGAGAGGGAAAAATGTCAGTGCATCTTCAGTGGTACGGGTTGGCGACATTTCTTATGACACAGGACGACGGCCCCACGATCGCAATGGACCCCTACGAACCCAATGTCGTGGCCGCGGCGTGTGGGGTGGACGACCCCGCCGTGTTCGAGTTCAAGCTGCAGGCGGATACCGTTCTTATGAGTTCGCTGACCGATGAGGCGCATTCCAACCACGAGGCCGTTGAGGGTTATTCTCAACTCATCAACGCGCTCGACGTGGCGCAGGGGAAGCGTGAGGTGACGTTTGAGGGCGAGCCGATGTACGCCGTTCAGGCCGCCGAGGCGCCGCACCATCCCGAGGGGCCAGACGATAACGCCCTCTACGCCTTCAAGGCCGGCGGCCTCTGGTTCCTGCACATGGGCGACCTAGGCTACGGCATCGGACCTGATGAGCTCGCGCCCTTTGCCGGTCACTGCGACGTGTTGCTGGCCCTGGTAGGCGAGCACCTGACCCTGGAGCTCGACGAGCTCGATCCCATGATTGAGTTTCTCGACCCGACCTGGATCGTGCCGATGCACTACAATCTGCCGCCGCTGACGGCAGGGATGACCAGGGTCGACGAGTTTCTCAAGCGCCGCTCCGGCGATCCGGTCATCCTGGCCCGTCACAACACCGTCACCTTCCCGCTGCCCGCGGGCGGGCTGGGCCGTCCGACCATTGTCGTCCTTGATCCGGCCGGCTACGAGCCTTCCTGACCGGCAACGCAGCCATGCGGGCGCAGCCCCTGACGCTGGCCGGGCTGTCCGCCCGCAGCCTTCTAGCTGAATAAGGCGCGGAACTGTTCCATCGCCTGCAGCGCGTCGGCGTGCGGAAACGCCTCCATGCCGACCACGCCCTGGTAACCCACTTCGCGCAGCGTTGACACAATGCGAGGGTAGTTGATCTCGCCCGTTCCCGGTTCATGCCGGCCCGGCACGTCCGCCACGTGCACGTAGCCGATGAAGCTGTGGTAGTCGCGGACCGATTGGACCACGTTGCCCTCTTCAATCTGCACGTGGTAGATGTCGCACAGCAGCCGGATGCGCGGGCTGCCGACCTGCTCGATCAGCCGCACCACGTCCTCGGTGAAGCGCAGAGGATAGCCGGCGTGGTCCACCTTCGTGTTCAATTGTTCCAGGCTGTAGGTCACATCGTTCTTCTCGGCCAACTCTGCGACCTCGCACAACGTCTTGTAGGCCGATATCCACTTCGTTGCCGGATGCGCCGCGATGTTGTGGGCCATCTGGCCCCGTTCGTCAAGCCGGCCGGTCGTGATGCTCAGATTGCGGCATCCGATCCGTTCGGCTACGGTCAGGTTTTCCTTCACACCGGCCAGAAAATCCTCAATGCCATCAGGGTGCATCATGCTGCCCCCCGACCAGCCCGGCATGGCGCAGATTTCAATCTCCGCGTCGTCGGCTATGGCATCCAGGGCGCTGTCCTCCCATCCCCACAGGTCCACGCCGAAGCCGGCGCGGCTGATTGTACGCACCCGCTCCAGGAAAGGGAGATCGCGCAACACAGTACCTTCACAAACCGAAAGACGGAACATCCTGACCTCCTTGAATCAAGAATGAAGCAGCCTCGCAACTCTCGTTCAACCGGCTTGAACGTGGCTTCGCAGCCAATATCTCTCCATTCGATGGCGCGGCTTCCACCCGAGCAATCGTCTGGCCTTCTCGTTGGAAAACCGGCCGTGCGGCGTGTCGCTGCAGATCTGCATGACTTCAAAATTACGCGGGAACGAAGGCGCTATCAGAGCCTGCCGCATTGCGGAGCCAACATCCTCCCATGCAGTCAGCCATGCGTGCTCACGCTCGGCGTCATGGCCCGGCCCCTGCGGGTCGACAAGCCCGGCAAAGGTCAGGACCGGCGTCTCGATGCCATGGACGTCTGCGAAGACACGGCAGATCTCCTGGCCGAGGAACTTCGTCAAATTGTACAG
>DAOUHX010000233.1:0-6452 GCA_034428395.1 Caldilineaceae bacterium
GGGGATGCCCCACTCGATGTTGTAGCGAAGGGGGCGTTCTTGCGGCGGTCCGATTCCGTCGCGCCAGTGGTAATACTCGGCCCAGTTGCCGCCGGGCCAGCGGACCGCGGGCAGCGACAGTTCCGCGAGGGCTTCTAGGGTATCGCGGCGCAGGCCGTCCTCATTGGGGATGTCGGAGTCGGGGCCGACCCAGATGCCGTCGTAGATACAGCGGCCGAAATGCTCGGCAAAGCTGCTGTAGAGAAAGGGGCTGACGGAAGGCGCGGCGGCGCGCGGAGTCAGTCTGATGAGGGGAGATTGCATGACCGTATTTGCGCTAAAAAAGTAAATGGTCTGCCTGGGCTCAATCTGAACTTGACAGTATTGCCAATTGCAGGGAAGTTGACTATAACAACGGGCGAAAGTTGAATACCTCTATCATAATTCAAAAGGTGCAGAGCATGCCACGTCCAATCGAAGGGGGCAAAGATGCCCGTCAGGCCGTCAGCCGCAACACGAGCGAGTCCGGCTCCTGGGAAGAGGCATTCGTAGCCGCGCTCGAAGAGGAAAACCTGGAGGGGCTATTCTCCGTGCTGGACTCACAGAAAACGGCCCACGCGGGAACGCCGCGTCAGGCGGTAAAGCTGAAGGCGGTAAAGCTCATCGAAAGGCAATATAAGGATTCGCGGGCATCGCTTTACAAGACGGGCGCTGCCTTTGCGCGGTCGGAAAGCGAGGGCGCGCAGGAGATAGGTTTGGTGGTACTTGCACCACTCTTCGACCGCAACCCGGCCGAGGTAACTGAGATCGTATTGGGGCTGGCCGACAGCGAGAATTGGGAGGTGCGGGAGTGGGCGGCCAGTGCTTTGAGACGGATCATCGCCGGCGAATTCGACGCTATTTTTGCTACGCTCCAGGCATGGGCGGGCCATGATTCGCCCAATGTGCGGCGGGCGGTCGCTGTTGCCAGCGCTTGGGCTGCGAAAGACCTGACGGAAGAGAGATGCCGCCTATTGCTGGAGGTCCTGGCGCCGCTGATGGAGGATGACGATCCGTATGTCCGAAAGAACATGGGCGCGTATGCCATCGGCGACAGCTTTCTGAAGGCCCAGCCCAAGCTGGTCGCGGCGTGGCTGGGGATGGCGAGCGAAAACGAACGATCACAGTGGAATGTGGCGATGGCGTTGTCGTCAGCCGAGGCCGCCAATCACTTTGAACTGCTGTCGAAGCTGCTGTGGGGGCTGGCTGCGGACGACCGGACCGTCGTTCGCAGAGCAACGTACAGAGCCGTTCTCAACCTCGCTAAGCGATTGCCCGGTGAGATCGTTCCCCTGGTGGCGTCGTGGAAACTTGATTCTCAACGATCTCATGTGTACCTGCGGGTCTGGCCCAAAATCGAAGATTTGGAAACGCAGGCGCGTCCTCCTGCAAGCTGAGATGGGCCGTGGCGGATACTGAAGACAAACCAGATGCCGGTTATTGTTTGTGCAGCCGGGTGCAGGCGCGGCGTTTCGATTCCTGATTCAAATCTACCAGTTGACGATGGTCCGTTCTGGCACAAAGCGGGTCACTCGCTTCATCGGCGCGGCATCCTGCCGCATGTGATCGCGTCGATAGAAGGGGTAGGTGGTCGGATCCTCGTCGCGCGGTGAGATGTCGACGATTGTACTGCCGCGGAAAGTGCAGTGGTATTGGGTCTCGCGCACCTTGCTGCTGCTGCCGCCGGGGCGGTGTGCGTTGCCGGTGTAGGTGGCCACGGATTCCTGGACCGGGAAGGCCAGCGCGATGGTATCGCCCGGCTTCAGTTCGTCGATGAGCATGTAGTTCCCAAGCCTCACCCCTTCACGTGCAATCCCGTTTACCCGTGTTTGCAACTCATCGCGGGGAATCCAGGAGGCGAGGCGAACGGCGACCCGCGCGGCGTCCTTGACGTGCATCAACACCTTGCCCTCGTAGGGCAGGTAGCTGTCGACATCCAGCCAGGCTGAAGCCCGGTTCAGCAGCAGGTTGACGGTAACGGTCCCTTTGTCGTGGCGCAGGGTCCCCTCCCAGGCGTAGTAGAGCGCCCTGGGCGCGTTTGCGCTGCAACATTGCATGACCCAGGGTTGGGGAATGCCGACGGGGGTGGCGCAGGAGCCGAACATTCCGAGTGTGCGCTCGATGACGTTGTCGATGGATACGCCTTGATTGCCCTGACCGAGCGGGATCGGAGGTTCGGGCAAGGGCGGGCTTGCCGCCATGATACTGCGGAGAATTTCGGCGTCGAGGAGCTGCTGCTCGGCGAGATGGTTGCGCACGACGGCGTCGACGTAGTCCCAATAGTCGCCGGCGCCGGCGTCACTGAGCCGGACGCCGAGCCTGAGAAGGTCAAAGAAGGTGCAGGCCTCGTTCATGCCGACGTGATTGCCGCCCCAGAAGGGTGCGGTGACCCAGCCGAGCTTGGCGACGCCGATTGTCATGGCGTACTCGAAGCCGCGCTGGGCGAACTCGAGGACGCGCGCGTCGTTGGCCATGTGGGCGTATTCGACCATGCCGGCGAGGATCAGGAGGCGGTTGTGGGCGTGAAAGTTGAAGTGGCCCAGTTCGTTGCCTGCTACCATCACGGTTTGGGGGTTGCCGCCCCAGAAACGGGGCTGCATGCAGAAGCGTGAGAGACGGCCGGCCAGATCGAGGGCGCGTTCGTCGCCGCTGGCCTGATACCAAAGCGGCAGCACGCGGAGGATGTCGCCGTAGTAGCTGGTGACGGAGCCTTCGGCGTTGTTGTAGTCATCTTCGGGTTCTTCTGTATGACGCCAGCCGGAGCGCGGGTAGCCGCAGACCTCGGCGAATCCGCCGTCGGGGTAATAGGCGTAGTCGTCCTTGTAGACCGCAATGTCGATCAGCCCGTCCACCATCTTGCGAATGCGCGTTTCCCAGGCGGGTTCGCCGGTCAGCTGGCGCCAGAAGATCATCGCCTCCAGCCAGTGGGCCTGGGCGACGGTGACGGCAAAGTCTTCGGGAATCAGGCCTCTGTGGGCGTGGCCGTATTCCGAGTGCCACGGTTTGTCGGGGCTGTAGACGTTGTAGTAGAGGCCGTCGTCGGGCGAGGTGTCGCGCAGGAGGTGTTCGATCAGGCCCACTTCGGTCTCGACGTGGGCGGTGCTGCCGCTCATGGTGCGGAGGAGGGCAAGGGTAGGTGCGAGCAGGGCGTCGCAAGTCGCGTCGGCGGCGTGGTGGCGCATGATTGCGGGGTTGCAGGCGTAGTTGACGAGGAACCACATCTGGTGGTCGAGGTCGCGGTCGATGCCGCCGGCGATGCCGTTTATGGCGAGAGCGGCCCGTTCTGCGAGATCGAGCGTATCGGGCACTTCGGCTTCGTACCTGTCGCCCGGGACTCTTGGGGCGGAAAAGTTGGGCGGGGGGTAGGCGGAATCACCGTCGCTGTGCATGGAGGGGTCCTTCCACTCGCTTGTCGAGCAAGCTTCAGTTCTGTCTCGATGTGAGGCTCGGTGCTTGCCAGACGCCGGAATACGGCCTGCCCGCAAGAGAGAAGCCACAGTCAGGCGAGGACACATCTGGATGACCGGCAATCGGCCTTTCGCGAGAGCAGTTGGACTCGTGCATACGGACTACCCTTTGACGGCGCCGGCGCTGAGGCCGGAGAGCAGATAGCGTTCGACAATGGCGTAAAAGATGAGCGGTGCGATCACGAAGATACTGGCGGCGGCGAAGATCAGGTCGACCGGTGTCGCCATCTCGCCAATGAAGGTCGAGATGCCGACCGAGAAAACGCGTAAGGACTGGGAGATGATGAAGACGGATGCGAAGACAAACTCATCCCAGGCGGTGAAGAATGCGATGACGGCGACGGCGACGAGAGCCGGTAAGGACAGAGGAAGCAGCATTCGGATGAGAACGCCCAATTCGGAGCATCCGTCGGCGAAGGCAGCATCGGCGATCTCTTCAGGTATCGTATCGAAGGCCCCCTTCAGAATCCAGATACCGACAGGGACTGTCAGCGCCGTATCGACGGTTATGAGGCCGAGGTGTGAATCGACGAGGCCGGCCTGGCGAAAGATAACGAAAATGGGTATGACGAGCACGGCCGATGGGATCATCTGCGTGCTGAGAAGCCCCATAGCAAGCAGGCTGCGGCCGGGCCAGCCGTGGCGGCTGAGGGCGTAGGCGCCCATGATTTCGAGAACCAGGGCCAGGGCAACGGTTCCGGCCGATACGACTATTGAATTCTTGAGCCAGGTCAGAATGGGATGAAGCTCAATGATCTCCCGGTATGCGTCCAGCCGAAATGAAGATGGAAAGAATGCCGGCGGATAGCGGAAGACTTCGCGGCCCGGGATGAGGGCGTTTATGACCAGCCAGTAGAGCGGGAAGACGATAACCAGGCAGACAAAGACGATCGTGACGTAGAGGGCGATGCGCTCGGCGCGGCGCCGGGCGGTCATCCATCTTTGTACAGTCGGTGGAGTGTGGCTCCGGATTCCTGTCACGCTCAGCGACTCCCGAAACCTCAGATCTGTGCCTGGCCCAGACGGCGCGTAACGAACACGTAGAGCACTGTGATGAGCAATGACATTATCAGGCCGACGATTGCCATGGCGGCGCCCAGCCCTATGTTCAGCGACCGGATGGCGGTTATATAGGTGAGGACGACCAGTGTTGCCGTTCTCACGCCGGGGCCGCCGCCGGTCAGAAGATAGATGATGGGAAAGCGGCGGAAGCCCCAGATGGTGATCAGAAGGATCATGATCCCCAGTGTCGGGGCGATTCCCGGCAGCGTTATGTGCCGAAAAAGCTGCAGTGACCCGGCCCCATCTATCTTGGCGGCGGCGTAGAGCTCTTTGTCGATCAACTGGAGGGCGGTCAGGATGATCAGGCTGAAGAAGGGGAAGATTTTCCAGACCGTCATGAGCACGATGGAGAACCAGGCCGTCCAGGGATCCAACAGCCAGTTGGGGTTCTCGGAGATGCCCGGCACCCAGCCGGCGAAGACGTTCATCACGCCGAAGTCTTTGTTGTACATCCAGCTCCAGACCAGAACGGCGGCCACCTCGGGGAAGGCCCACGGCAGGGAGGTAACGACTCGGGCCAGCTTGCGGCCGTGAAAGGCTTGATTCAGCAGCAGCGCGAGCCCCAATGCGAGAATGATGATGATTGCATTGGCTGCGACAGCGTAGAAGAGGGTGTTGCCAATCACAAGCCAGAATTTCGCGCTGCCGGCCAGAGACAGGTAGTTATCGAGCCCGACCCAAACAGGCGGCGTGCGCTCAAGCAGGCGAGCCCTGGTGAAGCTCAGGTAGATTTCCTGGGCGATGGGATATGCGAAGACGAGGAGGAGGTAGACGGCCACGGGCAGAGCCATGGCAAGAGAGAAAAGCCGGCGCCGAGCGGCGAAGGAGAGACGCTTCTGTGCGAGCAAAGTTACGGCCTCTTGCCTGCTGCGCCCAGGCCGATCAGATTCTGAACGCAGCAGGCGTTGCTGAGGATGGCGGCGCGGGCCAAACGACCGCAGCGCCAATATGGGTCCAAATCAGCCGAACAGTTGATCGGCCAGGACTTCCAAGCCCTGCTGGGCCCTTTGCGCGCCCTCTTCGGGGCTGATCGTGCCAACCACGACTTCGGAGGCGTGCTCGACAACGATGGTCCTGAACTCCTCTACGTGGCCCTGGTAGTCGCCCATGACGAACAGCCAGGGAACTGCGTCGGTGGTGGCAAATCCCGACATCCAGGGCAGAGAGTCAAGATACTCGGGCGTGTTGGCCTGGGGGATCATGGGGGGATCTTTGCGCGCCCAGGTCATCTCCTTGAAGTTGTCCGGTGTCGCCCAGAATTCGAGGAAGGTGCGTGCGGCCTCTTTTTTCTCCGGGGGCGAGTCTGCCGGCCATGTCCAGTAGGAGGGGAATGAGGCGCCCTTCCTGTTGGGCCAGGGCAGCGGCGCGGAGCGGATGAAGTTTTCGGAATCCGGATTCATGTTGAAGAAGTTCGGGGGCAGGGCGTTGTTGTCGGTGTAGAGCGCGACCTTGCCCTCTGCGATCATGCGGCGGAAAGTGGCGGCGTCCGAGCCTTGCGGGAAGCAGTCGAGATACATTCGGCGCCAGTGGGCCAGGGTATTGATCATCGCGTCGGTGTTGACGGTCGGCATCTGGCCCTCGGCGTAAACGCCGCCATAGCCAAGCAGCCAGGGGATCATGTCGCGGAAAAAGCCGACTTTCTCAGGCACCGTGTGCCGGTTGGCCCAGCCGAACTGATTAGGTCGGTCGGTAAGCTGCTTGGCCAGCTCGTAGGCTTCATCTTGGGTCTCGGGAAGCGACGCGCCGGCCGCCTCGACGATGTCCATGTTGTAGATGAGGCCGTCCTGGGCCGTGTTGAACATGAGGACATAGAGATCGCCGGAGTCGTCGGGAGGGTCATCGAAGGTCGCCCGGTCGCTCCAGAACCAGGGGGGAATCTTGGTGATGGCATCGTATTCCCAGATG
>DAOUHX010000234.1:0-4874 GCA_034428395.1 Caldilineaceae bacterium
TCTCTTCAAAATCCCCTTGACTGCCTGCCTGACTGCGCTTCCGACCCATTGCCCTTTTCCCTTCCCTTTGTTTCCCTTTTCGCCCTCACTCCCTTTCAGTATATCTCACCCCCATTTTGGGATGCACACTCGCCTTCTGTTCCCACTGCACTTACGATTTGGTCCTCGCCTTCCACAACGCCTTCATCGCCGGCGGCAACGCCACCTTCGTCGCCATCCGACAGCGGCAATGGTCCGCCGGCCCAGGCCGCGAGCTCTTCAGTTGACTTACCGGAGGCCGCGCGCTATAGTACATCTGTACAAAAGAAAGACACATGCCTGGCCTGAGAGGATTCCCCCGCATTGGATGGACGGCAGGTAACCGCCTATGCTGACACTTCGGTATTTGGTGGTGCATACGACCCTGAGTTTTCCGAGTCTACCAGTCAGTTCTTTGAATTGGTGGACTCTGGGCTATGCAACTTAGCGATCTCTACTGTCGTTGTCGCCGAGATCTTGCCTGCTCCTTTAAGAGTGCGGACCTTGCTTGGCAGATACGCTGAAAAGGCCCGGATCGTTGAGGTCAGTGAGAGCGCCGAGGCCCTTCAAACAGACTACATCAACTGCGGGGCGGTCGTTGAGCGAGCATTGACAGATGCTCTTCATGTGGCAATTGCAACGGTATCTGAATGTGATTTCATCGTAAGCTGGAATTTCAAAGATATCGTCAACCACAGAAGTGTCGCCCTGTTTAACGAAGTCAACGCGAGCCACTCGTACGGTCAGATAGGCATTTATTCTCCCCAGGAGGCGATCCGCCGTGTCAGACTATGAAGCGGAGTGCATCACGTTGAAACGTCGCGGACAGGAATTCGTCCGAAGACTGTTGGCCGGAAAGTCAAGAGAAGAACGGCTCAGATTCTGGAGCGAACAAACTAGGAGACTCCGGGCGTGGCAGCAAGCAAGGCGGACCGGTGCCACCCATCAGGACCCGGCAACCTGTCTGTTTCAGGAAGACCCTCATGTGGAGGCGGGCCTACTGGACCCCGGCGAAGTCAAAGAAAGCGATTCAGTGAGCCATTCTGTTTGACTGTCGCAATCTCTATGCTCATTTTTTTTCGCTAGCCAGAAGGCAGCGATCAATGCGAGTTGCCTCTCTCAGCCTTGAAACTTTCCACATTGTCCACCATCACAAACGATCTGCTTTTGGGCGCAATATCCGAGTGAACTGCGTACGCGCGTAACCCCGAAATAGTGAATTTGTAATCGCCGCGCAAAAGCAAGAAGTAAGGTGACTTCGGGCAGACCTGAGTCTGCGCAGAAGGGCACAAGAATGAACGGTCGCAACAGATACCCCACGGGCCGGGACTACGAGCGCGTCCAGAGCCTCATTCAGGAATACGAGGTCCAAACCGACGAACAGGCCCTCGCCGAGGACGAAGCCGCCTTCGTCGACCAATCCCCAGACCGTCATGCCCATTCCAGATGAGCTTGTCCCAGCCGTGAGAGCGCTCCTCGCCGATCGCGCCGACTGAGCCGCCGCTTCCAGTCTACTCTGTAACCAAAGACGAAAAACTCCAAGCCAGAACCTCCCATGACCACCCAACCATCGCTCTCCGCCGCCCCCGAACTCGCCGTCACCCGTTGGTTCAACACCGACGACAAACCCACCCTCGCCGCCCTAAATGGCGAAGTCGTCGTCATCGAAGCCTTCCAGATGCTATGCCCCGGCTGCGTTTCTCACGGCATCCCCCAGGCCCAGCGCATCCAGCAAAACTTTGGTGACGATCTTACCCTGCTTGGCCTCCACACGGTCTTCGAGCACCATGACGCCATGACACCCGTCTCCCTCGAAGCCTTCCTTCATGAATACCGCATCACGTTCCCCGTCGGGGTCGACGCCCCCACGCCCGGTAGCCCCACGCCCATCACCATGGGCCGCTACCGCCTGCGCGGCACCCCCAGCCTCGTCATCATCGACCGCGCCGGCAACCTGCGCGTCAACGCCTTCGGCCAGGTCGACGATTTGTCACTCGGCGCCGCCCTCGCACGCCTCATCGACCAGCCGCGCCCCCAGCCGGAGACCGGTTGAAACGCCGGTTTCCGATCCGTCCCCACAAGGCGGGCGTCCAAACCCCCTTCCAAGATTTCGACGCCTGTCCCCCATCCGGATATAGTAGGACTACGGTCATAACGGTGGTGACAATCTGTGCCGGAGGACATCTGTGGATACGATCTTCAAGAGCAAACTGAATGCCAACATGCTCCGCATCTTCCGCGAAATCGAAGCGAGCGGCGAGGCGCTAATCGTAACCGACCGGGGCCGCGCCGTTCTGCGCATCCAGCCGATCGTCGAGAAAATGCCTATCGAAGAGGTTTTCAGCGACGTCAGTGGCGGAGTGGTTCTCTTCGAAGACACGAATGCTCCGACCCTTGACGAATGGGAAGATACCTAGCAATTGTCTTGGACATCGTAACGCCGTTGTTCTGGATGTTTGAACACGTAAGGCTCTCTGCATCCACTGCAGTTGCAATCGCCAAAGCAGATCGTATCGCCGTCAGCTCAAATTCGATTAGGGAGATCGGCGTAAGAGTCAACAAGGGGAAGCTGGCAATTCCCCCCCTGTGCCGGAACTTGCAGTTAGATTGGAGCGCGTTGACAGCCTGGAACTGTCGGCCGTCTACCTGCACGCCTGGCTAAAGGTCCTCGCCCTTGACTGGTAGCACCGTGATCCCACAGATCGGACAGTTGTCGCCACTGCCCCACTCCTCGCCTGCCATTTGCTGATTCCAGAATCCAGGCTTTCTACACACAGTCCATCGGGTGAATTATTTCGACCAAGCGGCAGTCCATCCTGAAAAGGCGCCGATCAGAGTTTCGTTTCCCAAGAGAGCCACGTGTATCCGTATCGCGCCCAGTGGTGACCGGACTGCGGCTCAGGATGAGAAATCCACATGAGGTATTCTTCCTGATACTTCGTGTAACGTCCAGGCTGGATTCGAGGGTTTGAGGAAGTCAAAGCTAGCGCATTCAGCGGGGCAACATTCGAGAATCCGGAGACCAACGAACCTGCAAGATCTCGCCCATCTCGAAGGCCAGCCCTGTTGCCCAATATCACAAATCACTACCTACCTTCATCTCCGAACCAGACATCGGCGCGGGATATGTAGTATAATGCCCTCACCTCAATACTATCGGGGGTTCCAACCATGACTCTCACATCCGAAAAGCTCCTCACCGCCGACGACCTCCTCCGCATTGACAGCGAAGGCGTTCGCGGGGAGCTCATTCGCGGGGCACTCTTCAACACTATGCCAACCGGAGTAAGACACGGCCAGGTTGTCGTCAATCTCACAATCCTGCTCGGTGGACTGATCAAGCCCCATCGTTTGGGATGGGTCTTGGCCTCTGACGTGGGCTTTCTGCTCGAACGCAACCCCGACACGGTTCGGGAGCCGGACATTGCTTTCATCTCCGCCCGGAAGCTGCCTTTGGATGCCGATGTGTCAGGCTATTACGAAGGCGCACCGGACCTTGCAGTTGAGGTCGTCTCATCCAACGACAGCCCGCGTGACGTTTACCACAAAGCCCGTATGTGGATCAGTTTCGGCGTGCCCCTCGTCTGGGTCGTCGACCCCGAAACGCGCACCATCGAAATCCATCGTCCCGGCCAGCCCCTCCAAGTGCTCGCCGAAGACGACACGCTCGACGGAGACACTGTTCTCCCCGGCTTCAGTTGTGCCGTCCGCGATCTCTTTGACCTCTAACAGCAGCACTTCAGAAAGAGCCCGCAAGCTTCCCTTGCCACACGAAAGGCCCGCCCACCATGACCTTTCCCGAACTCTGCCGCCTACCCGCCACCGAGCTCACCGAAGCCATCCGCGCCAAACAGCTCTCACCGATTGAGCTGACCAGGGCCATCCTCGACCGCATCGAAGCGGTCAATCCCCTCATCAACGCCTACCTCGCCGTCGATGGCGACCGAGCCCTCGATTCCGCCCGAGCCGCCGAAGCCGCGGTCATGCGCGGCGACCAGCTCGGCCCCCTCCACGGCCTGCCTGTTCCCATCAAGGACCTCGAACCCAGTGAAGGCATGCGCCACACCAGCGGCTCGATCCTTTTCACCGACAACTTCGCCGCCTTCGACGGCGCCGTCACCGGGCGCGTCAAAGCCGCCGGCGGTACCATCATCGGCAAGACCAACACGCCCCACCTCGGTCACAAGGACATGTGCGACAACCTGCTCGGCGACCCGGGCCGCAATCCCTGGAACACTAAACGCACCCCAGGCGGCTCCAGCGGCGGCGCAGCCGCAGCCGTCGCCGCCGGCCTCGGTCCTCTTGCCCACGGCTCCGACGGCGCCGGTTCCATTCGTATCCCCGCCGCCCTCTGCGGCGTCTTCGGCTTCAAGCCCTCCTTCGGCCGCATCCCATACTGGCCTAACCTCGACATCTGGGCCGCCCGCTCCCACAACGGGCCAATCTCCCGCACGGTCGCCGACGCCGCGCTCTTCACCCAGGCCACAGCCGGCCCTGACCCGCGCGACCCGACTACAATCGACAACACGCCCGACGACTACGTCGCTGCCGTCGCCGACCCGCTGCCCGCGCTCAAGGGACTGCGCGTCGCCTGGAGCGCCGACTTCGGTTACGCCGCGGTCGAGCCCGACGTCCGACGCCTCACCGAACAGGCCGCCCGCAGTTTCGAAGAGTTCGGCTGCAATGTCGAAGCCGTCGACCCCGGCTGGGACAACCCCCGCGACGGCGCCGAAGTCTCCTGGTTCGTCTCGATGGCCGCGCGCGTCGGCCGCAGCTATGACCAGGCCCCCAACGCTTTCGAGCCCACACTCGTCGAAATGATCGAGAAGGGCCGCAGCATCACTGCCGAAGAGCAC
>DAOUHX010000235.1:0-2304 GCA_034428395.1 Caldilineaceae bacterium
GGACTCGATGTGCCCGATACCTGGGATGGCATGGAAGAAGCCTACCTGGCCATGCGCGGCAACAACCCCGAAGCCGTCATCACGACGATGGGCCGCCGCCACCTCATGTACAACACGCTCGGCGCCTTCACCGACCATGGCTACTCGCGCTGGATCGATCCGGCCGACAACATGCTAAAGCCGCCTGAACTGCAGGAAGGCTATCCTGACTGGCTGGCCCGCATGAATCAGTGGTGGGAGGACGGCTGGCTGCAGCAGGAGTCCTTCGCCAACCCAGACTACCGCTCGATGCTCAAGACCCTGACCATCGGCCTCTGGCTCGGCTGGTACTCACGCATCACCGGCTGGTGGTCTGATATCAGACGCGACGCCGGCTATGTCGAGGAAGATTACATCCTCTCCCTCAAGATTGTCGGTCCCTCCGGTATTGCCAAGACCAACAACGCCGGCTCCAACCAGGCCTACATGATTGCGCGCAAATCCGAGCATCCCGATGCCGTGATCAAGTATGTCAACTGGCTCTACTCCGGCGGCCCGGACGACGTGACCAACTACCTAATCGCCTCCTGGGGCATCCCCGGCGAGGACTGGGAATGGATAGACCAGACAGAAAAGATCGCCCGCCAGTTCAGCGCGGGAAGCGCCGTCTGCGAAGAGAAGTACTCGCGTGACTACCAGATTACCTTGGGGCTGGGGCCGGAAACTTGGGCCACTGCGGTCAAGGTCGAACAGGAGGACGGCAGCATCTTCTGGAATCGTCACTGGAAGCACATCAACACCTACTGGAACCAGTACGACGGTGGTCGCATGCCCGTCGACTTCGACGTTCCCTACGACCGCACCTCCATCCGCGACCAGTTCCCCGGCGAAGTCGACCTCGAACGCTTCATCGACGAGGAGAGCATCAAGTTCATCTCCGGTGCTCGCCCCTTGTCCGAATGGGATAGCTTCGTAGGCGACCTGCAAGGCGCCGGCCTCGACCGCTGGAGCGAACTCTACACCCAGCAGTACCGGCTCTATCACCCAGCATAGACGAGAAGCATGAACTGTGGAGGGAGGCGTTGTATCGCCTCTCTCCTCTTCACCCGCCCCGCAACGCCGGAGGCTGATCAATGCAACACCTGGGCGGCGAGCAGCCGGGCCTGGCCGTAAGCCCGGCCTCCCCATCTTACACCGAGCGCAAAGGCTGGCGTGAAGCATGGCGCCAGATTAAGCGCGACCGCTTCCTCTATGCCCTGGCCGCCATCCCCCTCCTCTACTTTGTCGTCTTCAAATATCTCCCCATGGTCGGCGTCATAATCGCTTTCCAGGACTACGACCCTTTCCTGGGAATAACCGACATCTTTCGCCTCGATCGCTGGGTCGGCTTCAAGCACTTCCGCAACTTCTTTGACTCGATCTTCTTCTGGAATGTGATGCGCAACACGGTGCTCATCAGCCTCTACAAGCTGGTCTTCGGCTTCCCTGTGCCCATCATTCTGGCCCTGCTCATCAACGAAGTGCGCGTCCGCCTTTTCCAGCGCACCGTCCAGACCATCTCCTACCTGCCGCACTTCTTCTCAATGGTCGTGGCAGCCGGCATCGTGCGCGCCATGTTGACCCCCCAGGGCGGGCTGCTCAATCAGCTCGTGGTCGCGCTGGGCGGCGAACCCAAAGCCTATCTGACAGACCCCGACCTCTTCCGCTCCATCATCGTGACAATGGATGTTTGGCAGCACGCCGGCTGGAACAGCATCATCTTTCTCGCGGCTATGGCCACCATAAACCCCGAGATGTACGAAGCCGCCGCCATGGACGGCGCCAACCGCTTCCAGCGCATGTGGCACGTCACTCTGCCCAGCATCTCCTTCGCCATCGTCATTATTCTCATCTTCCGCATCGGCGGTATGTTGGACGCAGGCTTCGAGCAGATACTCCTGCTCTATTCGCCGTCGGTCTACTCCGTCTCAGACATTATCGACACTTATGTCTACCGCGCCGGTCTGATCGGCCGTCAATACTCATTCGGCGCTGCGGTCGGTCTTTTCAAATCCGTTCTTGCCCTCGCTCTGATGTATATGGCCAACAAGATTTCCCAGAAGCTGGGCCAAGAGGGTCTCTGGTAGGGGCGCCGCCATGAAATACTCCCCAGGCGAAAAGCTGTTCGACTGGATCAACATTATTCTCCTCGCCCTACTGACACTTCTCTTTCTGCTTCCCTTCCTCTCGGTCGTCTCCACCTCGTTGATCAGCGGCAAAGAGTACGCTCTGCGCGGCCTATTCATCCTCTATCCCCAAAAGCCTGTCATCACCGCCTATGAACTG
>DAOUHX010000236.1:0-3539 GCA_034428395.1 Caldilineaceae bacterium
CTTCTCCGCTCGCTGGCAGCGGCGCATCAACTTCGAAGCCGGCATCTACAGCTTCTTCTTGCGCGTGGACGACGGTGCCCGCGTCCTCATCGACAACCAGATCGTGCTCGACGAATGGCGCGACGGCGCAGACCGTACCGTCAGCGTCGACGTCGACCTGCCCGCCGGCGAACGCGCCATCCAGGTCGAGTTCTTCGAGAACTCCGGCCACGCCCTCATCAGTTTCTGGTGGGAGCTCGCGCCCACGCCGACGCCGACGATTACCCCGACGCCAACCGAAACGCCGTTGCCAACCGAAACGCCGACACCGACCGTCACGCCCCTGCCAATCGACACGGCGACACCGACCGAAACGCCGACGCCGACCGACACGCCAACGATTACGCCGACACCGACCGACACGCCAACGATTACGCCGACGCCAACCGAAACGCCAACACCAACACCGACGCCGACCGACACGCCGACGCCAACAGACACGCCGACACCGACACCGACCGACACGCCGGATACAGGCTAAACATCTGGCCCATTTGGAAAGCGAAGAAGGAGAGCCGCGCCATGGGGCACAAATACTCGGTCATCCTGGTCACACTGGCAGGCGACGGCGGAGACGTCTGGGAAAAACCGCAGGAGGTCCTGGAGACGGTGGCAGCAGCCGGCTACGATGCCGTCGACCTCGATGCCGAGCCCGACCGGATCGACCCGCAACAGTTCAACAAGGTGGCCTCCATGGCCGCTTCTTTAGGGCTGAAGGTACCGGCGCTCATCTGCGCCTGGGGCGGCTGGCATGCGGGGGAGGTCCGCGACCTGGCCTCCAACGATGAATCCGTCCGCAGCTATGCCGTCAGTTACGCCCAGAAGTGCATCGACCTTGCCGCCGGCTTCGACGACCCGCCCATCCTCGAGATCGCCGCGGTCCCGCCCGCAAGCGAATACCCGGTCACCAGCGTGCCGCGTGCGGATCTGCGGCGCAACTTCGCCAAATCGGCGCGTGAGCTCGCCGAATACGCCGCGCCGCGCGGCGTCGGCGTCGCCATCGAGCCGATCAACCGCTTCGAGGGCTACGCCGGTTTCCTGAACTCGATTGTCGAAGCCAAAAGCATCGCCGACGAGGTGGGCGCCGACAATCTCGGCGTTCTCGCCGACTTCTTCCATGTTAATATCGAAGACGCGGCCCTGACAGACACGCTGCGCCACGCGGCCGACAAGCTCATGTGCATCCATCTTGCCGACAACAATCGCCAGGCGCCCGGCACCGGCCACATCGACTTCCTGCAGGTAATTAGAACGCTGAACTCGATCGACTTCAGCGGCTACCTGTCGCTCGACGCCGTGCCGGCCAAGCCCGACTGGAAGACGCTGGTCAACAGTTCGATCAGCTTCATGAAGCAGATGGAGCAGATGGCCGCGCTGCAGGACAGCATCGCCGCCGCCGAACGCATGGCCTCACCCGCCTGATCTGAATCGCAACCAACCTGCCGTCCGCGTGCGTCCCCTGTCTTCTCCGCCTTAGTCGACGCGATACAGCGGCTCCAAGCCGGCCGCAATCCGCTCGATGTTTTCGGCGCCGGCCCCGGCGCGGTTGCGCGATGTGCCGTCGGTAACGCCGGCGATGTGCGGGGTCGTGATCACGTTCGGCATACTGAAGATCGGTTCGTCCAGGTCCGGCGGCTCCTGCGAAAAAGCGTCCAGCCCGGCGCCGGCCAGGCGGCCCTCCGCCAGCGCCTCGCTCAGCGCCGCCTCGTCAACCAGCTCCCCGCGCGCGACATTGATCAACAGCGCGGTTGGCTTCAACAAGGCCAGCCGCCGCGCGTCGATGATGTGCCGCGTCTGCGCGTTCAGATGCAGATGTAACGACAGCACGTCGCAGGCGGCGATGACCCGGTCCAGCGCGTCCGGCTTGCCGACAAACTCCAGGTTGAAGCGGCCTATCTCCTCCTCTGACACATCCCGAATGTCGATCGCCGATATCCTCATGCCGAACGAGGATGCCCGCTGCGCCAGCTCCTGCCCGCTCGCCCCGAATCCGACAATCGCCAGCGACAGCCCATCAAGCGCCAGCCCCATCGGTCGGTAAAAGATGCCCTGCCCGAAGTTGGCTTGGGTTTCGGCGTACCGTCGCGTCAGCATCAGTATGTACATCATGGCGCACTCCGCCAGCGCCACGCTGCTGAACTGACCGGGACAGTTTGCCACCGCGATGCCCCGCGCCCGCCAGTACTCCAGGTCAAAGTGATCGATCCCTGTGCCCTGAATCTGCCATAGGCGCACCTGTCCGGCCGCCGCGTCGGCCATCTCCTTTGTGCCCATCGAGCCGCCGAGGTCCAGCACCACGTCGACGCCTTCGAACTGCGGCGCCAGCGGCTGGCCGGCATCGTAAATTCGCAGATCGTGACGCTCATCGATGGCGGCCTCCAAGTCTTTCTGCCACGGCCGGGTCATTTCCGGCCCGGTGTAGTGGGGCAGAAACAGAATTCTCAACTGGTCGCTCATCATTTCTCCTTGCTCCTCGGGCAGAGCGTGAAATGGCAGCCAATGCAGCTACAAATACCAACCCCTCAGCTACTGTCACTCGGTGCTTCGCCGCCGAAGGCCGCAATCAGATGCCGCTGCACGATGAAAGCGCCCGCGATCATCGGCAGCATCAGAATACTGGCCCAGGCCGAAAGCGGGCCCCAATCGGCCAGCGCCTCTTCCCCCCCGGCGTAGCGGGCAAATCCCATGATCGCAAGCGGTGCCCCGCCCCCACTGCCGATAATGACCGGAATGATGAACTGGTTCCAGGAGAAAAGCGCCGCCAGAATCGTGGCCGCGCCCACGCTCGGCGCGGCGAGGGGGAGATTGACCCTCACAAAGGCGGTGAACGGAGTCCCGCCATCGATCAGGACCGCCTCATCCAGCTCGCGCGGGATCTGGGTGAACGCGGCCCACAGCACGAGAATGACGAACGGCAGCGTCGCCAGCTGGTACGCGATCATCAGGCCGTAAAACGAGCCGGTCAAACGCAGCGAGCGGAACGCGATCAGGAGCGGAATCAGCAGAACGATCACCGGAATAAAGCGTGTCGACATCACAATTCCACCCAGCCCGACCGCCACGAAGCCCCCCGAGCGCGCCAGGTAGTAGGCGGCCGGCGCGCCGATCAGGAGCGACAGAACTGTCGCGCCCAGCGTAACGACGATGCTGGAGCGCAAACCGGGCAACAGGCTGCCCTGTTCAATCACGATGCGGTAGTTCTCCAGCGTCGGTGTAAACAGCAATTTTGGCGGGACCGTCGCAATGTCGGTCGCAAATTTGAACGAGGACAGAAACGTCCACAGGATCGGCGTTACCGCCACGATTAGCGTGATCGCGATAAAAGCGTACGCGGCGATGTCCGCGATCCAGGCGCGCGGGTCTCTGCTGTGCATTATGTCTCCACCAGCCGTTCCTCGGGGGGCCCGCTCAGTGCCAGGATGATCAACCCCAAGACGACCAGCACCAGGGTAACGACCACCGCCATCGCGCTGGCATAGCCAAGGTTGGTGTGCTGCGAA
>DAOUHX010000237.1:0-20900 GCA_034428395.1 Caldilineaceae bacterium
GACCTACGACGAGGCATGGGAGGACGAGATTCTGGTTCGATCCAGGGAGACGGATACGAATATCGCGCGCGGGGATACGGTTGCCTTCGCAGGACGGGTGAACGGGCTGATCAACTACGTGTCAGTCGGCCTCCTGGACGTGACCATACCGGACATTACAGCCTACGTGCTTCAAACCATCGAAAACCGTGGGCTTTAAGAGATGTCGACGAGCCCCGGCCGCCAGCCGCTGACAACAAGCTTTATGGAGAACCTGCAATGAGAAGATTCACCTCCATCACCTGCATCCTGCTCTTTGCCCTGCTTGTGGCCGCCTGCGTACCGATTCCCATACCGGAAGAACCGGTGGCCGCGGAGCAAGAGCCGGCGCCCGCCGCGCAGGAGGAAGCGATGGCGCCGGCCGAAGCGCCGGTGGACATCGCCTGCGAAAACACCTACGAGGGCGAAAGCCTTACCATCTACCAGCAGGCGGGCCTGACCGGGCCGCTGGCCACGCTGATGGGGACCGGCTTTATCAGCGCCGCGCAGGACGCGCTCGACCAGATCAACGCCGGTGGCGGCGTCTGCGGCGTGACGCTGAACATACGCGTCGAGGATACCCAGTACGTCCTCGAGCAGGAGCTCCAGGTCTACGAGCAGTTCCGCGCCGAGTCGCCCAAGCCGCTGTTTATCATGACGGCCAACGCCGCCGCCACGGTCGCGCTCAAGGACCGCGTGGTCGAAGACCAGATCGTCAACCTCGCCACCGGCGTCCACGCCCATTCGATCTATAACCCGGCCGACGGCTACACGGTCGGGATGGTGCCGATCTACCCCGACCAGTTCGCCGGTTTCCTGCAGTTCGTGCACGACAACTGGGCCGACATCAAGCCGGAAGGCGCGGCCGACGCCATCACCGTCGGCGTGATCGGCTGGGCCAACGCCTTCGGCGCCGGCGCGACCACGCCCGAATCCCTGGCCTTCGCCGAATCCCTGGGCATCTCCATGCTGCCGCTGGAAGAGCAGGCCATCGACCCGGCCGCCGACGTGACCGGGCAGCTGCAGAACCTGCTGGTCAACGGCGCCAATGTCATCTACATGCAGTCCATCTCCTTCAGCGTCGCCCAGGTGATCGGCACGCTGCACGCGCTCGGCTTCTACGACCAGGTCGTGCTCGGCAGCGTCAACTGGGGCATGAATCGCGACGTGCTCAACATCCTGGGCCAGAACGCGCCGCTCGCCGCCGGCTACTACGGCGTCTTCCCCTACCTGTGGTGGACCGATACCGACGCGCCGGGCGTGCAGCGGGCGCTGGTGACATTTACGGCCAAGGGCTATCCCGAAGCGGAAAAGGCCTTCACCTACCTGCTCATGTACAGCGCCATGTTCGGGTTTGCCGACGTTCTGACCGTCGCCCTGAACAATGCCGGTTTCGACGGTCTGAGCGGGGCCGAGTTCCTCAAGGCGATGCAGCAGATGGGGACGGTCAGCGCGGCGGGCGTTTTTGAGATGAACGTCGAAGGCAGCAACCGCGCGCCCAACCTGGCGCAGATCCGCCAGGCGCAGATTATGGCTGACGGCAGCGTTGACTTCGTCGTCGTCCAGGACTTTACGACCCTGCCCGATACCCGGCCGCAGCCGGAGTAGATGAACGGCCCAGAGCGCTCCGAATCCTGGACCGGAATTGCGATTGACCAATAGAGGGAGAAAGAAGCATGACAAAAAACACCGAAACTGCGCCGGAAAGCGCGCAAGTCAACCTGTGGTGGATGGTTGCGCTGCGGGGTGTGCTGTTGTTGATATTCGGACTTTTCATGTTCACCTGGGGGCGGGGGCCGACGCTGCTTGCCCTCGTTCAGGTGTTGGGCGCCTACTGGCTTGTCGGCGGCGTCTTCGACGTGGCGCAGGGCGTGATGGGCAAAACGAAGAAGGACAGGTCGCGCGTGTGGGCGATTGTCGGCGGGATTATCAGCATCGCGGCCGGATTCTTCGTGATGGGTCATCCGGCCATATCCGGGCTCATGGCCGGCACCTACCTTGCGCTCTTCATGGGGATCTCCGCCATGCTTGTCGGTGTCGCGCAGATGTTCAGCGGCAGGAAGGGGATGAGGTCGGTCGGGAGTTTCGTCATGGGCATCTTCTCTCTTATCTTCGGTCTGCTCGTGATCATGAATCCGCTCATCACGCAGGCTGTCGTCGTGGCGCTCCTGCCGTTCTGGGCGGTCTTGGCGGGGTTGAGCACCCTGTTCTCCTCGTTCAAGATGCGCGGTCCGGACGGGGAGCCGGCCGTTGCCGAAGGCCGCGGCTGACCTGCTGGCCAGGGGTCGGAATCAGAAGCATTCGGAGGCGCTGACCGCTCTTCAGCGCCGGCGCGAGGAGAATGTGCCTGCCTAGACCTTGTTGTTGTCCGGCCAGCCCCCTGTGCGCTCTTGCCAGCGTGTACCCGGGGTACCCAGGACCAGGGCGCCGCGCGTGCTGCCCAGGAAGCCGCGCCTACCTCTACCTTCCCAGCGGAACGGGGGGCGGCCGGGAGTCAACGACAAAGACCTGTCATGTCAACCAGCAATTTGGATATTCCCAAATGAAGTCAACAATGGGAATCTGGCGCAGTATCGGCTTCGCCCTTGTCGGTCTTCGCTATGCCTTTATCAGCCAGCGAAGTATCCGGATCGAAATCGTATTTACTGGCGTTGTTGTCATCATCGGACTTATTCTAGGCATCAGCAAATTGGAGTGGGCTATTGTAGCCATCTCTATTTCGCTTGTCATAGGACTGGAACTGATCAACACCGCTGTCGAAACTGTGGTTGACCTGGCATCTCCAACATCCCATCCACTGGCGAAAGTAGCAAAAGATACAGCCGCCGCAGCTGTCTTCACAGGCGCGTTCGGCAGCATAATTGCCGGTCTGATCATCTTTCTTTCCCGATTGTAGTTGCCCATAAATCACAACAAGAGGACGTATGCCTCACAGTCAAATGTGCCTGGACCGACTGATAAACTGTGTCCTCATCGCCTACCTCGACACCAGCGGCGCACAACGTTCACCCCCGTCGCCGGCTGTTTGCGGGGAATGGGGCGAGGCAGGCGCTTACGGGCTATGAATGCCAACTACGTCCATTGTCATTCACTGTTTTCAGAAGACTACAGGAAGATCCATCCTATGCTTTGTTATGACCGGCCAGCCCCCTGTGCGCGCAAGCGTTTACCCGGACGATACCTGAGATAACTGTCAGCACACCGTGGAACGGGGGGCGGCCTGGTCTTTCTCCCCCAAGGAGAAAGCAAATGAAGATTCGTACAACGCCGGTGCCTGTTTTTGGGCTTATTGCATTGCTCACTTCGATGCCCGCGTTTGCCGTTGCCCCGGGGTATGCCTGTGCTGATTGCCATGTCGTCGGGGATTGCGACCTTCTGGAGCGGGGGCTGGTTGGTATCGCATACGATTCCCCTTGAGAAAGAGGAGCCCGTTCCATGATCGCCAAGGCCCGAACGATTGCAGTTGTCGGCGACATCATTCTTGTCGCTTTCGGCATCTACCCCGGCGCCCTCCTTTACGCCCCGGACCTTGTCACCGGGTTGTCCGAGACAGTCGAAGAGTTGTCGCGCCAGGTTGAAATTCTGGAGAGAATATAGGAGGCGAAGGGAGCGCCCGAACTGTCCGGCCGCCGCTTCTCAGCCGGGCCGCCCGACAGAGAAAATCAAAGAGCATGATGAAAAGGTTACTGAGGCGCGTGCGAGGTCGCGGCGCGCGGCAGATGGCCCAACAGCAGCCGGCAGGGTTGTCGAAACGGGCTCATGGCTGGCAGAAGGTGCGCCTCATCGACGGTTTCGGCGAAAACGGTGAAATCCTCCGCCTCGAAATCTGCATCGGCTGCAACGCGAAACGCCGTACGGCCTACCGCAGCAACGGCCAGATCGTGCTGATCGCCACCGACCCTGATCCCCTGCCGCCGTTCTGTGCCAAGCGTCTCGACAACTCCGGGTCAGATCTCCAGGCGTAATACTGCCCTGGGCAAACGGCAACGCCGTCGCTGGCCGCACAGTGCCGGCGGAGAGGGCCCGGCCAGGTGAAAAGGATGGATACCTCCCAATGGTTCCCCCGCACGCGCCATCGTCCACGACAGCGCCTGGCCAGCCCCCTGTGCGCTCACGCGTTCAACCCCGGGAGCCTACAGCTGCGCATACGCGACAACTCTACACCCAGTGGAACGGGGGGCGGCCAGGCATTGCATACAAGGAGAAGAAGATGGGGGCCGGCGCTGGACCTGCAAAGCGGGCTTGGCGGTCCTGTATCCCGAGTTCCGGCATAGAGACGGGCTGACGGGCCCTCAGAATCACCCGGCCAGCCCCCTGTGCGCTCACGCGTTCAACCCGGGACTCAGGCAATAGCGGGCGCCTACGCAGATCCTGTGGAACGGGGGGCGGCCGGGCTTTTCTCCAACGAAGCGGCGATGACGCGCCGGCCGCCGGTCCGTCGCGGCCGCACCCGGCAGAAGATCAACCTGACGGAATAGATCAGCGCAGACAACCGCGTCGAATGGCTCGAACTCTGCATCTACCGCTCTGCCGAGAGGCAGATGGGACGCGGCAGTGCGTCAGAGGGGCGTGAGAAGAGAGCGGAGATGGAACGCAGCAACCCGGATGAAATCGTGGAAGGCCCGCGCCTCGATGAACTGCGCGCCCGGCATCCGGAGTTCATGCGTCAGATGTTGATCTTCGGCTCCGATCGAGAAGCGACCCGGTCCGAGCTGGCCGCAACCTATGCCGGCTGGCGCGGCATGGAAAGAGACGGCAAAGGCGCCCTGCCCTATTCAAGCAATGACATTCATAATCTCTTTGCCCTGGTCAGGTCGATCCCCGGTGTAGCCGAAGATGCGACAGAGAGGAGATTCACCGGGGTCGGCGTTGACGAAAACGCTGCCGACGACCTGCGCCGGAGGCAGGAGGAGCGGGAAGACAGCGCATTGTCCCGTCAAGAGCTTACGCTCGAAGAGCTCACCCAGGCCGCCTACAGACGGCTGCTGGCCCTCGTGGAGAGCGAGAGCCCGCAGGAGGCGTTCGAAGCGGTCCGGCTGATCATCAGGCTCGTCGAGCTGAAACAGTCCGCCTTGCAGCAGCTCGGCGAGCTCGAGGACCTGCTGGAGGAGGAGGGATGAAGCGCTGCCTGCCGCTTGCAGTTTCGATTCTGGCCAACCTTGGCGGCGGCGCAGCCGGAACCGGCATCGCATATCTGCTCGGCCCCACTTTGCCGGCATTCTGGCGCGAAGCGCGCCCGCTCAACCCCGACTTTTTGCAGCCCTTCCTGCTCGGCTGGGCTGTGCTGTCAGTCCTCTTCCCACTGCTCGTCGGCCCCTACCAACTCTACCGCCGCTTTGGCCTTGCCGGGGAGGAAGAGCCTTGAGATACCTATCCCTGATTGGCATCCTGGCTCGCCTGGCCGGCGCGCTGGTAACTGGCGTTATCGTCCCGCTGGCGTTCAAGAGGATAGTTTCCGCGCGCAGAAAAAATCAACGGCCCCCAATGCCCGTCACGGGTAGCACGCCACTGGCCGCACGCGAACCGATGTCCAGCGTGGATCGGGCCTGGCTCATGATGGACGATCCTACCAATCCGATGGTGATCAACGGCTTCTGGATCTTCGAGGAGCTGTTGCCATACGAGCGTGTGCTGGCCGTGCTGGAGGAGCGTCTTCTGATTCACGCCCGCTTTCGCCAGCGCGTGGTGGAGCGTCGCGGCCTCCTCAGGACCCGCGCCTGCTGGGAGCTCGATCCCGCGTTCGACCTGCGCGCGCACGTTGGGCGCATCGTTCTGCCCGAGCCGGGGGACAGGCAGACTCTCAACGAAACCGTAGCTCAACTGCTCAGCGCTCCTTTGGACCTGAATCGGCCTCTGTGGAAGTTCACCCTGATTGAGGGCTACGAAGGCGGCAGCCTCTTCTTCGGTCGCATTCACCACTGCATCGGCGACGGCGCCGCGCTCGTAAGGGTGCTGCTCTCCCTCGCCGATGACTCTGCGGAGGGCGCGCGCCGCGCGCCGGCCGCGCTTCCCCAAGAGAAGAAACCTCCCCGTCCCTTGCCCCGCGCCGCGGCTCGCCCGGGGGCCGCGACATTGCCGCAAGGCCGCAGGAGGGGCAGACAGCCGGCCAGTCTGCTGTCTCTGGCCGCAAGGGGCGCGCAGCTGGCTGGGCAGGTCGCGGCAGTGCTGGCGAAGTTGGCGCTCATGCGAACGGACGACAGCACCGCTTTCAAAGGTCCGGTCGGGGTCGGCAAGGCGGTCGCCTGGTCCAGGGGGATCCCCTTGGACGACGTCAAGTTCGTCAAAAACACGTTGGGGGCAACGGTCAACGATGTGCTGGTCGCCGCCATGGCCGGCGCCCTGCGCCGCTATATCGAAGCGCGCGGCGACGATGCGGGCGGCAAGGAGATCCGGGCCATGGTGCCGGTGGACATCCGCGATCCCGAGGACACGGCGCTGACCAACCGATTCGCCCTGGTCTATCTCCCCCTGCCGGTCGGCGTCGCCGATCCCATCGGTCGGCTTTTTGCGACCAAGCGCCATATGGACGCCATCAAGCGGTCGCCCGAAGCGCTGGTGGCCTATCAGGCTCTCGCCGGCCTGGGCGTTGCGCCGGACAGGATCGCCCGGGCCATCCGCGGCTATTTTGCCGGCAAGGTGAGCGTGGTCCTGACAAATGTGCCCGGCCCGCCCCGGAAGCTCTACTTTGCCGGCAAGCTTCTCGACACGATCGTCTTCTGGGTGCCCCAGTCCGGCTCGATCGGGGTCGGTATCAGCATATTCAGCTACGGCGGGCAGGTGAATATCGGGCTCATCACCGACCGCGGCCTTGCGCCGGACCCGGACACCATCGTTGCGGCATTTGAGGCGGAATTCGACGATCTGTTGCGTCTGGCGCGCGCGCGGGAAACGCAGGCGGACAGCGCAACGGCGCGGTAGGAAACCAATGACCGGCGCTCGAGTAGACAGCGCGCGCAAGAGCATGGGGCAGACATGCTTCGTCAGCTGCTTTCGCGCCCTGAGCGCCCGGCCCGACCCCCTGCCCGAACAGTGTCTGAGGAGATGAGGACCCGGCGGGCCGGGTCAACACGCTGGGAGAGAATGAAATGTCCGACGCTAAAGCCCTCCTCACCCTTTTCCTGCTGCTGGGCGCCATGCTGTTCCTGTTTGGGGGTGTGCTTTCGTTCTTTGCGTAAGGAGTTCCCTGGGGAAAGCTGGCTCCGGGAGGAAACCTGACAACGATCTATGCCCTACGTCCGCCGCAGACTCGCCTGGAGGCCCTGCTATGAAATGGTTCGTGCCCGCGATGCTGGTGGTGCTGGCAGCCGAGCTGATGGCGCTCCTGTTGCTGATGAACATGATCATCCGGCACGTAGTTATTCCCTTGATGGACGAGGACGAGGAGGAGCAATGAAGCGATGGCGCATTCCGGCGACGCTGGCGGCGGTCTTGCTGTGGCAGCCGGGAAAAGCAATGGCCCGTACAACATTTCCCTTCACAGACGCACCGCCGGTCCAACCGCCCGGCCCTAATGAAGGTGGCGCATATGGGGCGGTTCGTTAACGCTCAAGGATCGGGAAGAAGCGGCGTTTCAACATCATGAAAATGTCGGGGCCTGAGATGAATCCCTGCGGTGCCAGGAGATCCAGTCCGGCATACCGCTCGATAACGTGCATTTCCTCGCGTCCCGTGCGCGGGTTGAAGACGTTACACTGAATCGCCTCCGCGCCGCGCTCGCACAACGCCGGTGCCTGCTTACAACTGAAGCCGTCATCACTGTCGTCAGCCTGGCAGTCGTAGTCAAATCCGTCGAATTCTTCAAATGGGATGATCTCGTTGAAAGGATTGGTATCGCTTTCTCCTACCTGGCCGCGCACTGAATCGGGAAAGGAGAATATATCGTACTCTTTGAAAAACGCCAGATCACTTTCTGTCAGAACAACCGACCTTCTGATGTTAAAGTCGTAGACATAGTAACCGCTCCGCCGGCAGGAACTCAACTGGGCCTCCAGCGAATCTGATCCCCCGGCGCCTGCGCTCTCGTCCGCCGCGCACGCCTGCAGGTAGAGTAGCTGTCCGCCGTACGGGCCGCCCACGTACTCGCGAATCTCCTGGCTTTCTCTGTATGCTTTGACGAGAAAATACGCTGCGGTGGCCAACAGCAGCAGCAGGACGATTGCAACGAGTCCTGCCGCCTTTGTGGAGAATCGCCGCCCAATCCTTGTGGCATGCCCTGTTCTTTCCCGCATCAGTGAATCTCCCGAATGAATAGCGACGCCTCTGGCCCTGTTTTCAAGCCGCGGCATCGCATCAGCGCTGAACTCCAGCCTTCACCGCCATAACGGCATCAGGTAGAGCAGGGTTCCCAATTTGCATTTAGTTGGAGTCGAACGCCAAAGCTATCTCACCAGAGGACTTTTCTCAATCGTTATCTAACAAAAGGCCCTGGCAGTTTCCAAGCAATATACCGATTTCGGCACATTTGAAATTCCGAGATCAGTATGTCTGCGCAAGACAGACCCCGTTGAAAACGCGTATTCTACGCGGGCATGGGGCTGCTGGGGAAGTGGGGGATAGTTGATGCTGCCTATTGCGTTTTTGGCCGTTGGCGGCGGCGGCGGGCATTGGAATAGGGAAAGGGGGTCAGCCGTGATGAAAGCAAAGACAGATCATCCTGCGCGCCTCTGGCAGGATTCGAGGGGCAGGAACGCGCCCGGAAGGGGGTTGCTGCCGGCGAAGATTCTGCCGGCCATCCTCCTGATACTGGCGCTGCTGGTCGCCGCGTGTCAGGGGCTGGATGCTCCGGCCTTCACGTCGACGCCGACGACAGGCCAGGGTGAGCAACAGGCGGTGGAGCCGGCCCAGGCTGCCGAGGAGACCGAGGAGGTTGCAGAGGCAGAAGAGATGCCGACCGTGCTGGATCTCGACAGCGAGGTCCTGGATCTGGACGCCATGCTGCCCCTGCACGAGCAGATCCGCAAGGTGCAGCTCGAGAACGGGCTGACTTACTACATCCGGCACAACACGGAGCCAGCCAACCGGGCCACGCTGACGCTGGTGGTCAACGCCGGCTCGGTCCAGGAAGACGAGGACCAGCTCGGCCTGGCCCATTTCCTGGAGCACATGATGTTCAACGGCACCGAGCGCTTCCCGAAGCAGGAGCTGGCCGCCTACTTCGAGAGCGTGGGCATGACCTTCGGGCCGGACGTCAACGCCTACACCTCGTTCAACGAAACCGTCTACTTCCTTGAGTTCCCGACCGACGACGAGGAGATCATCAGCAAGACGTTCCAGGTGGCGGAGGATTGGGCCAGCCGGGCGACGATTTCGGAGGAAGAGGTAGAGCTGGAACGCGGTGTAATCGTGGAGGAGGAGCGTCTGCGCGCCCAGGACGCGGGCGGCCGTCTGGGCAAGCAGATCTTCCAGTTTCTGCTCGGCGGATCGCGCTATGCGGAGCGGGACCCGATCGGCGACATGGAGATCGTGCGCAACGCGCCGGCGGAGACATTGCGCCGCTTCTACGAAGAGTGGTACCGGCCCGACCTGATGGCGATAATCGTTGTGGGCGACATCGACGTGGACGCGACCGAGGCCAGGATTGTGGAGCATTTCGGCGGGCTGTCAAACCCGGAAGGGGCGCGGGCCCGGGCCGAATACACGCTGCCCGACTTTGACGACACACAGTATCTGATCATCACCGACCCGGAGTTCCCGATGACGCTCAGCCAAATCATCTACCGGCAGGCGGCTGAGGAGCTGAACACGGCCGGCGTCTACCGCGACCTGCTGCTTGGCAGACTGTTCTACAGGATGCTGAATTTCCGGCTCAACGACATCGCCAGGGAGGCCGACTCACCGTTCCTCGGCGCCGCGGTCAACGAGGGCCAGCTGGTCCGCGGCGTCAACTATCAGATCGTGAACGTGCAGGCACGGCAGGGCGAGGTGGCCTCCGGCCTTGACGCTGCGTTGACCGAAGTGGAGCGCGTGCGGCGGCACGGATTCACAGCCGCCGAGCTGGAGCGGGCCAAGTCGGACCTGCTCAACGACTATCTGCGCCTGTACAATGACCGCGACAACCTGAATAGCTTCTCGCTGGCGCGAGAGTACAGCCGCAACTACCTCGAGAACGAGGGCGTGCCGGGCATCGAGTTCGAGTACCGCCTGGTCGAGCGCCTGCTGCCTGACATTACGCCGCAGGACGTGAACCGGAAGGCCGAGCAGTACGTTGGCGGCAACAACCGGTCGGTCATGATCATCGGGCCGGAGTCGGAGGCTGACACGCTCCCGACCGAGGATGAGCTGGCCGCGGTGATCGACGGACTGCAGGCCAAGCAGGTCGATGCCTACGAGGACATCGAAGCGGTAAGCGAGCTGCTCACCGATATTCCGGAACCGGTCGAGATAGTCTCGCGCGCGACGGACGAGACCTACTATATCACCGACCTGACGCTGGCGAACGGCGTGCGTGTGCTGCTGAAAGCAACCGATTTCAAGGAGGAGGAGGTGCTGTTCAGCGCGACCAGCCCGGGCGGCTCGTCGCTGGTGAGCGATGAGGACTACCCCGAGGCGGACTTCATCGACAGCATCGTCAGCCAGAGCGCAGTCGGCGACGTCAGCTACGCCGCGCTGCAGCGGCTGCTGGCCGACCAGTCGGTCGGGGTCAGCCCCTACATCGGTGAGCTGGATGAAGGGTTCCACGGCCATTCGGGCAGGGAGCATATCGAGACCCTGTTCCAGCTCGTCTATCTCTACGGCACGGCCGCGAACGCGGATGAAGACGCCTTCGCGACGCTGAAGGACCAGTACACCGAGTCGTTGCGCAACCGGGAGTTGGACCCCCGCAGTGCGCTGACCGATGCGTTCATCGAGGCACGGCATGGCGATACCGTGCGGCGCAACGTGCCGACGCTGGAGATCATCGATTCGCTCGACCTTGAGCGGGCTTTCGAGATATACGAGGAGCGGTTCGCGGACTTCAGCGATTTCACCTTCGTTTTCGTAGGCAACTTCGACGTCGAGCAGATGGTTGACTGGTCGCAGCGCTACCTGGGCAATCTGCCTTCGACGGGCCGCGACGAAACATGGCTTGACGTGTCGCCGGACCCGCCCCCGGGTGTGGTCGTGTCGCCGGTCTACCGCGGGCAGGAGGAGCAGAGCTTCACCTCGATGCTGTTCACCGGCCCGGCGGAAGATTCGCTGGAGACGCGGCTGACGCTGCGGATGCTGGCGACGATCCTGGACACGCTGATGCGCGAGGAGCTGCGCGAGGAACGGGGCGGCGTCTATGCCTACGGCGCGTCGGCGAATACGGTCCCCGAACCGGACAGCCTGTTCGAGGTCTCGGTCTACTTCGGCAGTGACCCGGGGCGT
Source organism: Caldilineaceae bacterium (assembly GCA_034428395.1). GTDB lineage: Bacteria > Chloroflexota > Anaerolineae > Caldilineales > Caldilineaceae > Bin5. The sequence goes on from DAOUHX010000237.1 coordinate 11,368, forward strand.
GTGGAGGAGCTTGTGGGCGCGCTGTTTGCGCTGATCACCGGGCTGCACAATGACGGGCCAAGGGAGGACCTGCTGGACGCGGCCCAGGCGCAGTATGTGCGCCAGCGGGAGGAGCAGCTGGAGCAGAACGGCTTCTGGCTGCACATCCTGGCGTACTACGCCGCCGAAGAAGACGTGGAACTGACCGCTCTCGTCGACATGGAGGTCGTGGAAGAGCGTGCGGAGTCGGTGACCGTCGCCGACATCAAGGCGGCGGCGCTTGAGTATCTGCGGGTGGACCGTTATATTCAGGTCACGCTGTATCCTGAAGACTTCGAACGGTAACGTGTCACGGTCGTAACAAGAACAGCAAGCGGAACAGAACGTCCGCTCGCTGCTTTTCGTTTCCCGTGCGCAGTCGAACCGTGGTTACTATAGAAGAGATCTGTCTATAATTGGGGGAACCATGACGGGCTGGAAGTTGACGCGACGCGGGGATTACATCAACGGCGATCTTGCGAACCGGACGCGGGCGGCGGTTGTCGCGTTGGAACGCTCCGGCCTATGGTCTTTCGTTGTGCGCGATCGGGCTACGGGCGAGGACCAGGGCCGGGGCGCGAACTATCCGACCGCCCAGGCGGCGATGGACGCGGCGGAAGTGGAAGCGGAAGCCGCGCCGGTTGAGCCGAACCGGGCCCTGGCCGCGCAAGTGATCGACTTCATGCAGGCGAAACAGAGGCGCGAACATGGATCGGGCGGCTGATCGGCAGATCGAGTTGACCGGCGCAAGAATTTCCCGCAGATTGAACGTACCCGTCATCGCCGGGTTGATTGCCTGCGCTTGGCAAGCCAGGAAGCCATCACTACGTCTCCCTGACAGAGATACGGCCTTCTTTCCGTTGGGACAAAGAATCGGATGAAAGGAAATAGGCCATGACCCTGCGCATATTGGGCAGCGCTCTGATTGCCCTTCTGCTTGCAGTTGCCTGCATTCCGCAAAGCTTGCCAAGCGATTCGTCCTCGTCCTCCATTCCGACGCCGCCACCCCTAACGGCACAGGCGTCAGCGTCCGCCCAAATTGCAACCCCTCAATCCGTCGAGACTCCCACCACCGTGCAGCCGGCCGATGCCCCTGCCATCCCGTCGAGCGATTGCGTTGTGTTTGGCGCCCCGCCTCCCACGCTTCCTGATACCGATTGCAGAGCCTGGGACATGCTCTATTCGCTTGTGGTCATGACGAACATGATGGTGAATGAAAATGAACCTCTTACCGCATCAGAACTCCTCGCGCTCGAAACGGAGCTGACCCCCCTCTATGTCCAGGCCAACCTCAACTGTGGAGAATGGGTTGATCCACTGGACTATGAACCGCTTACAGACTACATTGGCATGCTCTCATTCCTTGGGATCGAGCATTATGGATACGACCCTCCCTCCCTTCTCCGTCATCTAATCAACGAAGCTGCCGCCGACGAGTTTGTTCAGCGCGTCGAGTCGATCGGATGCGTCAAGAGCCTGCTCATGCTCTTCGTCGAATATTCTGAATGAGTGGACAAGCTTCGGTTGCGAAAACTGAATTTCGAGAGACCTCGAAAGAAGGCGTACCCTGCTCCACCGATCTGCCGTTGCCATACTGTCTGGCGGCTGGCGTGAAGCCGAACCCGTGAAAGCATCGATGCTCTCCAGTCAACCCCATTTCACAGTCAGTCGAGCACATGAAGTTAAATTGCCATATTATTGACACAGGAAAAGCCAGAAATGATTCAGTTATGACATTTGCTGGCGATACAATTGGAAGTCAGGCCACCTTTGGCGCGGGATGCCAGGGCAGGGGCAAGGCAGGCACAGGCAGCATGGGGCGCGTTGGCACAATTCATGGAGGGGAAGGCGGAGTACCGCCACTATGGGGTGAGGGGGCACCGCAAGTTAAGGAGGCCGAGATGAACAAGATTAGGCCAGGACTACAGCATTTGAAGAACGTGCTTCCCGGGGGGCGTGCCGACGAAAACGACACGATAATTGAGGAGGAAGCGAGAAGAGAGCTTATGCGGGCTGAAGCGGATGCCTTGCGGAATGCACTCCGTCCGCCCCTGTCCGAAAACCTGCAAAAGCTGCTTCCTGTACTTGTCGATGCCGATGATGAATTTGTGCCCATCTCCACGCTGACTGAGCGCGCCGAACTGTACTGTGAACGGTCGGTGAGTACGACTTTGGCCCGTTTGAACAGGAAAGCCAAAGGGAATTCGGACATGACATGGCCCAGTTTTCTGCTGGGAAACGACGAGATTGGATACCGTCTGCCGGACCATCTGCGCGAGGTGGTGCGAGACGTCTTAGAGGGCGTTTGATAATACCTGCTTGGTAGAATGAGGAGTGGGAACCAACCTATTCAGACCAAGCAGAAGAGGATATTGTCGTGCGAGATTCGTGGGTACGCCAGCCATTTGGATCATGGGCTCGATGCGGAAAAGTGGGCGCGTCGCCCCGATTGCAAGCATGCCTCCTATATCCGGTCATGTCGGACTGCGCCCGAAGGAGTGAATACCCATGATTCGCCGTTCTCACCTCTTGATACTGCTCATACTACCGGCGCTGGCGGCCCTGAGCTGCACTCGAGCTGGTTCAAACAGTGGGCTGAGCGCGGTTGAAGATGGGCACTCCGCGTCAAATGCATCGCTTGGATCGGTCGAATACGAAGTCGACGATTACATCGAAGCCGAGTGGCCGCCTCTCGAAGACTCGCTCTCTCCGCCCTTCGCGCTCAGCGAAGGCCGGCCCGATTGGGACGCCGGCGAAGCGCGTCCGCCCCTGGCGCAGACGACGCCGCTCACGTCGGAGCAACTCCGGACTCTGCTGAGCCGCCTGCCGCCCGTTCAAGAGCAGGAGGGCGACGTCGAACAGGCGCGCCTGCCCGACCAGGTCCTCCCGCCCCCCCGGCCCGGCGTCGAAGTGGAGCTGCCCTTCCCGCCGCCTCAGGCCGCGGCCCCGCCCGATGACCTTGCCGGCGCGCCTCTGGCCGTTTTGCGCTATTCGCCCGAGGGAGACGTGCCGCTGGCTCCCCAGCTGAGTATCACCTTCAACCAGCCGATGGTCCCCCTCACCAGCCACCGGGAACTGGCCCGTGAGGACGCGCCGGTCAGGCTGTCGCCCGAACCGCCGGGGCGCTGGCGCTGGGTGGGCGCGCAGACGCTCTTCTTCGAGGCCGGTGCCGCAGGCCCCGTTCGCATGCCTATGGCAACCGAGTACACGGTCGAAATCCCCGCGGGCACACAATCTGCCGGCGGCCGGAAACTGGCGGAGCCCGTCAGCTGGACCTTCCGCACGCCGCCGCCCACGCTGCAGTTGGCGCATCCCGCCAGCCGTTCTCTCGGTGTGGCGCCTGTCTTTTTTGCATCTTTCGACCAGAAAATCGACCCTGCGGCCGTCCTCGAGCACGCGCAGGTGACTGCCCGCGGCGTCAGCTACGCGCTGCGCCTGGCGACCGCAGATGAGATCGCTGCCGACACGCGCGTTCAACGCCTGGCCGCGGCCGCCCCTCCCGACCGCTGGCTGGCCTTCGCCGCCGTGGAGCCTCTCCCGCGTGACGCGACCGTCACAGTCTCCTTCGCCGCGGGCACGCCCTCCCTCGAGGGCCCGCTCGTCAGCGCGCGTCCTCAGAGCTACAGTTTCCATACCCCCGGCCCGTTCGCGCTGCGGCAACATCGGTGCGGCTGGTCGGACGGCAGCCGCTGCCAGCCCGGCGAGCCCTGGCTTCTGCGCTTCAACAATCCCGTCGACTTCGTAAAATTCGACCCTGCCCTCATCTCCGTCGAACCGGAACCTGCCGCCGTCTCCTACGAGGTCTACGACCACGATATCTGGATTCAGGCGATCACGCGCGGCAACACGACCTACACTGTCACCCTGGGCGCCGGACTGACCGACCGCTTCGACCAGAGGCTGGCTGAGGAGTTGCAGGTGCGGTTCGAGGTTGGCCCGGCCGAGGCCTTCCTGACCGCCAAGGCCGGCGGCCCGATTACAACCCTGGACCCGTATGCCAGGCCCGTCTTCCCGATCTACACGCTCAACCTCAACGCGGTCAAGGTGCGCGCCTTTCGCGTTGCCCCGGAGCAGTACGTCGACTATCTCCTGTGGCGGCATGACCACCGCAACGACGACCCGCAGGATCTACCAGGGGAGCTTGTCATGCAGCGCACGCTGCAGCTGGACTCCCAGGCCGACGCAGTGCTGGAGACGAACATCGAGCTCGCCGGCGCCCTCGGCGGCGAAACCGGTCACTTCATCCTCTACGTCGAGCCGCAGAGCGGTCTGCTCGCTTCTCTCTTCAACCAACGGCTACGGGAAATGCGCGTCGTCAGCTGGGTCCAGGTGACCGGGATCGGCCTGGACGCCTTCGTCGACGATGATGAGATCTACGTCTGGGCAAACCGCCTGGCCGACGGCGCACCGCTGCCGGGCGTGCGCGTGACCCTCTGGCCCCAGGACCTGCACGGCACGACCGACGAGACCGGTTCTGCCCTCTTGACGCTCCCGCAAGACAGCGCGCAGCTGCTCATCGCCCGCGCCGGCGATGACACGGCATTTCTGCCCGAAAACCGTTACGAATTCTACCGCACCGAGAGCGGCTGGAACGGCTGGCGGCGGCGGGACGCAGCCGCCGAAGCCCGCTACTACGTCTTCGACGACCGCAAGATCTACCGTCCGGGCGAGACCGTCAGCGTCAAGGGCTGGATGCGCCTGATCGAACGCAGCCCGGAGGGCGACGTGAGCCTGGTCCGCCAGGGCGGCCCGGACCGGCTCAGCTACGTTGTGCGCGACGAGTCGAACAATCGCATCGACGCCGGCTCCGTATCTCTCAACGCGCTCGGCGGTTTTCATTTCCAGTTCGACCTGCCCGAAAACGTCAACCTGGGATACGCCTGGATCGAGCTGGAACCCGCCGCCGGCTTCCCCGCCCCGGACCAGGCCCGCCACTACCACGGCTTCCAGGTCCAGGAGTTTCGCCGCCCTGAGTTCGAAGTCAGCGCCCGCGTCAGCGAAGGCCCCCACGTCGCCGGCGGCCGCGCGCTCGCGACCGTCAGCGCCGCCTACTTTGCCGGCGGCCCGCTGCCGAACGCCGAAGTGGCGTGGGAGGTCGAGGCGACGTCAGGCGCCTACGAGCCGCCCAACTGGTCCGGCTTCATCTTCGGCAAATGGCTGCCGTGGTGGGGCCATGAAGACGAGTCCGGTTACCTCGGCCGCGCCGCCTTCACCTCGCGCACCGGCGCCGCCGGCGAGCACAGCCTGCGCATCGACTTTCTGACCGGCGCAAAGGCCGGGAACGGCTCCGATCTGCCCGGCCGGGAGAACGTGCGGCCCTTTCCGGTCCACGTCAACGCCCGCGCGACCGTGTTCGACGTGAACCGGCAGGCGTGGAGCAGCGGCGCCGGCCTGCTCCTTCATCCGGCTGACCTCTACGTCGGCCTGCGTACCGAGCGCTACTTCGTCGAGCAGGGCGAGCCGCTCTCGGTTGAAATCGTCGTCACCGACATCGACGGCAATGCGGTCGCGGGCCATGGCGCGGTCGTGCGCGCCGCGCGGCTGGGCTGGGTCTACCGCGAAGGCAGATGGCGGGAGATCGAGAAGGAGGCGCAGGAATGCACGGTTGAAACAACCGCCGCGGCCGCGCCGGACGACGGCGAACACAACTTTGCCGCCTGCGCCTTTGAAACGCCCCTTGGCGGCGAGTACCGCATCACCGCCACCGTTACTGACGAAGCCGGTCGTCGCAACCGCACCGAGCTGACCCGCTGGGTGAGCGGCGGTCAGCGGCCGCCGAGCGGCAACGTGGAGCGGGAAGAGCTGCAGCTCATCCCCGACGGCGAGGCGTACGCGCCCGGGGAGACCGCCCAAATCCTGGTGCAGGCGCCCTTCTTCCCCGCCGAAGGCCTTGTAACCCTGCGCCGCGACGGTCTCGTTTCCAGCCAGCGCTTCACGATGGACGGCCCGACCTATACCCTGCACGTGCCGATCGAGGAGCAGTACACGCCCAACATTCACATGCAGGTTAACCTGGTCGGGTCAGCCGTGCGTGTCGACGGTGCGGGCAACGAGCTTTCTGCCGCGCCCCGCCGCCCCGCCTACGCGCGCGGCCGGCTCAACCTGTCGGTTCCCCCGCTGAGCCGCACGCTGCAGGTCGACGCGGCCCCGCGTGCGCTGAAACTGGAGCCCGGCGCCGAGACGGTTATCGATGTAGCGGTGCGGGACGCAAGCGGCGCGCCGCTTGCCGGCGCCGAATTCGCCGTCGTCGTCGTGGATGAGGCGATCCTGGCCCTGACCGGCTATCAGATGCTCGACCCCGTAAGCGTCTTTTACAGCGATCGCGGCCGCGGGGTCGGCGACCACCACAGTCGCGCCGACCTGGTGCTGGCAAGCCCACAGGCGCTGCCGGGGGCAACACCCGCGCCAACCGGTACGCCGCAACCGCAACAATCGCGTCCCGAACTGCTAAGGCAGACGTTTGCGCTCGATGCGGTGGCCCCGGCCATGGCGGAGATGGCAATGGGTGATGATATGGCCGAAGAGTCGATGGACGCCGACGGCAGCGGCGAAGCGATACGCGTCAGGCTGAACTACGACCCGCTCGCCCTCTTCGCGCCCGATGTACGTACCGACGCCGACGGGCAGGCCAGCGTTTCCGTCACTTTGCCCGACAACCTCACCCGCTATCGCGTCATGGTCGTGGCCGTGGCTGGCGGCAAGTTCTTCGGCAGCGCCGCGTCCAACCTCACCGCGCGGCTGCCGCTGATGGTACGCCCTTCCGCGCCCCGCTTCCTCAACTTCGGCGACAGCTTCGAGCTGCCGGTCGTGCTGCAAAACCAGACCGACGCGGCGATGGTGACACACGTGGTCGTCCGCGCGACCAACGCTGATTTGGTGGCGGAAAGCGGCGGGAGTGAAGCGGTCGGCTACGCGCTGGAGGTGCCCGCCAACGACCGTGTCGAGGTACGCTTTCCAACACAGACCGCCGGCGCAGGCACGGCCCGTTTCCAGTTTGCCGCGGTCGCCGCCAATCAGCCTGCGATCGCCGACGCGGCCGAGATCGACCTGCCGGTCTTCACGCCCGCAACCACCGAGGCCTTCGCCGTCTACGGCGAACTGGACGAAAGCGGCGCGCTCCTGCAGACTTTGCGGCCCCCGTCTGATGCAGTCCCGGGCTACGGCGGCCTGGAAATAACGATCTCCTCAACCGCGCTGCAGGCGTTGACCGACGCCTTCATCTATCTCGTGCGCTACCCCTACGACTGCTCCGAGCAGATCGCCTCCCGCATCCTCGCCGTGGCCGCGCTGCGTGACGTATTGACGGCGTTCGACGCGGAGGGGCTGCCACCGCCCGCCGAGCTCGAGTTAATGATGGAAAGCGACCTGCAGGCGCTGCAAGGCTTACAGGATTACGGCGGCGGCTTTCCCATCTGGCGGCGCGGCGGCGAAGTCTGGCCCTACCACAGCATCCACGTCGCCCATGCCCTGGCCCGCGCCCGGCTGAAGGGCTACGCTGTACCCGAGGAAATGATTAGCCGCTCGCTTGACTACCTGCGCGCCATCGAGGACCACTTTCCCTCCAGGTACGGGGCCGGCGCCCGTCGCGGTCTTTCCTCCTACGCCCTCTATGTGCGCAAACTGCTTGAAGACGATGATCCATCCAAGGCAAGAAGGCTGATCAACGAAGCCGGTTTGGAAAACCTATCGCTTGAAAGCGTCGGCTGGCTTCTCTTCGTGCTCAGCGACGATCCGGCCTCCCACCGGACGGTCGCAGAGATGCGGCGCTTCCTCAACAACCGCGTGACGGAGACCGCCGCCGCGGCCACAATCGCCTCCGGCTACAGCGACGGCGCATACCTGCTGCTCCATTCCGGCCGCCGTTCCGACGCCGTCCTGTTGGAGGCGCTCGTCGTCGACCAGCCCGACAGCGACCTGATTGCAAAGCTGGTGCGCGGGCTGCTGGGACACCGCACCGCAGGCCGCTGGAGCAATACGCAGGAAAACGTCTGGGTGCTTCTGGCGCTGGACCGCTACTTCAATGCCTTCGAGTCACAGACCCCCGACTTTGTCGCCCGCATCTGGCTGGGCGAGCGGTACGCGGGCGGCCATGCCTTCGAGGGCCGCTCAACCGAAAACGTCAATCTTAACCTCCCGATGCAGTACCTCCGGACAAGCGCGGATGGGACCGACGGCGACCTTCCCCTGATTCTACAGAAGGAAGGCCAGGGACGGCTCTACTACCGGCTGGGCCTGCGCTATGCGCCCCTCGACCTGCGCCTGGACGCCGCCGATCGTGGCTTCACCGTCGAGCGCGTCTACGAGGCTGTCGACGATCCGGCCGATGTGCGCCGCGACCAGGACGGCGTATGGCGCATTCGCGCCGGCGCCCGCGTGCGCGTCAAACTGACATTGGCGGCCCCCTCGCGCCGCGTTCACGTAGCCCTGGTGGACCCCCTGCCCGCCGGGTTGGAGATCCTCAATCCCGAGCTCGCCGTCACCGGCGACCTGCCGCAGGACCCGGACCGGAGCCGCGGCCGCTGGTGGTGGTGGTGGGGCCCCTGGTACCAGCATCAGAACCTGCGCGACGAGCGGGCCGAGGCCTTCACATCCTACCTGTGGGCCGGTGTCTACCGATACAGCTACATGGCCAGGGCCACGACCCCCGGCGCCTTCGTGGCGCCCCCAGCCAAAGCGGAAGAGATGTACGCGCCGGAGACCTTCGGAAGGTCGGGAACCGATTGGGTCGTTGTCGAGGTGGATGAAGAGTGAGAGGCGTTCGGTCCTGCGCAGCGAAAGAGGACCGGCGTAGGTGTGCTATCTGCGGCCTGATCGCGCCCTCTGTGTGCGGATACTCTGCCGGATATCGGTCAGCGCCAGCCGTCTGATCCAACGCGGCAGATTGCCGTGTTCCAGGCTATCGTCGCCAATCGCGGCGCTGTTGCTGCCAGTGTCGCGGATACTTCGCGGCTGGCTGCTCAGTCTGTTGTGTTCCAGCGACAATGGGAAAGTTGGCTGTAATGCCGACCATCTGAGGGCTTCACAACCATCCCATGGCACGTAGAAAGGCCTGCGCGTGACCGACCACGTCCGGCTTGCCCGACGGCAGGTTTTCCTGGTCAACAAGGAGATATGGAACCAGTCCGCCAACCACGACGATTTCATCAAGCAGGTCGCCCAACCTGGTCGCCATGTAGAGGCATGTCCGGTGGACTATGTCCAGCTGCTCGATATCGTACCCGTCGCTGGTCGAAGGCTTAGCGATCATCGCCGCCTCGCAAGATAAGCCGCTTCCGCAGTTCTTCGGCGGCATCCTCCGCTCTTTCGGGATGGTCCTTCAGGTCGACATAGGCCTGTACGGGATGAACGCAGCGTATCCCGTCGACAAGATCGGCTCCGTCGAATATCCCCTCGTCGTTGGGCACCACAAGCCAGGTGTTGGCGCCCCTGGCTTCTTCACGGAAACCGAGCTCCTTCTTCAACTCTGCCGACGGCGGGGTTGAGAGGTACACGGTCGCAAGTCGGAATCCGGCATA
>DAOUHX010000238.1:0-3775 GCA_034428395.1 Caldilineaceae bacterium
AAACTTCACAGATTGGGCTGTACGACGCGCCCAGGGGGATCGGCGCGTCGCACAGCCTGTCCAGCTTACCCACCGCAGCGCGGCAGTTCAACCGATTTCGCGACCAGTTTCAGTAGAACAATTGTTCCAGTCTTGGGAAATGCCCGCGCCCGCTGGCGTCACGCACACTCAGCCCTCCTCTGAGATCGGGACCATGCACCCTGCGCCAGCCACCAGCCACCGCCCCTTGCCTTCCACCATCAACCCTGCTATCCTGCCCGCGCAGCGAAAAGCGAAACCCGCATCACCCAACCAGAGGCCAGACATGCCGGATCTAATCAACCTCACCGAACACCTCGCCATGGACGGCTACGACTACGCCTACGCCCTCTCCACCTACGACCTAACCGGCAACGGCCTGCCCGACATCATCACCCCCGACACCGATGTCGGCCTCTACTGGCTCGAAAACCACGGCGACGGCAACTTCACCCGCCACGTCATCCACCGCAAGGAAAACGAGTGGCTCGAACGCCACCAAATCGTCGACATCAACGGCGACGGACGCCCCGAAATCGTCACCGTCGACAACATCAGCGCCAGCCTCCTCTACTTCGCCTACGACGGCGACCCCCGCCTGCCCGCCTCCTGGCAGTTCCACTACATTGACGAAGGCACAATCCCCGGTGCCTACAACGTCGCCGTCGCCGACCTTACCGGCAACGGCAGACTCGACGTCGCCGCCACCAACTGGCGCAAGGGCAACCAGGTCCTCTGGTACGAGAACACCGGCAGCAGCTGGACCAAACACATTATCGAGGACGACATCGCCGAAACGCGCGACATCCACGCCGTCGACATTAACGGCAATGGCAAGATCGACCTCCTCGCCACCGCCCGCGTCGGCAACCAGGTCGCCTGGTACGAAAACAGCGGCGACCCCGCCAACCAGGGCTGGCGTAAACACATCATCGACGACGCGCCCCAGCCCATCCACGGGCGCCCCGTCGACATGGACGGCGACGGCGACGTCGACGTCGTCATGGCCCTCGGCATGCTGCCCCCGGGCGAGCAGCAGGGCGCTCCCTTCGAGCATCACCAGGTCGTCTGGTACGAACACGAAGGAGACCCCGCAGCCGGCAAGTGGCGCAAGCACATCATCGCCCAAGAATTTCCCCACGCCTTCGAGGCCATCGCCGCCGACCTCGACGGCGACGGCCAGCTCGAAGTCATCGCCACCGCCTGGAACGTCAGCGGCCGCGTCGCCGTATTCAAGCACCGCGGCGACCCGCGCGGCCCCTGGGACATGCAGCTCCTCAAAGACGGCTGGACCAACGCCAACATGGTCATCTCCGCCGACCTCACCGGTAACGGCCGCCTCGACATCATCGCCGCCGCCGAACGCGGCAGCAACGAAGTCCGCTGGTGGCGCAATGACAGCGCTTGAAGGCTCTCCCGGGGACACTATACCCGGGATTCCTCTTCTTTTGAGCAGGAAACCTTCTCGACGATGCCGAGCCGGCCAATGACTTTGGTTGGCCCCAATCGTTAGACCACGAAGTGGGAAAATAGGGTGCATTTAGGCGAATGCGGCCGGCTCTGGACAGAGCACGAAGTGCTCTTCCGCCGTCGTGCGATAGCTGAGACTTTGATGTGGTCTCTCATGGTTGAAGAAGTCGATGTAGGCGGTCAGCCCAGTGGGAATCTGAAGCAATTTGCCATGCTGTTTGAGAAAAATGACCTCGCATTTTATGCGGCGACATAGGCGTTCAAAGGAGACGTTGTCAAGGGCGCGGCCGCGGTCACTCACGCTATCTTCGAATTGGCCTGCGTCCAGGCAGCCGCGTGTTGCCGCCATCTCTTGACCAACGTGATACATGTCCCCAAGCTCGGTGAAGTGCTCTAATGTCCATCCTCTCGCGCCATGGCTTCCCCAGGCTTGCTGAGTTTGCACATTACAAGACTTCGCCCGTGGTCGCTGTTCGAAGCTCACTTCACCCTGGCGGCCCCTCCCACTTCCCTCTTCGTGCAAATTCGTGCAGTTTCGTGGATCCCCCCTTCCGCCTCTTTTGGACTAAAGCCTGAATCAGCCAATTTTCGCCAAATTCCTGCAAGACTTCCAGACATGCACTATACTGGTCATAACTGACCCGAAAACACAGATGCAGCCCGGTCGCAACGCCATCAATCACGCAATGAACGTCGACCCGTCCTATCCGCCATGCACGCACTGCACCAGCCGCGCCCTTTCGCCGCCTGCCGCTCGGCCGGCGGCACATAACCCGCCTATAGCCTCCAAAAGGGCCGGCGCGGCACGCCCTCAGCCCTCCCTCTCGACCCGGCAACCTCGCCGCAGTCCCCAAAACGTGACGTCTCCCCTCACGCGCCACACTTGTCGCCCCTATGTCGACCCAATGTCTCCTTATGTCACCCCTATGTCGACCCAATGTCGCCCAATGTCGACCCAATGTCGACCCCTGTGTCCCCCGGCAACATCCTGTCACGAGCCGCCGCACAAACATCCTGTCACGAAGATGGAAAAAACTTCCTCAAAACATAGGACATTGGTAGACATTGGACGACTTCGATACCCTATCGATGCCCTGCCCCTTCACCGACGCCGGCCGCGCTTGCAACCATCTGCGCCCCCAACCGCCAAACAGCAAGAACCTCCCGGCCAGGCGCGAACGGCCTCCCCGGCCCCGCGCCGCCCGCACCAAATTCACCCGCCCGATCCCAGCCGCCATGGCACCGCACGCCGCGCACCGGCACCGACATTTCCTATGTTTGACAATCCCTTTTTTTTCCTTACAATACCCGCAGATTCCTCACGGCCGCATCCGCGACGCCGCAATCCAGAATAAATCTACCTACATACATTCGTTCTTCCTCAAGGAGAAAAGACATGCGTATGAAACGAAACCGGTTGAGTTGTACTCTCCTGCCGCTCCTGCTTATTCTCTCGCTGGTCTTCGCCGCCTGCGCCCCCGCCGATGACGGTGGCATGGAGGCCGGCGAAACCATGGAGGAATCAGAAGCCGCAGCCGCAGCTGAAATTCCCGACGCCGACCTCGCCATGAACCCCGATACCGTCGGGTCGGACCGGCTCCTCATCCTGCCCGGCCGCGGCCGCTTCGGCGTCGGCGTTTGGGGCTCGATCACCGCCAGCAACTGGAACTTCGGCAGCGAGACCTACTACCAGACGGTCATGCCGCTGATCTTCCTCGGGCCGCTCGGCAACTCCACGCCCACACCCTGGCTCGCCAAACGCGTCGACCCCGTCGACGACAGGACCGCGCTCGAAATCGAGCTTTACCCCGAAGCCAAGTGGAGCGACGGCGAGACTATCACGACCGAAGACGTCTCCTTTACCCTCCACCTGCTCTACCACGCCGACGCCGACTACTGGCTCGGCGACGCCCGCGGCATGATCCCCAACGTCGCCGGCGGCCAGGACTACTACGACGGCAAGACCGAGTCCATCGAAGGCATCCAGATCATCGACGACTTCAACATGCGCGTCGAATTCAACACGCCCGTCGGCCAGATCTGGCGCGACCTCGGCATGCTCGGCATCCTGCCCGAACATCACCTCGGCGGCTTCACCGCCGCCCAGCTCTGGGCAGGCGACTTCCCCGACGCCTGGATGCCCTAAGTCTTCAGCGGCCCCTACCAGGTCGTCAAGTACGACGAGGAAGCCAAGTACCTCGAAAACCAGCGCTGGGAAGAATGGTGGGGCAACGCCATCTACGGCAAGCCCGGCATCAAGCGCTACGCCGAACAGTCCGGCCTCCGC
>DAOUHX010000239.1:0-25962 GCA_034428395.1 Caldilineaceae bacterium
AATTCGTGTCCTTCGTGGATCGCCAGGCTGTTGCAGGCGCCATCTATCAGCACACCTGGCGGCCGAGCAACGCCACTTCGACCAAGAGACTTAACGAGTACACCAAAAACTAGGAACTCAAAACGCAAATCGAGAAAAGCATCCCTCTCCAGAAAAAAATATCGGTCGACATTGGCCGACTTTGGTCGACTTTGGTCGACATATGTCGACTTTTCACGCCAAAACGAGAGGACGTGGGTCCAATAGGACAATGGGTCCAGACAACCGCTATGTCAGGTTCACACCCGCAACCACAGGGACCATGATCCAGAAAAACCCGGCAGGATCTGACAGGTTGAGCAATTCGAAACGCTCGGCCTCATAGGGGACATTGACTGAGCCCGCCTGGAACGACCGCAAGCGATTCAATTGTCAAAACGCAGAATTACTCGCAAACTAATTCTCGGACGCATCCGGAACGCCAGCCTATTGGGGGAAAGCTGCGCAGTTTTCGTCGCTCTCCCTCGGAGAATCTTCCCATGAACTGCCGATCAGCCCTGTTTATCGCCACTCTGATGCTCGCCCTGGCCTCACTGAGTTGCATGTCGGGTGGCTCCGAACTCAGGGAACCCGCCTACTATGAAGACGATTTCATCGAGGTTGACGAACGGGATGACGCTCCTCTCCCTTTCACCCTGAGCGAAGGGCAGCCCGGTTTGGACGCTGCTGAAGCACGGCCTCCCCGCCCCCAGACCACGGACCTCGCGCCGGCGCAGCTGCAGAACCTGCTGGAACGCCTGCCACCTATCCAGGCCGTAGAGAGCGATATCGAGCAGGCCCGCTTGCCCCAAGAAAGCCTGCCTCCGCCGCGGCCCGGTCAGGAGATAGCTCTGCCATTTCCTCCGCCGCAGGACGCCTCCCAACCCGGCCTCGACAGCGACGCGCCCTTGGCCGTCCTGCGCTTTTCCCCGCAGGGAGATGTTCCGCTCGCCCCGCAGATGAGCGTCACCTTTAACCAGCCCATGGTTGCCCTCGCCAGCCACCAAGAGCTGGGCCAGCAGGATCCCCCGGCCGTCATTACGCCGGCCGTTCCCGGACACTGGCGTTGGGTCGGCACCAGGACGCTCTTCTTCGAGGCCGCCCCGGACGGCGCCGACCGCATGCCCATGGCGACCGAGTACACAGTTGAAATCCCTGCCGGCACGAAGTCCGCTGCAGGTGCCGCTCTGGCAGAAACAGTCACCTGGCGCTTCCGCACGCCCCCGCCCACCCTGCAGACTGGCCACCCAACAGGCGGCCCGCTACCCCTGGACCCCGTCCTCTTCGCCCAATTTGACCAGCGAATCGATCCCGACGAAATCATCGAGCTCGCGCAGGTTACCGCTCGCGGGCAAAGCTACGCAGTCCGCCTGGCAAACGAAGAAGAAATCGCCTCCGACAACAGGACAAAAAGGCTGATTGCCGCGGCCCACCCGGACCGCTGGCTGGCATTTGTGGCTGAAAAACCTCTCCCAGCCGACACGACCGTCACCGTGACCTTTCCCCCCGGCACACCCTCCGAGGAAGGCCCCCTCGTCACCGCCCACCCGCAGAGCTTCAGCTTCCAGACGCTCCCTCCGTTTGCCCTGCGCCGTACAGGATGCGGCTACGACGGCGACTGCCCTCCCGGTGCAACCTGGTTCCTCCAGTTCAACAATCCTATCGACGCCGCCGCGTTCGACCCGACACTCTTCACCATCGAGCCCGAACCGCAGGCCGTTTCCTACGATCTGTATGGCAATCGCATCGAGATTCGGGCCGTCGTGCCAGGCCGTGCGACGTACAGAGTAACCGTTCCCGCCGACCTTTCCGACAACTTCGGTCAGTCGCTCAAAGAAGACCTGAGCGTTCAGTTCAGCGTCGGTCCTGCGCAGGCCATTCTGACAACAAACAGCGGTGGTCCCATAGCCACTCTGGATCCCTACGCCAAGCCGGCTTTCCCCATCTACACTGTAAACCTCAGAACTGTCAGCATGCGCGCATTTCGCGTCTTACCGGAGCATTACAGACCCTACTTGCAATGGAGCAACGACTACTCGCGCGGCCTCCGTAAAGAGCCGCCTGGCGAACCTATCCTGGAACGCACGCTGCAAATCAACGCCGCCGATGATCAACTGGTCGAGACGAGCATCGACCTGTCGGACGCGCTGGAAGGCGACACCGGCCACCTCATTCTGGTGGTAGAACCGGAGGAGGTCACCGCAGCCGCCGCCCCCGACCCATTCAATCGGCGGCTGGATCAGATGCGCATTTCCAGATGGGTGCAGGTGACGCACCTTGGCGTCGAGGCCTTTGTCGATGCCGACGAGATGCTCGTTTGGACCAATCGCCTGTCCGATGGCGCGCCTGTTGAAGGTGCAACCGTACAGCTCTGGCCGACAGACACGCAAGATGCAACGGACGCGACCGGCACAGCACGTCTCCCTCTCCCGTCGAGAGCTTCACAACTGCTGATCGCCCGCCACAACGATGATGTCGCCATTCTGCCCAGATTCGAACACATGTTTCATTGGGAAGGAGATAGAGGCTGGAACCGAACGCCCCCGCGCCCCGAAGTCCGCTATTACGTCTTCGACGACCGCAAAATCTACCGTCCTGGCGAGACCGTCAGTGTCAAAGGCTGGATTCGCCGTGTCGAGCCCGGCCCGGAAGGGGACCTCAGCCTGTTTCCGCAAAACGCGGCCCGCCGCCTCTCATTCGTCGTCCATGATTCGTCTCGCAATCAGATCGGCGCAGGAGAAGCGGCCGTCAACGCCTTGGGGGGATTCCATTTCGATTTCGAACTTCCCGAAAACGTTAACCTGGGTTACGCCTGGATCGAGCTGGAGCCCTCGTCCGGTACCCTCCGACGGGACGACGCGCGTTACTATCATGAGATCCAGGTACAGGAGTTTCGCCGTCCCGAATTTGAAGTCAGCGCACGCGTCGGCGAAGGACCGCACGTCGCCGGCGGCCACGCCCTGGCGACCGTTAGCGCCGCCTACTTCGCCGGCGGCCCCCTTTCCAACGCCGATGTGGAATGGGGCGTCGAGGCCTCGTCTGGCTTCTACGAACCCCCCAACTGGTCCGGCTTCGTCTTCGGCAAGTGGTCTCCATGGTGGAGATATGACGAAGACTACGACTACATCGGCTACGCCGCTTTCACTTCACGCACCGACGCCGCCGGCGAACACAACCTGCGCATAGACTTCCCGACCGGTGAAGCCGCCGGCGCCAACAACAATCTCCCCGTCCACCTCGATGCCACGGCAACCGTTTTTGACGTCAACCGCCAGGCTTGGTCCAGCCGCGCCAACCTCCTGTTGCATCCGGCCGACCGCTACGTCGGCTTGCGCACAGACCGCTACTTTGTCGAACAGGGCGAGCCCCTCACTGTCGAGCTTGTGGTCACCGATATTGACGGCAACCCGATCGAAGGTCACAGCGTAACCGTTCGCGCCGCGCGGCTCGCCTGGGAGTTCCGCGACGGCAGCTGGCGCGAGAAAGAGGAGGACATTCAGGAGTGCAAGACCGAGACTTCGGCCGCTTCCAATCCCCACAGTCAGGATCACGACTTCGCCAGCTGTACCTTCGAAACAATCTTGGGAGGAGAGTATCGGATCAGCGCGACCGTAGTTGACGCTGCCGGCCGCAGCAATCTGACCGCAATGACACGCTGGGTGAGCGGTGGGCAACGGCCCCCGAGCCGAAACGTCGAGCAGGAACATCTTCAACTGGTACCGGATGGCGAGACCTACGCCCCCGGCGATACCGCCCAGATCCTTGTGCAGGCCCCCTTCTTCCCAGCCGAAGGGCTTCTCACCCTGCGGCGCGATGGCCTTGTTACCAGCGAACGATTCACAATGGACGGCCCGACCCATACCCTAACCGTGCCGATCGGGGACGCACACATTCCGAACGTCTATCTCCAAGTGGATCTTGTCGGATCGGCGCTGCGCGTGGACGAAGCCGGCAACGACCTGCTCGCCTTGCCCCGTCGCCCCGCCTACGCCAGCGGACAGCTGAACCTCTCAGTCCCGCCGCTTAGCCGCAGGCTGTACGTCGACGCCGCCCCACGCTCGCTCAAGCTGGAGCCGGGCGGGGAGACCACCATCGACGTGTCCGTGCACGACGCAGACGGCAAACCCGTCGCGGACGCTGAGTTTGCCATTGTCGTTGTCGACGAAGCGATCCTGGCCCTGACCGGCTACCAGCTGCTAGACCCCGTAAGCCGCTTCTACAGCGAACGCGGTCCCGGCGTCAGCGACTACCACAATCGGGCCCATCTACAGCTCGCCAGCCCACAGTTGCTCCAGGCCGCTGGACCTTCACCGACCGGTACCCCCCAACCACCACCGGAACCCGAAATGCAGCAGAGGTCGATGGCCTTTGCAATGGCAGCGCCGGCTGCTGCGGCCGACATGGCAATGGAAGAAGAGATGGCTGAAGACGGGGGAGCGTCAGCAGACGGAACGGACCAGATTCGCCTCCGCTTGGACTTCGATCCCCTGGCCCTCTTTGCGCCTGAAGTTCGTACCGACGCAAACGGCCGGGCCAGTGTAACCGTAACGTTGCCCGACAATCTGACCCGCTACCGCGTGATGGTCATATCTGTCGCCGGCGGCAAATACTTCGGCACCGCTGAATCGAGCCTGACCGCCCGCCTGCCCCTGATGGTGCGGCCCTCCGCGCCCCGCTTCCTCAACTTCGGCGACAGATTCGAACTGCCCGTCGTGCTCCAAAACCAGACCGACGAACCTCTTATCACGCATGTCGTCGTCCGCGCCGCCAACGCCGACCTGGCAGCGGAGAACGGCGTAGACGAAGCAGCCGGCTACGCACTGACGGTGCCCGCCAACGACCGCGTCGAAGTCCGCTTCCCGGCAACGACTGCTAGCGCGGGCACAGCCCGATTCCAGTTCGCCGCAGTCGACGCCAATCAGCCAACCTCTGCCGACGCAGCCGAGATCGATCTGCCCGTCTACACGCCTGCAACCACCGAGGCCTTCGCCGTCTATGGTGAGATCGACGCCAGCGGCACAATACTGCAGACCCTGCGGCCCCCTGCCGAGGCGGTCCCGAACTACGGCGGCCTCGAAGTAACCCTCTCCTCAACCGCACTCCAGGCCTTGACGGATGCCTACATCTACCTGGTCCGCTATCCCTACGAGAGCTCCGAGCAGATCGCCTCCCGCCTCCTCGGCGTGGCTGCCTTGCGAGACGTTTTGACCGCATTCGACGCCGCGGGGCTGCCATCTCCCGCAGAGATCGAAACTACCATGGAGCGCGATCTGCAGATGCTGCAGACCTTGCAGCACCACAACGGCGGCTTCCCCATCTGGCGGCGCGGCGGCGAAATCTGGCCCTACCACAGTATCCACGTCGCCCATGCCTTAGCCCGCGCCCGGCTCAAAGGCTACCAAGTTCCCGGCGAAATGCTGAGTCGTTCGCTGGACTACCTGCGCAACGTCGAAGATCACTTCCCCCATTGGTACGGCGTCGATGTCCGGCGCGGGCTTTCCTCCTACGCACTCTATGTCCGCACGCTTCTCAGAGACCACGACCCGGCCAAGGCCAGAAGACTGATCGACAGAGCTGGCCTGGAGAATCTCTCGCTCGAAAGCATCGGCTGGCTCCTGTTCGTGCTGAGCGGCGATACGGCCCTGCGTGAGACAGTAGATGAAATGAGGCGCTTCATCAACAATCGCGTGACCGAGACCGCCGGCGCAGCCACAGTAGCCTCCGGCTACAGCGACGGCGACTACCTGCTGCTCCATTCCGGCCGTCGCTCCGACGCCGTGCTATTGGAAGCCCTCGTCGTTGACCAGCCCGACAGCGATCTGATCACAAAACTGGTGCGCGGGCTGCTGGGGCACCGCACCGCCGGCCGCTGGGGCAATACCCAGGAAAACGTCTGGGTGCTGCTGGCGATGGACCGCTACTTCAAAACCTTCGAGTCGCTGACACCCGACTTTGTCGCCCGAATCTGGCTCGGCGAACAGTTCGCGGGCGGCCATACATTCGAGGGCCGCTCAACCGAAATCGTCGGTCTCGACCTGCCGATGCAGTTCCTCCAGGCAAGCGCGACCGAAGCAGACCGAGACCTTCCCCTGCTCCTGCAGAAAGAAGGCCAGGGACGCCTCTACTACAGGCTGGGCCTGCGCTACGCCCCCCAGGATCTCAGCCTCGACCCCGCCGACCACGGCTTCGCCGTCGAACGCGTCTATGAAGCCGTCGACGACCCCGCCGATGTGCGCCGCGACGACGACGGCGTCTGGCATATCCGCGCCGGCGCCCGCGTGCGCATCAAACTCACTATGGCGGCGTCCTCGCGCCGCGTTCACGTAGCTCTGGTCGACCCCTTACCTGCCGGCTTGGAGATCCTCAACCCCGGCCTCGCCGTCACCGCCAACCTGCCGGAAGAGCCGGACCGAAATCGCCGGCGCTGGTGGCGGGGCAGCTGGTATCAGCACCAGAACCTGCGCGACGAACGGGCCGAAGCCTTTACCTCTTACCTGTGGGCAGGGGTCTACCAATACAGCTACATGGCGAGGGCCACGACGCCAGGAGCCTTCGTCGCGCCGCCGGCCAAAGCGGAAGAGATGTACGCGCCCGAGACCTTCGGCAGGACGGGAACGGATTGGGTTGTTGTCGAGGCGGATGAAGAGTGAGGTGAATGGGGCCGTACGCCTCGCCATAGGACCGGTGCAAATCTGAAATCGGCGGGCCGACCCGGCAATCTTCCCTTGGGGTCTCTGCCCGATGTCGGCCAGTTTCAGCCGTTCGATTCAATCAGCAGGTTCAGGCGGGCGTGCGAATGCCAATGGCAGCGACCCTTCAGCAATTCGAGTCAACGACGGTTCTCGCTGCGTTCGCTGCATTGACGTCGAAATCTCTGAGTACCGAAAACGGCAAATTGTCGATATCCTCCCAACGCCGGCAATCTGAAGTTCCCGGGTTGCCGTGAGAGCCGATGCGCTATTTCTGTCTGCCCGGCAAGGCCCCGCCAGCGGGGGCGTATCTGATCGATGCCGTCTTCCTGTAGCCTACGGCCTGTCATCTAGAGACGGCTGCTGCCGCCTCTTCCAGTTGCGCCTCCCCAGCCGCGCCACAACCCGCTGCATGATCGCCTGCGCAACTTCATCCTTGCTCATCAGCGGCCAGGCTTCGCGACTTCCGTCGCGCTCGAACAGCGTCACGCGGTTTGTGTCCACGGCAAACCCGCTGTCCGGCGCCGTCACGTCGTTGAGGACGATGAGATCAAGGTTCTTCCTCTCCAGCTTGTCGACGGCATTGGCTTCAAGGTCATTCGTCTCCGCAGCAAAGCCAATCACCAGTTGCGGGTGCCGCCGTTCCTCTTCCCGCTGTTCACCGACCGTCTGGAGGATGTCAGGTGTCCTTTCAAGCGTGATAATCTGCTGCTTGGGCGACTTCTTCAACTTGCGGTCTGCACTGTCTGTCGGACGGTAGTCCGCCACCGCAGCAGCGCCAATGAGGACGTCTGTCTCAGGCAGCCTCTCCATGACCGCCCCATACATCTGATGGGCTGTATGAACGGGCACGAGCTCTACCCCCCCGGGAGGATGCACGGCCAGTGGCGCGTGGACCAGGACGGTCTCCGCGCCCAAGTCACGCGCCGCCCGCGCCAGCGCAGCACCCATCTTGCCGGTTGAGTGGTTGCCCATGAAGCGGACCGGGTCGATCGGCTCTCGCGTACCGCCGGCAGTGACCAGGACGCGCAAGCCGTCGAGAGGGCCCCCGCGCCCGATCACTTTGCAGGCAACTTCAAATATCTCCTCCGGTTCCGCGACCCGCCCCTCGCCAACCTCTCCCGAAGCCAGACGTCCCTCCGCAGGACCAATGAAATCTACCCCCCAGTCACGCAAAGTTTGCACGTTGCGCATCGTAGCCGGGTGCGTCCACATATTCGTTTCCATCGCCGGCGCCAGCAGCATCGGGCCCTTGTAGCTGAGCGCGGTGATACTCAACAGATCATCGCTCAGTCCCAAAGCAAGTCTGGCAATCGTATGCGCCGTCGCCGGCGCAATTATGAACAGATCGGCCGCGTGGGCCAGCGCCACATGACCGATACGCAGCCGCCCCGCGTCATGCCAGAACTCAAACGTATCGGTCGCCACACTGCGCTGAGTGATCGACTGAAAGGTCACGGGCGCGACGAACTTCGCCGCCGAATGAGTCATAATAACGTCCACAAGCGCGTTTGCCTGCGTAAAACGGCTGGCCAGCGTCACCGACTTATAGGCCGCGATGCCGCCGCTGATGCCCAGCATGATTCGTTTGCCCGAAAGAATAGGAGCCATGAGACCGGTCCGTGCCAATTCCTTTTCTACTGTATACCGCGATTGTACGCCAACGCCCCGTCAGGAGTCTGCGACGCCCCCATCACGATGGCGTGCCAGATACGAGCGATAAGAGTCCCGGACGGCCGCCGAGCTGAAGTCCGGTGCGCGGCGGGCACAGGCGGCTTCATCAACCTCAACGCCAAGGCCCGGTTTGTCAGACGGCAAAATATGGCCGTCAACTACCGTCAGAGGCTCCTCGACAAACTCGGTCATCGAAATCGGCATGTCATCCGGGTCAACCATTTCCTGGATGACAAAGTTGGGCGTTGCAAAGTCTACTTGAACACAGGCCGCGGTCGAGACGGGGCCATATGGGTTGTGCGGCGCAAGCCCCGCATAATATACCTCGGCCTGTGCGCCAATCCGCCGCACTTCGCTGATGCCGCCTGCATGGCACGCGTCTGGCTGCAGCAGGCTGGCCGCGCCGCTCTCAAGAATCTCGCGGAACCCCCATCGCGTGAGGAGCCGCTCGCCGGTGGCGATCGGAATGCTCGTGGCTTTCGCGACCTGGGCCATCGCCGCCGTGTTCTCCGCCTGCACAGGCTCTTCCATGAAGAATGGTTCATACGGTTCAAAGCGTCGCGCATAGCGGATCGCCATCTGCGGGGTTACCCGCCCGTGCATGTCCAGCAGAATGTCCACTTCGTTCCCGACAGCCTCCCGAACAGCGCGCAAACCGGCCTCGGCCTCGTCCAAAACAACCGGCCCATCCAATACGTTCGTAATCGGCACAGGCACTGTCTTGACCGCGTTCCAGCCTTTCGCCTTCTTGGACTGCGCGCTCTTGGCCATCTCCTCCGGCGTACTGCCGCCAAAGTGCGTGTACATACGCACCCGGTCCCGCACCTTGCCGCCCAATAATTCGTATATCGGCTTCCCCGCCTCCTTGCCCTTGATGTCCCAAAGCGCTTGGTCAATTCCGGAAAGGGCAGACAGGCCGATAATCCCCTGGCGCCAGAAGCCGCCGCGATAGAGTATCTGCCAGCAATGTTCCACCTCCAGCGGGTCACACCCCAGCACCATCGGCTCCATGTCCTGCACACATCCCGCTACTGCACGCGGCTTTACCTCGACAGTTGCCTCGCCCCAGCCTACAAGACCCGCCTGATCGGTCTCTACCTTGACGAATACGAGTATGCGGCGCTCTCCCTGAGCGAGTATCGGCTTGATCGCAGTGATTCTCATCGATTTCCTTCCCCTGGCGCGTCAAACGAGAGCCTATTTAAACGAATCCTCAACCATCCCGCTCATGATTGCCTTGGCGAACTGCCATTCGGTCGCTCCCGCCTCTACCTCTCCGTCAAGAAGTGCCGAACGCAACCCGCGCAGGATCTCTCCGTAAAGCGGGCCCGGCTCCAAACCCAGCCTCCCCAGGTCTTTACCGTCCATCGAAGGTCTCACGTGGCGCCATGTCTGAACGTAGCACAGCAGCCGCTCTCGCAGCAACGCGTTTTCTTCCAGGATCGATATCAGCATGCGCGCCATCGGTTGCGTCTTGTCCAAGACACATACGATTGCACTGGGCAGCGTCTGCTGTCCGCCCAGGAGCGGCAAGCTCGCCTTCAACTGCTGCAGCTGTCGCATCAGCCGGCGCGTCTCGCCGCGCAGCCTGAGCCTTTCGCTCAAGTCCAATTCTACAGTTGACGGACTGCTGTCGCTTTGGAGTTCCGAGGGCAATAGTTCGTAGATCAGCAGCCCCCAATACAGCCGTTCAATGGCCGCCTCCAAGCCCGATGCCCTGCTTTCTTGGCCAGCAACGTCCACCGGCGTCGCCGCCTTAACCTGTTCCTCGCTTTCTCTCGTGTAGAAATCGGATTCACATACCCTAATCTGGTCACCTACCTTTTGCCTTACTGCCAATTTGCTGCGCAGCGCGGCGCAGTTGCCGGCAAATGTCGCGCCTGCGCGTAGGTCTGGATGAATCTGCTTGAGTACACCCAATTCGTCCAGACGCAAAACTGCTTCTTCCGGACTTTCTTCCTGAAAGATTCGGTCCAGCTCCTGTCGAAAGCGCGCCGCCGTGACCCGCTCCAGGAGAGGCACTGCGTCCAGCAAGTGCTCCTCCGTTCGCGTTTCTATCCTGAAATTGAAGCGTTGTTCGTATCGGACTGCCCGCAAAATGCGCGTCGGGTCGTCAACAAAGCTCAGACTGTGCAACACCCGTACTTGCCCGGTGCGCAAATCTGTCAGCCCACCGTAGAAGTCCAATAGATCGCCCCAGCGATCAGGCGTCAGAGCAATCGCCAGAGTGTTGATCGTGAAGTCCCTCCGGTGCAAGTCCAGCTTTATGCTGCCCTGCTCAACGGTTGGCAGTACCGTTGGCTCGGTATAGAACTCGGTGCGAGCGGTCACGAAGTCAAAATGCGCCGGTATACCGTTTATTCCCTCCGCCTTGTCTGGCGCCTGCGGGTCTACCCAGGTCAAGGGATGGTCCGGCTCGTCAAGAATCCACTTGGCAGTGCCGAAGCGGCCATGCGTGACCAGCCGCCCACCGCAGTCGGCCTGTATCTGCTCCGCCAGGAGGATGGCGTCGCCCTCCACCACCAGATCCATGTCGATGGAAGAAGACTTTCGACCTGCGTCTATGCGGCCCAATATCAGGTCCCTCACAAACCCGCCAACGATGTACACAGCATGTCCCAATTCGGCCGCGGTCTCGCCGACAATTCCGAGAAGCCTGTGTTGCGCCTCAGTCAAGGCCTGCTCAAGCTCGCGGCTGACGTCTGGAATCTGCGCCTGCGCCTCCCCGTCCTCGCCCCAAAGTTTAAGCAGATCTGTGCGCGTGACGATGCCTGTTAGCGCGCCCGTTTCGTCAGTAACCGGGATCTGGCCCCAACCGCTATCAATCATCAGCCGGTGCAACTCACCAATGGACGCGTCGGCACCGATTGTGTAGCTTCCCTGGCGCATGACCTTTTGCACGGGAAGCGTGCCCAGGCGATGGTTTAGCGCGCGGTCGGCGTCTCGCCGCGTCAGAATTCCCGCCAGCTGACCCGGGCCTCTACCGCCCTTACGCACGACGGGGAAGCCCTCATGGCCATAACGTTTCATCCGCTCCATCGCCGCCGCGACCGACATTTCCTCGTCCAGCGTATGAGGCCGGCCCCGGCTCATAATCTGGGAGACGGTCGCAGGTGGACTCGCATCTCTTTGAATCAGGTCGACGATCCGGCGCCTGACCTCCGCCAGAGTAGCATCTTGCAGCAACGCGGCCGCGGCACGCCTGTGCCCGCCGCCACCGAGTTGCTCGGCAACCTTGCCGACGTCAACTGCGTCACTGCTGCTGCGGGCGACAACCTGAATGTGGGCCCCCAAGTCTACGACGACAAATA
The DNA here is from genome assembly GCA_034428395.1 of Caldilineaceae bacterium. GTDB lineage: Bacteria > Chloroflexota > Anaerolineae > Caldilineales > Caldilineaceae > Bin5. Next base: position 11,693 of record DAOUHX010000239.1, read on the forward strand.
AAGCATCCGGATCGAACAGGTCCTTCAACGCCTGCGCCGGCCCGCTCAGTTCATCCTCGTATTTGTGTGCCTCTGCTACGGCAAAAACAATGTTTCGACCCGCTATAGTCAGATGCTCGGCACTTTCCGTCAACTGGGCGGTCAACTCCTGCTGCGCCAAGGTCGGAGGATAGTGCAGATAGCGGCGAACCACCTCCAGCCTCGCCCCCTGCTCCACCAGCCAGGCGGCGCAGCGGATGTCCCGATGTGTCGTTGAAGCATAGAGCAAACTTCCGGTGTCTTCGTAAATGCCCAATGCAAGCAAGGTGGAAGTGACCGAAGACAATCTTCTGTTCTGGTGCATTAGCCGCTCAACGAATAGCGTGACGTTGGCCCCCGTCGTGTGCGGCCCCAGCGACTCCTGCCAGACTGCCCAGCCGGGCGGTAGAGGGTGCGCTACGGAGTGGTGGTCAATGACCAGAAAGTCAGTGCTTTCGTCCATCCCCTTCACCGCGTTGAAGCTGCGCGTGTCGACCAGAATCGCCCGTTCAACACGAACGCGCGGCAAATGTCGAGGCTCGACGAATGGAAACTGATTGAGGTATAGCGTCAAGAAGCCAGCTACATTCCGTTTTATCTTGTGGGGTAGGACGGGCTGCGCTTCAGAAAAAAGCAAGGACGCGCCCAACAGGGACGCGATGGCGTCAAAGTCAGCCTGTTCGTGTGTGAGAATGACTGTTCGGCCGCCCATGTGCAAAATCGGAATGGCAATAGTCTGATATTGATGCGTACTATACGCCGCCCGACCTGGATTCGCAAGCCTGACGCCAAGAAAGCCGGTCGCTCAGACGTGTCCGAGCACTGGACTTCACCCGGGATGCGTATCTATTCTTAGGAGAAGAGGAGCGGTGCCGGCGAAGGTGCGCCCTTTCAAGAGCAGCGCCTGCCGAATGTGGGTAGAACAGAGAAGGGGCTGGAACTTTGTCTCTGAAATCTGTCCTGGCGAACGCAATATGCTCATGCCCGTGTCTGACGGGCGATGGCTTTCACGGTGCGCCTTGCGCCCGGATACGGTGGGATGGGCGTCCTTGCGCCAATTAATTGTGCTTCGCGTATCCGAGCGCTGAAGGGCTGAGTCCAGAAGGGCCGCCGTCCAAACAGCCCCTCTTCCAACTCCGTCCAAAACGCTCAACGGGACCGTCCGCGGCCTGGCGCACCTGGCGTGTTGGTCGAGGCGGCTACGCGCCTTCCGCGCGGCGCATGAGCCCTATCGCCGCGCGATTGTGGCGTTCCACGAGCGACGGCACGTCGATGTGCCGCGGCACAGACTCTTCGACCAGAAGTCGCCCGTTGACAAACGCAAAATCGACCGGCCGCGGGGAGCAGTAGACAAGCGCGGCCACGGGGTCGTGCACGGCGCCGCCGGCGTATGTCAATGCCGATAGGTCGAATCCGATTACGTCCGCAGCCATGCCAGGCGCCAGCGCACCCACGTCATCGCGTCCCAGCACCGCCGCCCCGCCGAGCGTTGCGATCTCCAGCGCCTCTCGCGCCGTCATTCCATTGGGATTCCCCATCACTCGCTGCAGCAATAAGCACTGACGGACCTCTTCCAACATGTTACTGCCGTCGTTGCTCGCGCTGCCGTCCACGCCCAGCCCCACGTGCACGCCCGCGTCGCGCATCGCCCGTACCGGTGCAATTCCGCTCGCCAGGCGCATGTTGCTCGTCGGACAGTGAGCCGCGCCCGTGAGCGTGTCTGCAAAGAGATGCACATCCCTTTCATTGAGATGCACGCAGTGGGCATGCCACACGTCGTCGCCAAGCCAATGAACAACCTCTGCGTACGTCCCGGGCCGGTAACCGTACTTTGCGATGCAGTACTCCTCTTCGTCGAGGGTCTCCGCCAAATGCGTGTGCAGATGTACATCCATCTCGGGCCCAAAGGAGCGCGCCAGGGACGCGCTCTCACGCATCAGATTCTGGGTGACGCTGAACGGACTGGTCGGCCCAATCACAACCCGCCGCATGGCATAGCGGGAGGCGTCGTGAAACTCTTCTACCAGCCTGCGACACTCAATGAGAATCTCGTTCTCTTTCTCAATCATCCAATCCGGGGGCAGGCCGCCATCACTTTCGCCCAGGCTGACACTGCCCCTGGCTCCGTGAAATCGGACGCCGATCTCCTCCGCTGCCTCGAACTGGTCATCGAGCTTTGAGCCGTTGTGCCAAAGATAATGGTGGTCGCTGCTGGTGGTACATCCGCTCAGAAGTAGCTCCGTCAAGGCCAGCTGCGTGCTGACATGAACATCCTCCGGGCCAATGCACGCCCAAATCGGGTAGAGGGCCCCCAGCCAGTCGAACAGCACTGCATTTTGTGCCGCAGGGACAACCCGCGTCAGTGTCTGGAAGAAGTGGTGATGCGTGTTGATGAAACCGGGCAGGACGATCTTTCCTCTAGCGTCCAACACTTCGGCAGAGGGGGCCCCTTCGCCGTCTTCCTCCGTGTACCGGGCCGGCAAATCAGCCGTGGAACCCACCCACACGATCTCTTTACCTTCCAGGACGAGCGCACCGTCTGCGATCTCTTCACGCTGCGCGTTCATCGTCACGAGGCATTCGGCGTTCGCAATTACCGTCCTCTTAGTCATCGATTGCTCTGGTCCCTAAAAATGTAGGCCCGCGGAGGGCCTGCGAGAGTCTGATCCGCAATAGCCTGGAGAGAGGAGCCGCCGTTTCTTTGGACTGCATTCTACTTGTAGGCTTCAATTGAGTGGGAGGACGGTCGGCGTCAAGTCTTTCTCTTCCAACATCTCTTCAAGCTCTGCAATTGAAAGCGAACGGCCCTTGTCGGCAAGGGCCGTGAGAGCGGCTTCCATCACATTCGTGCCGAAGCTTCGACCTTCAAGCCTTGGCGTGACCGTCACCAGATGGGCTGCGCCCCGCTCTCTCAACAGCGAAACGTCTTCATCGGTTGTCGTGTTGGTAACGATCGTCTTGCCATCCAAGCGCGCAGGCAAATGCTGCTTGATGTAGTGGAAGTCGTCAGCAATGACCGAGGCCCACCCGTACTGCCGTTCGAACTTCGGTACGATCTGATTCTGTTTCTCGCCGGTGGGATATATCCACTCGAAGGGAAGACGGGCCATGATCGGAAGCAGGATCCTGGCCAGCGTATGGAGAGCGCCGAGACTTCGCAAGAACACGGGGAGGCCCAATCCGAAGGCCAGATCGCCGAACAGCGGCTCATATCCCTGGTCGAGAAAACCGCGCACCATGGCGTAGCGGCCAACGGCGACGCAGAAGAGCGCACGCTTGGGGTGGGGGGGCAGCCGCCCCTGTAACTGCTCCGCCGTACGGCGCTCGACAACGGCGCGGATGCCTCCGCCGTCAACCACCGGAGTTCGGATACCTGCTACGATACTGCGCACTGAGTGCAGCGGAAAGTAGCGGTTGTCCACCTCCAAGCCCAAGTCTGTGCCGCCGAAACCGAATGCATCCACCTTCCCGTCGTATTCCAGAAAGAGCTGCCGCATTCGCCTCTGGTCGCCGTTGGCGCCGATCCGCTCCAACACGATCGGCTCCCCGCGTAAGATAGTCTCGACGCGTTTATCGCGCCGGCTGCTACCCAGGCTGATGGAGACAACATGTTTCATCGCGGCTTCGTTGCTGAATCCTTGACGCGCGCATACAACGAGCGTACATACCGCCCGCTTCTCCGCCGGTGGCCTCAGTCGATGACGCCGATGTGGCGCCCTGCCTCGATGAAGACACTCAGCGCAAATTCAATGTCTTCTGTTGTATGCGCGGCGGTTACGTTGGCCCTGAGGCGGGCCGTACCCTCTTTGACTGCCGGAGGTAGCACAGGCAACACGAAGATGCCATTGTCCTGACAGTACTTCGTCATCGCAAATGCGCGCTCCTCCGTGCCGACCATAATCGGAACAATTGGTGACTCGGTCAGGCCCGTGTCAAAACCGGCGGCCTGCAGTCCGCTGGTGAACTGCTTTGCGTTGCGGTGGAGGACGCGATTGCGCTCCGTGCCTTCGTCTTCCAGCACGCGAAAACCCTCGGTGATGGCAGCCGCCACCGAGGGCGGCAATGCGGCGCTGAATACGAATCCACGCGCCGTATGGCGCAGATAAGTAACCAGCTTTTCACTTCCGGCAACATAGCCGCCGATTCCGGGGATCGCCTTGCTGAGGGTGCCCATTTTCAGATCGATCGAACCGTACATGTCGAAATGTTCCTCGATGCCATGTCCGGTCTTGCCCAAAACGCCTATACTGTGGGCCTCGTCAAGCATCAGCCGGGCGTTGTAGCGGCGGCACAACTCATGCGCTGCAGGCAGATTGAAGATGTCCCCGTCCATCGAGAAAACCGCATCCGCGATTACGAGTTTGCCAGCGCCCTCCGGCGCGCGTCGCAACTGCCTCTCCAGGTCATCCATATCATTGTGGCGGAAGCGCGCAAACTTGCCCCGCGCCAGCAGGCAGCCATCCACGATACTGGCGTGATTCCACCTGTCGGAGAATACCCAATCCCCTCTCCCCACCACGGTACTGACCGTCGCCAGGTTGGTCACATAGCCGGAACTGTAGACGATAGCCTCCTCGCGCCGGGCAAAATCCGCGATCGTCCGTTCCATTGTCGTATGTAGATCCAGCGTGCCGCCGAGAATGCGCACCCCGTGCGTCCCGGTGCCGTACTTGTCGGCAGCTGCTTTGGCCGCGGCCACAATGCGCGGGTGACTGATCAGCCCCAGGTAACTGTAAGTGGCAAACATCAACTTGCGTTTGCCCTCGGTATGTACCCAAGGCCCTTCCAGCGCATCTACCGGTTGGAAGTAGTAGTAGAGGTCATTCGCCTTGGCCTCTTTTGTGCGCTCCCACCAGGCTTCGATCCGCTGCGAAAAGGGATCGACCACTTCATCAAAGCCGTTCAGAAATGACTCGAGAGGTTGAGCTTCGACGGCCGCCGGGGGAATGCCGTCGGGATGTATCCCGTTCGGCTCGGGTCTAAGGCGCGTTACCTGATCAACCATTGTATAAGACCTCATCTTCCGATACAGTATAATTCACGAATGCAGAAATGGCGCGGAATAAGGGTGCGGCCACCGTCTGCCGGGCTACGGAAATCATGCCAACTGACTTCCGGAACCATCCGGGAATAATATCATAGAATTGTAGCGCAATGTTGTGCATTGTGCAAAGAGTACGAAAGTAGCGCAAAAATCTGCCATCCCGGGCCGCAAACTGTGCCCTCAGCCCTGTATGACTGGACATTCATGATAATGCAGTTCCCTGACCTTATCGAAACGACGAGATGAAACCGACAGCAAATCGGGTGAAGATGGAACCGCACGGCCCGTTCGGCAACTATCGGCCTCACCTCCTCTTACGCAACGGCAATGTGCAGACCATACTGAGCCGCCATTTGCCGTCTGCCGCCCACCTCGTGACGAGAGGCGAGCAGATGGTCCTTCTCGACGCCGGTCCCGATCACACCGGGTTCGATCCAGGGCGTTCGGTGCGTCTGCTCGGTCTATACACGCCAGGACGACTCGGTCCTGGTGCCGGCGAGCCGCGCGGATTGGCGATGTTGCTGCACGGCTGGGAAGGCGACAGCCATTCGGCTTACAATCTTTCGATGGGCAGCGCGCTTGTTCGCGCCGGTTACGACGTGCTGCGCCTGAATATGCGGGATCACGGGCCGACGCACCACCTCAACAAAGGCCTATTCTACGCTACCTTAATTCAGGAGGTGCACGCCGCCGCACAACAGGTCGGCCTCCTGGCCGGGAGGCGGCCATTCTTTCTCATCGGCGCGTCCCTTGGCGCCAACTTCGTCGTGCGGATGGCTCTGCGGAACGTACGCAACCCAATTCCCAACCTGCGCCGGGCCGTCGCCGTCAATCCCGTGCTCAACCCCAAGCGTACTTGCACGCTTCTGGACCAGCACGCCTTCCTGCGGCCCTATTTCCGCAACTGCTGGCTCAAGTCACTGCGGAAAAAGCAGCTCCTCTTTCCCGACCTGTACGACTTCGCAGTCCTGGAATCGATTCCAACGATTTGGCAGATGAGCGACTGGTTGATCAAGCAGTCAGATCGGTTCAACAATGTCGACGAATACTTGAACGCCTATAGTGTGCGGCCCAGCGACATCGCCAAACTGTCCGTCCCCTTGTCGATCCTCACCGCCGCCAATGACCCGATTATCCCGACTGGCGACATCGCCGCATTGCCTTCCCATCCGCTGCTCCAGGTCCACGTCCTGCGGTATGGCGGGCATGTTGGCTACAACGATCTCTTCCCTTTGCACACTCGCCTGCCGGAGCTGGTCGTGCCCCTTCTGGAACGAGGCGACTACGCAGACTGAGTCTTGCAACGCGCTATTCCGAAAATCATCTGCCAGAAAACTGCCAGATGGCAAAGGCCTTCCATTCCGTAAATCTGCGCAATCTTGTTGGCCTCTTGCTAGACGAGGCTTTGCAATTGCCTATCAAGCTGGAAAGTCGGGTATACTGAAGCGCATTCACCGGCGAAGATCGCACTACAGGCCGCCAGCAGGGGCCGGAGATGCGCAAGATCTGCAATGCCTCACATCCTGATCACCGGAGCAAACGGTCAACTTGGACGTGCCTTGGTCACGCAGTTCGCTTCTGCTGACAGGCTGACATGCTGGACGCGCCCAGGCCATGACATCGCAGACCCGGCCATCGTCGATGCCGTTGCAGAAGAAGGCCCCGACGTTGTCATCAACGCCGCCGCGTGGACCGATGTTGACGGCGCCGAGAAAGCCCCCGAAGACGCGTTCGCCGTCAATGCGCTCGGCCCCAAATACCTCGCGGAAGGATGCGCGCGTTGCGGCGCTGATTTCGTGCAAATCAGCACCAACGAAGTGTTCGCCGGTGAGGCGGGACGCCACTATCGCGAGTACGAACAGGTCTCGCCCCGCAGCGTATACGCCCGCAGCAAGGCCGCAGGCGAACATGCCGCTGCAACCTGTTTGGATCGCCTCTATATTGTCAGAGTTGCATGGCTCTACGCCCTGGGCGGCGACAACTTTCCCGCCAAAATCAGTGCGGCCGCGGAGCGGATGGGTGCGCTGCGCGTAGTCAGCGACGAGTACGGCAACCCGACCTACGCGCCGGATGTTGCCGCGGCGGTCGCCCAGTTGCTCGAGAAGCGGCGCTTTGGCATCTACCACTTCGTCAACGGCGGCTGCGCCAGCCGTTACGAATGGGCCGTTGAGCTTATGCGCCTGACAGGACGCGAGTCGTTGCCCGTCACTCCCATAGCCGCGCACGAGTGGCCGCGGCCGACGATGCCGCCACCGCACGCAGTTCTGATCAATCAGGCCGGCGCAGCCCTGGGCACCAGGCTACGCGACTGGCGCGAGGCGCTGGCGGACTATGCGCGTGCTGAGTTCAGCATGTGACTCAGGAATCACGATGAACGAAGGAACCAAAATGTACGAACCTGGCCCGTCGGAAAAAACTTCAAGTTCGCCGCCCTTCTTCTCGGTCATCATTCCCAACTATAACGGCAGCCGTCATCTTCCCGATCTCTTTGCGGGATTGAACGCGCAGACATTCACCGACTTCGAGATCATCCTGGCTGACGACGCCAGTACCGATGACTCCGTCGCCTGGGTAGAGGAAAACGCGCCCCAGGCCCGGATACTGGCGAGCCAGAAAAACCGAGGATTCGTAGCCTCGATAAACCGGTCCGCCATCGCCGCCTTGGGCAGAGTGATCGTGCTTCTCAATAACGACACGCAGCCGGAGCCCGGCTTCCTGGCCGAAATGGCCAAGACCATCTGCGCCCATCCCAGGGCGGGAATCGTGGCCGCGAAACTTCTGCTCTTCGATGAACGCGATCGAATTCACACCGCTGGCGACGTGATGGGGCGGGACGGCATTCCCCGCAATCGCGGCGTCTGGACCATCGACAGCGGTCAGTTTGACGGCTCGCAAGAAGTGTTTGGCGGCTGCGGCGGTGCCATGGCAGTTCGACGCGAAATCTGGGAGGCGCTCGGGGGCTTCGACGAGGACTACTGGATGTACCTGGAGGACGCTGACTTCTCGTTTCGAGCGCAACTCATGGGCTGGCAGACCGTCTTCGCCCCGAGGGCGCGTGTCTATCACAAGCTGGGTGCAAGCGGAGGCGACGGCCTGAGCAGCTTCTACGTGGGCCGCAATACTCTATGGACCCTGGCCAAAAACATGCCGACTCCCTTGCTTCTGCGTCACGCGCAGCAGATCGTCACCGCGCAACTCTCGATTGCCGCCGACGCGCTGCGTAACTTTCGGGGCCGTGCCGCGCGCGCAAGATTGCGCGGACAGGCTGCAGGTCTTCTCGGGCTGCCGCGCCTCCTGCGCAAGCGCGCCGCCGTGCAGGCCCGGAGCACGCGCCATGTCGAGGAGATCGACCGCCTGCTTGTATAGGAGCTCTCAGCTCTTCCGCGGTCTGCAACTTGCCCGGCAAGGACACCCGCAGCAACCAGTCTTAGTTCGTCCCGCCAATTCTCTCCTCCAGCAGCCTGTTTTCCACACGCTCGCCGATCAGATAGCGCCGCGACGCGCTGACACCGGTATCGACGATGACGTACCGCCCTGGCTGCAGGCCTAGGTAGTGGTCCAGAAGCCGATTTGTGACGTCCCGCCATCGAAGCGCAGCCGTCCGGTCAGCGCGCTGTTGAGCAACCCAATCGGCAGGAATCTCGATGGCGATACGGGTAGTGGCGGCATTAAGAACTGGCGAACCGCCCGCCTGGTTTACAATCGTCAGATCAGGGTCCGCCCCAACTTCACGATGGCCGGTATGGCCCGCGTCCGTCAGCGCCATCTGCGCCCTTCGCGATCGAAGCGGCCACAGCACATTGAGCCGTGACGCGGGAACGAGGTTCAGTTCGTTTCGAAAGGGATAGAGGTTGGGCTGAAAATCGTAGGCCACTGCGCCCAACCGCGTAAAGTTGAGAAGCGCGTTGGCGAAGAGCAGTGGGTCCGCCGTCCAGCTGATCCGTTCGATTCCCGCGACTAGGGCCTGACGGGCCTGAAGCCTTTTGAGCGCCTGACCGATGCCGCGTCCCCGCTGTTGCGGCGCGACTGCCAGCAACTGAGACTCCAGCTGCCTTATCTGACGGCCAGTCTGCCCGCCATATTCCAAATTGAGGTGGCCAAGGCTACAGAACCCCAACAGGAAGCCGGCCAGCGATCCGTCCACCCTCGCAACCAGAGAACAACCCGTTCCGGCCTCGTCACTGTGCAGATCGCTGGGGTACAGCCCGTCCGGCGGGCTGTGCCAGATCGACTGCTGCATCGTGCGGATGGCAGTCGCCTCTGCCTCATCAGGACGACCGCAGTCGATGCCATCAATTTCAATATGGGTTGGCCTGAAATGGCGGGCCGCTTCGGGCCGGTAAAAGACAGTCCTGTCGCCTTGCCGAAGGACCCTTCCCACAGCCTCGGTGATCTCCTCCGCGCCGGCAGCCCGCGTACCGCCCACATGCTCGTAGCGAAGCGTGTAGACGGCGCCCTGGGAATCGACGTCCCGCGGCAGCAGGAAGGCGTAGCCGGATTCCGCCGACCCGGTGTCTCTCCCTTTGTCTTGCAAGACAAAGAGAGCTCCCCCAATCTTTGGTAGGACAACCTCAAGAAAGTGGTGGGGCAGAAGCGTGGACCGGTCACCCAACCGGCGCCGAATCTCGCGCAGCCGTGCCGGCCAGTCGGTGGCTCCGGCGTCAACCCGCGTGGCACAGAGAGACAGAGTCATCGCCCGGCCTCACCGTATCGCTGCTCCCACTCCTCAACTGTCAGGCCGTAGCAGAGTTCATCCAGATAGCGACCGCCCGTGAATACCGCCCGCCGAATCGTGCCCTCATGCACAAATCCAAGGCGCTCATGCAGCGCACGAGAGGCCCCGTTCTCGCTGTGCATCTGAACGTTTACCTTTTGGTAACGTAACTCCTGAAAATAGTATCGCAGCACCAGAAGAATCGCAGACGCGGCATATCCCTTGCGCCGGTGGCGGGCCTCAACACCAACGCCATACTTGAAAATGCCGCTGCGGAAATGGCAACTGTGGGTGTGGACAAAGCCGACCTGCATTCCCTCGCTGTTCTCGATGACCCAATTAAAGCTGTCGCCTTCCAGCTTCTTCTCCGCCGTCGATGCCGCCCAACGGCGTACCTGTGCGACAGAAACAGGTGGCCACACGAAGTCCAGATCGCGGGCCATCTCGCTATCCTGGTTCCAGCGCCAAAAAATCTCCCCGTCCTCCGGCTCCACGCCTCTCAAACGAACCAGGTCGGACTGCCAGAAATTCATTTTCTTCTTCGAAGCTCCCCTCGCCCGCGTTCCCGTGGCCTCACAGTACCTGGATCCCTGCATCTCGCTGCATCAGGCGCAGAAATATCCGCCGGATCGTCAGTGTCAATCCGACAACCGCCCCGCTACACTACTGTGGCAAATGAAACCGCAAGGTGCACAAAACCGTGGGGCTGGCCCTGCTACGGACGGAAGTAGCGGTAGGACCCCGGTTCCAGAGAGGAAACGGGACCGCGTCTCCTCAGGCTGCCGGAGGCTGGTCCCCCTGCTTGGGTTGCGAAGCGTCTCCATCAGCGGCTCCTGAACGCCGTTGGGATGGCGCCACCGCTCCCATCGAACTCTCCAGTTCCGACTTCATAACCTGCGCAGATCGGCGAAGCCCGGCCAGCCTGCTGCTGGCGGAGATGAGGGGACTGATAAAGCTTGCACTGACAAATTCCGCCGAGCCTTTCACCGTGCCGACAGTTTCCTGGCCGTCTTTGATAACCGGCTTTATCTCGGCTCCTATCATCTTGATAAGGCGCCATACCTGCCAGACGAGCACGATAAGCAGCCCGTTCATGATCAGGATTTCTACGGCGACGAGAATAATCGCAATGTCCCGAACTGTTGCGCTGATCACGACGGTCTCCCTTTCAAAGAGGCCGAACTGACATTTGCAAATGCGGATGAAGTGCAATCCTGTAGGGCCGCAAACACCATCTGGCTAATCCATCACCAACCTGACAAGAATGAGGGCAAGCACCGATGCGACCGTCGCCTCCAACAGGTATAGCTGGCCCACCTGCAAAATCCCCCACTGCAAAGACATCCCGGCCCACTGCCCCAACCCGAACCCGGCCCAAGCCGCAAACATAAACAGCAGCAGATCACGCAGGGAGCGGCCCGTCCACAGGTGAAATCCAGTTGCGTAGCCCGCTGCCACAATGGTTGCCAGCAGGACTGTCGGATTGAGCGAGAGCGGCATGAGCGGTGCGCAGAGAACTTATAAAACTTCCCTGGCCTTACTTTCCCGAATTCACCTGCTGACCCACCGTCGGGGCGCCTCCAATTGTCACCTTGCCACTGCCTTGATGAGAGATCAGTCCGCCGCCCAGGCACTGCTCGCCGTCGTAAATGACGGCACCTTGGCCGGGGCTGATCCCGTTCACAGGCGCCTCGAACAGAACGCGTACGCAGCCGTCCTCCAGTGGAAATACACGGCAGTCAATTGGACGGCCTGTGTAGCGGATCTGGCACTGTAAGCTGCTTCCTGCCCCAACCGGCCTGCCCAAGGTCCAGTTGACCCCTTCCACAAACATCTCCGCCCTGCCCACCGCCTCCGCCGGACCGACAACCAGCTGGTTGCGGTCGTGGTCCAGGGCAGCTACATAGAGTGGCGCGGACGTCCCGCTCAGGCCCAGCCCCTTACGCTGACCGACCGTATAGTTCGGCAGCCCGCCGTGCCTACCCAGGACCTTTCCGCTCAAATCAACGATCGGGCCGGGCTCCATCGCGTCGGGCGCCCACGCACGCAGGAAACGGCGGTAGTCGTCATCAACCACGAAACAGAGGTCCATCGAATCGTGCTTGCTGTGGATGGGCAAGTCGCGGGCCGCAGCCATCCGCCGCACCTCTTCCTTCGTATAGTCCCCAACAGGGAAGAGCACGTCGTTCAGTTCCGCTGGCCCCAGCACACTCAGCACATAGGACTGGTCTTTGTGTTCGTCCTTCCCTCGGAGCAAATGTACGCTGCTGTCCTTCTGCCGCCGCAAGCGAGCATAGTGGCCGGTTGCCAGAAAATCCGCACCCAGGCGGCGGGCATAGTTGAGCAGATAGTCGAAGCGAATGTGCCGGTTGCAGGCCAAACAGGGGTTGGGCGTGAGCCCGGCGCTATAGCCATCGATGAAGAGGTCGACCACCCTTTCCTTGAATGGCGTCTCGACATTGATCAGATAGAAAGGCATGCCCAGCTGATCGGCCACGCGGCGGGCATCGTCCACGCTCTCCTCGTCGCAACACTTGTTTCCCGAGCCTTCCCCGCTCGACACCTCCGCCCACAGGCGCATCATAACGCCGACGCAGCGGAACCCTTTTTCCGTCAGCAAAGCGGCCGCGACCGAACTGTCGACGCCCCCGCTCATCGCAACAACGACCGTCGTCTCCGATGGAGATTTGTCTTCCTTGCGCAATGTTGCCTCGTCCATGATGGCCGTATTCTAACACAGCAGCAGGGCTTCCGACACGGGGCTACCCCCTTCGCGTCGACTGAAAATGTCCTTTTCGTCCACGCTTTTGCTGCAAAAGGAATTCGTGTCCCACCGGAAGTGGTATAATGGTGGCAAGTGCTTGAGTCTGCCAAAGCCCTTAAGCCGGCCGGACCGAGAGACCTCAACTTGGGCCCGCCGCACGCGAGGAGTTGCCGCGATGGCCATGCCGCCAGACATGGAAGAACTGGAGATTGCCCCCACGCTGCAGAAGGCGCTCGATCTCGCTTCCGCCCGCCACAAGCATCTCTGCCCGCGCCAGGTGCTGGGCGCGCGCGCCGCCATCGCCGGCGCCAGAGCGCTGGACCTGGAAGTGCCTCGTGCCGACAAACGGCTATTGGTAATCGTCGAAACCGACGGCTGTTTCGTCGACGGCGTGGAAGCGGTCACAGGCGTGTCGGTCGGCCGGCGCACGCTGCGCGTGGAGGACTACGGCAAGATCGCGGCCACCTTCGTCGACGTGAAGACGGAACAGGCCCTGCGCGTCGCCCCACAACTGGACGTGCGCGAAAAGGCGCACCGCTACGCGCCCGAGCAGACGCGCCGCTACTTCGCCATGCTCCACGGCTACCAGCGCATGCCAGACAAAGAGCTGCTCACCATCCAGCCGGTAAAGCTTGCCCAACCCGTCGCCGCCATCGTCAGTCGCGCCGCCGCCCGGGCCAAGTGCGAAATGTGCGGCGAGGAGATCATCAACGAGCGCGAGGTCAAAACGGATGGCCGCGCTCTATGCCGCGCTTGTACCGGAGGAGGGTATTTCTCTGTGCGTCCCTAAGGGCGACCTGGCTAGATTTCCAGCCCTTAGTCACACATTCAACCAGCGCCAAGCAGAAATCGCCTCTCGAATCTTTTCTCATCTCCCAAGCCAGTGCTCAAGAACGTCCCTTTTTCGACGCAGAAGGCAAGGCGATCGCAGCGCAGTTGTGGGGAAAAAGCCTCATTGAGTTCAGAGCCAACTACTTAGAGCGGCAGTCATTGATTTCACTCTTGCTAGAGGAGCAAAATACGCCGCAAGTTGAGGCCACCTGAGTTCCTACATAAGCCTGGGAAACCTGTTCATCACCAGTTGCAGGCGTAGCTTTCTGTCTGAACTGCAAATGAAGCGCCGGGGACATTTCGTCCCCGGCGTCCTTATCCAACTCTTTTCACTTCGACAGACCAACCGCTCCTACATCATCCCGCCCATGCCGGGATCGCCGGCAGGCATCGGCTTCTCTTCCTCAGGAATGTCCGTCACCAGCGCCGCCGTCGTCAGGATCATCGCCGCAATCGAACTCGCATTCTCGACCGCGCTGCGCGTCACCTTCACCGGGTCGGACAGTCCGGCATCCATCATGTCGACGTAGTCGTTCTGAATCACGTCGTAGCCCGTGTTGGCCTGGCCGCCTTCGTGCAGACCGCGCACCTTCTCGATCACGACCGCGCCGTCCAAACCGGCGTTGCTCGCGATCATGCGCATCGGCTCCTCGAGCGCTCTCCGCAGAATGCGGGCGCCGGTCGCCGCGTCGGCATCCTCCATGTCCAGGCTTTCCAGCGCGGAGACCGAGTTGATCAGCGCAACGCCGCCGCCGGGCACAACACCCTCTTCGACCGCGGCGCGCGTGGCGCTCAGCGCGTCCTCGACGCGGGTCTTGCGGTACTTGAGCTCGGTCTCTGTCGCCGCGCCGACGCGCAGAATCGCAACGCCGCCGGCCAGCTTCGCCAGCCGCTCCTGC
>DAOUHX010000240.1:0-3315 GCA_034428395.1 Caldilineaceae bacterium
GCGCCCGACAAAATCCTCGACGTCCTGCGCCATCTGCGCGACGCCCAGGGCTACGACTTTCTCTCCAACCTGACCTGCGTCGACTACAAGGGCTACGGCGGCAAACTGCGCGCCGACGTCGACGCACGCCTTGAGATCGTCTACAACCTCTACAGCACGCGGCGCGGCGGCGGCTCGATCGGCCTGCACGTACGTGTGCCCGAGGATGAAACCGTCCCCAGCGTAACCTCCGTCTACCCCGGCGCCAATCTGCAGGAACGCGAGGTCTACGACCTCTTCGGCGTCAATTTCGACGGCCACCCCAACCTGCGCCGCATCCTCCTCTGGGACGGCTTCAACGGCCACCCCATGCGCAAAGACTGGCAGGAGGCCTACTACGAAGAGGACGTCAAACCCTTCCGCAGCCGTCACCCCAAGGGCGAATACGCCTTCCACGAGGACAAGCTCCCCTGGGCCAAGAACACCACCTATCCGGCCGGCTGGGACCCCGACTCCTGGCAGGAACCGGTCGCCTATGTGCCGGTCAGCCAGGCGCCCCACCACGAGAACGAGCCGCACCTCGATACCGAAAGCATCGTCGTCAACCTGGGACCCCATCACCCCAGCACACACGGCGTCTTCCGCATGCTCACGCGCGTCGAAGGCGAGACCATCCTCGCGCTCGAGCCGGAGATGGGCTACCTCCACCGCAATCACGAAAAGATCGGTGAGCGTAACACCTGGCTGATGAACATGCCCTTCACCGACCGGCTCGACTATCTGAACTCGATGAGCAACAACTGGAGCTACGCCCTGGCCGTCGAAAAACTGGCCGGCATCGAGGTTCCCGAACGCGCCGAATACCTGCGCGTCATCATGGCCGAGTTCACCCGCATCGTCAACCACACCTGGTCGATCGGCTTCATCCTCAACGACCTCGGCGCGCTCCAGACGCCAGCCCTCTACGCCATCGAAGAGCGCGAGATGATCCTCGACCTCTTCGAGGCCGTCTCCGGCGCCCGCATGATGTGCAACTACATGCGATTCGGCGGCGTCGTGCGCGATCTGCCCGAGGGCTGGCACGAACAGGCCGCCTACCTGGCCAACGAGCGCCTCCCGCGCGCGCTCGACGAGCTCGACAGACTGCTGACCGAAAACGAAATCCTCAAGGCGCGCGGCCGCGGCGTCGGCTACCTGCCCGTCGAGGACCTGATCGCGCTCAGCGTCAGCGGGCCCATGATCCGCGCCGGCGGCCTGGCCTACGACATCCGCAAGGCCGAACCCTACGGCATCTACGACCGCTTCGATTTCGACATCCCAACCCTGCCCAACAGCGACATCTACGATCGCTACTACATCCGCCTGCTGGAAGCGATGGAAAGCGTGCGCATCCTGCAGCAGGCGCTGCGCGATATGCCCGAGGGCGAGACGCTCGGCGGCAGGGGCGGCTACACGCTGCGCGCGCCCGAAGGCGAGGTCTACAGCCGCCTCGAGGCGCCCAAGGGCGAGCTCGGCTTCTACCTGGCCAGCGACGGCAAGGTCGCGCCCTGGCGCTATCACATCCGCTCGCCCAGCTACATTAATCTGAACGCGCTCGGCCCCATGAGCGTCGGCTACAAAGTCGCCGACGCCATCGTGATCCTGGGCGCCATCGACATCGTCCTGGGCGAAGTCGACCGGTGATCATAGTTTCGAGTTTCTAGTTTTCAGTTCTTAGTAACTGCCTGCAACTCCACTCCACGCCGTTACTAAAAACTAAAAACTGACAACTAAAAACCGCCCTTAGGAGACCGCATGTTTGGAACAGGACTACTCAAAGGTCTCGGCGTGACGTTGAAGCACGCCTTGGAAACATTCGACGATGACCGCGAGAGCGTGCCCGACCGCTACCGCGGCAGCCTCGAACTCGGCAACAACCGCCGCGTCATCCAGCAGCCGATCGACCAGGAAGGGCTGCTCACCATCCAGTACCCGGAAGAGAAGCGGCTCCTGCCCGAACGCTTCCGCTACATCCCCATGCTGATCTGGGACTCGGAAAAGGATGAAGACCGCTGTACCGCCTGCGGCATCTGCGCCAAGGTCTGTCCGCCCCAGTGTATCTGGATCGTGCGCGACAGCGACGAGAACGGCAAGCCCCTCACCCGCGCATCCGAGTTCTACATCGACGCCGCAGTCTGCATGAGCTGCAGCTTCTGCGTCGAGTTCTGCCCCTTCGACGCCATCAAAATGAACCACGACTACGAGCTTGCGGTCTACGATCGCTACCCGCAGCTCGTCTACGACATGGCTGAGCTGACCGTTCCCCTGGAGTATTACGCCGCGCTGTGGCCGACCCAATTCGAGGAAGAGGAGACCCGGCGCCGCGAGGAAGAGGAAAAGAAACGCCGCCAGGAGGAAGAGAAGGCCGCCAGGTTAGCGGCCAAGCAGGCGCAAGCCGCCGAGAAACCGGCTGACGCCCCTGCCGCGCCGAAACGCTCCGCCGCAGAGCTGCAGCAGCTGGCCCGCGAACGGGCCGCGCAGCGCCAGGCACAGTCAGCCGACGGCGGCGCAAGCGACGACGACGCCGCTGCGGCCAAAAAGGCGCGCATGGAGGAGCTGAAACGCAAAGCGCAGGAGCGGGCGCGCCAGCGCAAACTCGAATCCGGCGAATGAGTCCGCACGGGCGGACCGCTTCCTTCCCTTGACTTGAACCGCCCATCCTGATATGCTTTCGATCCGTCTCTCTTAACCGCAGTTTCTAGTTTTCAGTTTCGAGCAACTGCATAGCAGACCATCTCAAGCAGTTACCAAAAACTAGAAACGAAAAACTGAAAACTAAAGGTTTACCCAATGGCAGTCACACTCACATACTACGGACACGCCACCTTCGGTGTCGACGCCGACGGCACCAAGCTGCTCATCGACCCGTTTCTGGCGCCCAACAGCCCGGTCGCCCCGGCCGGCGTGACCGCCGACTCCGTCGAGGCCGACGTGATCATCCTCACCCACGGCCACGCCGACCACATAGCCGACGCCGTCCCCGTCGCCAAACGCACCGGCTGCCTTGTGATCTGCAACTTCGAGATCGGGGACTGGCTGATGGGCCAGGGCATCGAAAACGTTCACCAGATGCACATCGGCGGCGGCTACAACTTCGACTTCGGTCGGGTCAAGCTGACAATCGCCCACCACGGCAGCGGCCTGCCCGACGGCAGCTACGGCGGCAACCCGTCCGGCATCCTGATCCATTTCAACGACGGCACCGATGTCTACTTCGCCGGCGACACCGCCCTGACCTACGATATGCGCCTGATCGGCGATGTCGGCGGCGTCGATCTGGCAGCCCTGCCCATCGGC
>DAOUHX010000241.1:0-2914 GCA_034428395.1 Caldilineaceae bacterium
GGGAAAGGAGCCCGGCAGGGTCGGTTTGTCTTCCTCCGGGTCGATCTGTTCCGCCTCGGCGATGCGCAGCATCGGAATGAAGGCCAGCAGCCCCAGGACAGGGCCAGACCAGAGCGCCAGCCCGTAGGGAGTGGGGCTATCGAGGCTGGCGCCGATCATGCCGGCGATGACACCCGGCAGCAGCCCGGCCAGGGGCATGCCGACGAAGGTGCCGAAACTGCGCATGACGCTGCTCATGGCGTAGGCGCTATTGCGGTTCTCATCCGAGGTCAGGCCCATCAGCGCCGGCACCATGTTGATGCTGAACAGCGCGTAGCCGCCGGCCACGAACGACGTCGACAGAATCGGCCAGTAGTAGCGCACAAAAAGGGGCACCGACTCTGATAGCGGCAGCATCGTCGCGCCCACAAACGTCATCACCAGGCCGAGCCGCATCGTGCGCGTCACGCCCAGCCGGTGTCCCAGCACGCCGGCCGGCATGGCCAGCGCCATGTAACTGATCGCGCTGGCCGCTTTGAAATAGCCCAGGTAAGCATAACCGTAGCCCAGGCGCAGGATGTAAAAGGTGTTCAAAAACATCTGGATGCCGAAGAAGCTGACCGCCAGCAGGCAAATTGTGATCAGCAGCAGATTGACATCGCGACGAAAGCGGGGACGTGATCGCAGCAGGGACAGCAGGTTGTTCATCTGGGCACGGCTTCCGCGGAAAAACTGAATCGGTTTAGAAGGCTGCACTAATCGTTCATTTTACACCAGGAATGGGCGCGCGAGAAACCGGAGGAATGTTCAAACCGTGCCTCGAAAGGGGGCACATGGTTGACCAATCGTCGGGCGGTACCTCTGGTGCACAAGTCTGTTTGCCCCATGGAAGGCACCGGGACTCGCCCCACTCTCCAACATGGGCAATACAGATACGATCTGTCTACGAATTGCTATATTGCCTTGGGGCCGGTGACGGCGCCGGGCACAGTGGCAATGTGCCCGGCCGGTCGCGTCCGGCTAGCTCTCCGTCCGGCGTGCCGGCTGCCCGTTGGCGTAGACCGGCTCGGCGGCCGCGGTCAGCGCGGTCTTGCGGTCCCGGCGCACACGCGCGAGGTAGTCGCGCATCGTCTCGAGGCCGAACTCCTCGATCAACTGGTCGCTCGATACGCCCGGCAGCTGCGAACCGAACACGAGGTGGCAGTCCTGTTTCATCAGCTCGACAAAGGCCGCGGTCCCGCCGTAGCGTTCGAAGAGCGCCTTCATCTTGTCCAAATTGTAATCAGGGTGCAGTAGGCGCCGGTCCAGGTCGAGGCGCGCGGTCACCACCGGCGAGCGGCCGCTGCGGTCGCTCACGTCGCGCTTGACGCTGAGAACCTCGCGGCCGGCGACATCGACGAAGGTCGCCTGCTCCTTCCAGACCGCGGCCAGATTGAAGCCGAACTCCATCGCCCACTTGCTCAACATGCGCCCGCCGGCCCACATCGAAGGCCAGATCACCAGCTCGGCACGGTTGTTGCAGAGGCCGGTGCCGACCTCCCAATAGTTGAGGTCGAAGCAGATGCAGAGCCCGACGCGGCCGAAGTCGGTTTCGAAGACCGGCGTCTCGACACCTGGGGTGATGCCGCTTTCCAGCTCGCCGTGGGTGGGGAAGTTCTTGCGGTAGACGCCGGCGATCTCGCCCTTGCGGTCGATGAGCACGGCGCAGTTGTAGCGCCTGCCGTCTTCGCTGAGCACGAGCGGGCAGACGACGTAGAGCCCGTGCTCGCGCGCGGCCTGCGCGAGCGCGGTGACGGTCGGGCCGTCCAGGGTCTCGATCGAGACCCACGCCTCGGACGCGTCGAGGCTGTTGCAGATCTCGGGGAATGCAACCAGGTCGCTACCCTCGCGCGCGGCCGCGGAGACGAAGCCGCACATGCGGATGATCGTCTTCTGCAGCCGTTCGGGCTCGTCGGGTGGTAGGGTTGGAAAGTTGACCAGGCTGATGTTGGCGTAGCGGGGCACGGGAGGTGCCTCCTTTCGAAGGAATCGCAGGCCGCACGCGGCGAGCCTGGTAAGGGAGGGCGCGTTCGACCATTTTCGCCGCGACCGGCGTGGATGTCAACGCTGCGCGATTGCGGCGCGCCGCGCGGTCACTGTATGATGGGGCTGGCGGTGTGTTGTCACAACACTCGCCTCTGCACAAACCCCTCTGACGAAAGGTTACGCCATGCCGAACAGCCCAACACGCCCCAACATCATATTCGTCCTCACCGACGACCAGGGCTACGGCGACCTCTCCTGCCTCGGCAACCCCATTCTGAAGACCCCCGCGCTCGACCGCCTCCACGCCGACTGCGTGCGCCTGACCGATTTCCACGTTGCTCCCGTTTGCACGCCGACGCGCGGCGAGCTGATGACCGGACATGACGCGCTGCGCAACGGCGCGACATTCGTCTGCATGGGCCGCTCGCAGCTGCGCGCCGACCTGCCGACGCTGGCCGACATCCTGGCGGACAACGGCTACCACACCGGCCATTTCGGCAAGTGGCACCTGGGCGACAACTACCCCTACCGCCCACAGGACCGCGGCTTCCACGAAACGGTCCATCACCCCGCCTGGGGTATCACCTCGGCCGCCGACTACTACGGCAACGACTATTTCGACGACCACTACCGCCACAAGGACGAGATCAAGCAGTACCGCGGCTACTGCACCGACATCTGGTTCGAGGAGGCAGTGCGCTGGATGCAGGGCTGCCACAGCCGCGACGAGCCCTTCTTCGCCTACATCGCCACCAACGCGCCGCACGGCCCGCTCTGGGTACCCGACGAGTACCGGCAGCCCTATCTCGACGGCATCCGCCGCGACGAGGCCAGCTTCTTCGGCATGATCGCCAACATCGACGCGAACATGGCGCGGCTGGAGCGGTTCCTGCTCGACAACGGCATTCGC
>DAOUHX010000242.1:0-2813 GCA_034428395.1 Caldilineaceae bacterium
GCAGGAGCAGGGCTGGATCGTGCTGGGCGCGGGCATCACGCACACGCAGATCGAGAGCAGCCCGCTGCTGCGCAGGCACGCGGCCTGCCTGACCGAAAGCTGCGGCGTGATTGGCGGGCCGCAGGTGCGGAATGTGGCGACGCTGGGCGGCAACGTGGCGCACGCGCTGCCGGCGGCGGATGGGACGATCGGGCTGCTGGCGCTGGAGGCCGAGGTGGAGGTGGCAACGCACAGCGTACAGGGGACCCAACAGCGCTGGCTACCGCTGCTCTCAATCTTCGAAGGACCGGGACGCAACAAACTTGCGCCAGACCAGATGCTGCACGCGTTCCGCTTTCGGCCGGTCGCGACGCGTGAAGGCAATGCGTTCGACCGCATCATGCGGCCGCAGGGTGTCGCGTTGCCGATCCTGGGCATTGCGGCCAAGGTGCGATTGGATGAAACGGCACGCCGGGTCGAGGAGGCCGCGATCGCGATCGGCCCCGCCGGCCCGATCCCGTTCCGCGCCGCGAACGCGGAGGAGGCTTTGACGGCGGCCAAGGTTTTTGACGATGCCGCGGTGGAGGCAGCCGTTGACGCGGCGCAAGCGCAGGCCAGACTCCGCACGAGCAAATACCGCGCATCGCAGGCCTACCGCCGTGAGATGATCGGCGTGCTGCTGCGACGGGTGCTACGGACGGCCGTCGCGCGGGCGTGTCCTTAGTTTTCAGTTTCTAGTTTTCAGTGGACACCCGCCGCGTACGCGGCAGTTGCAGTTGACGCTACCAAAAACTGACTACGAAGAACTGCAGTTCATGCCGCAACCAAGAACTGAAAACTCGAAACGAAAAACTGCCGTCCAAAATGATCCACCTCGCCTCGGTTGAGAAGCGGCCCTCCTTTCCCCGGGAGGAGAGATTTCCTTACAATGTACCGGTCATCGCGCAGCTGGAGCAGGTGCGTTTCGTAGCGCCGGTGACGATCCTTGTCGGCGAGAACGGCAGTGGGAAGTCGACCTTTCTGGAGGCGATTGCCACGGGCGTGGGGTTGCCGACGGTGGGCGCGGAGGAGGCGGGGCGCGATCCGTCGCTGGCGGATGTGCGGCAGCTGTCCAGACATCTGCGCCTGGGCTGGAAGCGGAAGACGGGGCGGGGGTTCTATCTGCGGGCGGAAGACTTTTTCGGCTTTGCCAAGCGCATCGCGCAGATGGAGGCGGAACTGCAGGCGGAGATGGCCGGCGTGGACGCCGAGTACGAAGGCCGCTCCGACTTCGCCAAGGGGTTGGCGAAGATGCCTTACACCGGCCAGCTGGCTGCGATCAAGGAGCGCTACGGGGAGGGGCTGGACGGGCGCTCGCACGGGGAGGCGTTCCTGGCGCTGTTTCAGGCCCGCTTTGCGCCGGACGGCCTCTATCTGCTCGACGAGCCGGAGGCGCCGCTTTCGCCGCTGCGCCAGGTGGGGCTGCTGGCACTGCTGAAGGAGATGGTGGCGCTGGAGGCGCAGTTCATCATCGCGACACATTCGCCGATCCTGATGGCGTACCCCGGCGCGACAATCCTGGATTTCGACCGGTCGCCGCCACAGGCCGTGGCGTGGGAGACGTTGGAACACGTGAGCGTGACGCGAGGGTTTCTGAACGATCCAGAACTGTATCTGAACCATCTCTAACCGC
The DNA here is from genome assembly GCA_034428395.1 of Caldilineaceae bacterium. Taxonomy (GTDB): domain Bacteria; phylum Chloroflexota; class Anaerolineae; order Caldilineales; family Caldilineaceae; genus Bin5. The sequence goes on from DAOUHX010000242.1 coordinate 1,652, forward strand.
AGTTTCGCGCGGCCGGCTGCCGGCCGCCTGACACCGGTGTCTACGGAAACAGGAGCAGCGTTGTGAAGGAACTGAGACTGACTGTCAACGGCACGAAGCAGGTCCTCGACGTGGCGCCAAGTCGCTTTCTGGCGGAGGTCCTGCGCTACGACCTGGGGCTGACCGGCACGAAGATCGGGTGCGATGAGGCGGAGTGCGGCTGCTGCACGGTGATCGTCGACGGCCAGTCGGTCGACTCGTGCATCTACCCGGCGTTCAAGGCGCAGGGGGCGGATGTGCTGACGATCGAGGGGCTGGCACAGACACGGCAGGGGGAGGAGGCGCCGGAATTGCACCCGCTGCAGTCGGCTTTTGTCGAGCACGGGGCGACGCAATGCGGGTTCTGCACGCCCGGTTTCATCATGCAGGCGAAGACGCTGCTGGACGAGAACCCGGAGCCGAGCGAGGTCGAGATCAAGGAGTGTTTGAAAGATACCTACTGCCGCTGCACCGGCTACCAGGCGATCATCAGCTCGGTGAAGGCGGCGGGCGTGTTTATGCGCACGGGCCGGATGGAAGAAGCGGAGCTGCCGGAGGTGATGGAGCCGCTGTCGCAGATCGGGCAGCCGTATGGACGGCCGGACGCGGTCGACAAGGTGACGGGCGCGGCACTGTACACCGACGACTACAATTTCGAAGGGATGCTCTTCGGGGCGACGCTACGCAGCGAACATCCGCACGCGCGCATCGTCAGGGTCAACACGGAGAGGGCGCGCGCGCTGACGGGTGTGCATGCGGTGCTGACGCACGCCGATGTGCCGGGCGACCCGCGCCACGGCTTGGTGGAAAACGACTGGCCGGTCTTTGCCGGGGGCGCGTATCCGGCGCGCTACGTGGGCGATGCGATTGCGCTGGTGGCGGCGGAGACGGCGGAGATCGCACGGCAGGCGCTGCCGCTGATCGATGTGGAGTACGATGTGCTGGAGGCGGTGACCGACCCGCGCGCTGCCTTGAAGCCGGATGCACCGCAGCTGCACCCGGACCGCGCCGGCGGAAACCTGATCAAGCACATCAAGGTGCGGCAAGGCGAGGTGGAGCAGGGCTTCGCCGAGGCGGACGTAGTCGTGGAGCGCACCTACCGTACGCCGATGACGGAGCATGCCTTCCTGGAGCCGGAGTGTGC
>DAOUHX010000243.1:0-3989 GCA_034428395.1 Caldilineaceae bacterium
CGCGTCTGCATAGGGATCGAATACCAGCACATTCAGCCCCACGCCGCGACCCTTGCTCGCAGTCGCCTGGCCGATGCGGCCGCAACCGATCACGCCCAGCGTCTGCTCGCTCAGCCGTCGGAGCACGCCTCCGGCCTGCGCGTCCCAGATTCCTTGACGCGTCGTGCTGAAGAAGCCGGGCAGACCGCGCGCCTGGGCCAGAACCAACGCGATCGCGTGCGTAGAAACCTCATCGATCGAATAATCTGGAGCGTAGGTCACCCAGATGCCGCGCGCAGTGGCCGCGGGGATGTCGATCGCGTCCAGCCCCGTGCCGACGCGGCAGATCAGCCGGCAGCGGTCCATCCGCTCGATCAGATCCGCCGGCACCGGCTGGATTGTCACCATCAGGACATCGGCCCGACTCGCGGCCTCCCTCGCCTCCTCCGTATCCAGCGTCCCTACATGCTCGACGTTTACGTCTATCCTGCCGAGGATCTCTCTTTCGATATCAATGTCCCCAAAACCGGGGTAGGCAATCACGACGGTCGGCTTCATAGAGTGTTCTCACAAAAGATGTATTGTTCACCAGGTTTGAAAAAACGAAGAAGCCGCCCTGTAGCGCCGGCTTCCTCCTTGCAACGAACGACGCGACAGCCATCTATCCAGTCGAGACATCCTTGCGGGTGGTCGGATCGCTGACCTCGACGTGGACATCGTGACGCGACAGCACCTCAGGCCGCAGCGTCGTGCCCAGCCCGGGCCGCTCCGGGAACTCGATCTGACCGTCGCGGATCACCAGCCGCTCGGTCATCACGTCGTTATACCAACCCTCTGTGTAGGCGCGCACCGTCTCCATGATCATCGCATTGGGCGCGTGCGCAGCTAAATGTGCAGCTGACCACAGCGCCACCGGCCCGATTGTATCATGTGTGGTGAAGGGCAAATAGTAGGTATCGGCCAGAGAAACGATCTTGCGCGTTTCGGTCAGTCCGCCGGTCCATGCCATGTCGGGCATTACAATGTGCGCGGCATTCTTCTCCACCACCTGCCTGAAGCCGAAACGGGTGAATAAACGCTCGCTCACACACAACGGCACCTTTGTCGCCGCGGCCAGGCGCGCATAGGAATCGACATTGTCTGGCGGTATGATCTCTTCCAGCCACATGATGTCGTAGGGTTCCAGCGCGCGGGCGATGTCGATCGCAATCGGCAGGTTCCAGCGCGCGTGCCCCTCGATCGCGATCTGAATCTTGTCACCCACCGCCGCACGAATCTGCTGGACCGGCTCCAGTCCCCGTTTGAGGTCATCCGGATCCAGGTAGTGGCCGACCGGTCCCACCGCGCCCACGCCGGCGCGACGCCCAATGGGACCCCCCAACGATACACCGAACTGGTCCCAGGGCCAGATCTTCATCCCGCGCACACCGGTCGAAAGCAGTTCCTGTGCCAGTTCACCGGCGCGGCCCCCCATCCAGGCATCGTAGTCCTGATGGGGGCCGTGGCTCACACACGTGTTGTAGATCGGGATGCGGTCCCGGTTGCGCCCGCCCAGCAAATTGTAAATCGGCTGGCCCGTGTACTGTCCGAGCAGGTCCCAGAGCGCGACGTCAACCGTCGAAATCGCGCGTGTCTCTGCGCCGGCAAAACCGAAAAAGTTTACCGTCGCGAACATGTTGTTCCAGTGGTTTTCGATGTCGAAGACTGAGCGTCCCAGCAGCAGGTTGGCGAAGACATCGTGGATCACCGCCGCCACGGCGCGGGGCACGTAGTAGGTCTCGCCCAGGCCGATTAGCCCTTCGTCGGTGTGAATCTGCAGCCAGAGCGTATTGAACTGTTCCTCGAACCAGATCGTTTCCAGCTTCTCGATCTTCAACGCGTCCTCCTATGCCTTCAGTCCTGTCATGGTTATGCCGCGAATAAACTGTTTCTGCGCCACCGCGTAGAGCAGCATGACCGGCGCTACGGTCAGCATCGAGCCGGCAGCCCACATATCGTAGCGCTCCCAGTAGAGGCTGCGCAGCCCAGCCAGGACAAGCGGCAACGTCTGTGACTTAGGGCTGGAAAGGACCACCAGCGGCCACAGATAGTTGTCCCAGTTGAAAAGAAAGGTGAAGACCGCCAGGGCTGCCATCGGCGCGGTCGAAAGCGGAATGACAATGCGGCTGAAAATCCACCACTCCGACGCACCGTCAATTCGCCCTGCATCGATCAAGTCGGAGGGGATCCCCTCTAGGAACTGCCGCATCAGAAAGATGCCAAAGGTCGAGAATAGAACCGGCACGATCACGCCGTTCAGCTTGTTGTTCAGCCCGATATCCGCGATCGTCACGTAGAGCGGCACCAGCACCACCGCAAACGGGACCATCATCGTCATCAGGATTACGATGAAGAGCTGCTCTTTGCCATAGAAGCGGTACTTTGCGAAGACGAAGGCCGCTGCCGTCGAAGTCAGCACGACGCAGGCCGTCACGACCACGGAAACGAGCGTGCTGTTCCAGAACGCGCGTGGAAAATTGGCGCGAAAGATGATGGCGCGGTAGTTTTCCACCGTCCAGACCTGCGGCCAGAGACTCTCGCCACTGGTGAGTTCGACATACGATTTGAAGGAGCCGAAGAGCATCCATACGAACGGCATCACCGATGCGAAAACGACGATTAGAAGAACGGCATGGACCGTCGCGACGCGAAGCTGTTCGAGCCGTGCGGCAGCGTTGTTTCTGGTCGTCTGTAATGCGTTGTCGCTGTGCATAGTCTACAATGCGTTGCAGTTCAGCGGCGCGTGCGCCGATGCCGGCCGCCTGAGTTCAATAGCTCCAGCTTGGCCGTAGCAGCCGCAACTGAATGACAGTGATGATGAAGACGAAAACAAAAAGAGTAAAGGCGGTCGCGGTGGCAAATCCGAAGCGAAGATTGGCGAACGCCTCAGTGTAAACGAGCAGGTTGAGGACGTATGTGGCGTCGCCCGGCCCGCCCGGCTGCGAAGGCATGATGACAACCTGAGCAAAGACCTGCAGGCCGTGCATTACGATTAACACGCTGACCAGCGCCAGCGTATGGCCCAACAGCGGAAGCGTTACACGCCAGAATCGCGCCAGGACCCCGGCCCCGTCCACCTTGGCCGCGTCATACATCTCTTCGGGGATGTTCAACATACCCGCGGTAAGGATCACGACGTAGAAGCCAAGCGCCTTCCAGATGTCGACTCCGATCACCGAGAAGAGCGCACTCTTGTGGCTGGTCAGAAACTGGCTTGGAGGGAGTCCCACCGCCCGCAGTATCTCGTTGAGCTGGCCGAGCTGCGGGTTCATCAGCATCTTGAACAACAGAGAGATGGCGACCAGCGAGACGACGACGGGAAGGAAAATAACGAATTGGTAGAAGTTGCGCCCGCGCGTTACCGAGGTCAGGCATGCGGAGATAAAGAGCGCCAGCGGCACCATGCATACATAGAATACTGCGGCATAGACGAGCGTGTTGCGAATCGAGGTCCAGAAGAGGCTGTATTCGAACAACATCCTGAAGTGCTGCAGACCGACGAACTCGCTCTCTTCCGGTCGCAAGATCTGGTATTCGACGACAGCCATCCAGAAGGCGCGCACGATTGGCGAGAAGGAGAACCAGAGGTACCAGATGACCAGCGGCGCGAGTACGGCCAGCCCGAACCAGAACTGCGGCTTGCGCAAGGTCCGGAGCACCGCTGTACGCCCATCTTCGGGCTGTCTAACCGTCACTTTGGCTTCTCCTGGGATGCCGGCCTGGAACAGGTCCTGTCCCTTCCAGCTTCCAATGGGAAGAGCAGGTTCCCATTCCTGCGCGGAAACCTGCTCGTTGGTGTACTTCGTCCAGAACGCGTCTAGGCCTGCGCTTCAAGCCACTGTGCGTGATGCTGTATCATCTCAGCCTGCATCTGGTCACAAGCTGTCGCGATGTCCAGTTCGCCCGTGCGTACCTGAGTGATCGCCGTGGATGTAATGCGCTCCATTTCCGACGGGATGCCGAAGCCCCAG
>DAOUHX010000244.1:0-1509 GCA_034428395.1 Caldilineaceae bacterium
AACCGTTTGGGAAGCACTACTGGATCCCGATGTCCTTTCGCGAATTCTGCCCGGTTGCAAGCAGTTGGACAGGTCAGGGGATAACGAGTTCAAGGGCGAGATCAGTATCCGCGTCGGGCCGGTTCAGGGAAGCTTCAACGGTACGGTCAATCTTAGAGACATCGATCCGCCCAACGGCTACCGCATGGAGCTCGCCGGCCAGGGAAGGCCCGGCTATGTCAAAGGGACGGGGGCACTGCGACTGGAGGGAGACGCGCCGACAACTCTCCACTATGATGGCGACGCGCAGTTGAGCGGTCGCATAGCCAGCGTAGGGCAGCGGCTGGTCGACAGCACCGCGCGCTCGCTGACGCGCCAGGGGCTTCAATCGCTGGAAAATATCATCGCGGCGCGTCTGCAGCCGCCGGAACCGGAACCGGCGGAGAGCGGAGCGCCATCGGCTTCGAACGGCACCGGTGCGGCCTCTCAGCCTCGCACGCCGGATCCGCCGCCGCAGCCCGACATGGCGACGCCGTCTACAATGGAAGTTGGCATCAACGTTGCCAAAGACGTAGCGACCGACCTTGCCCAGGAGTTCAAGAAGAACCCGAACAGTCGCAAGGTAATCTATGTTCTGGCCGGTTTCGCCGCGATAGTGTGGATGTGGCGTCAACTTTTCGGCAAAGCCAAATAGCATACTGAATCATCAGTTTACAGGACCACCGAAGTACCAAAAGAGGAGGAAGCTCTATGGGTATATCCATCGAATTGGAGGTCAACGGCGCCAGCGTCAGCGACGAAGTTGAGCCCCGGCTGCTTCTTGCGCATTTTCTGCGCGAGAATGTGGGACTGACTGGCACGAAGATCGGTTGTGACACAAGCCAGTGCGGCGCCTGCACGATCCTGCTGGACGGAAAGGCAGTCAAGTCCTGCACGTTGCTCGCAGTCCAGGCAGACGGGGGCGCGGTCACGACGATCGAGGGTCTGGCCAACGGGGATTACCATCCGGTACAACAGGCTTTCTGGGACAACCACGGCCTGCAGTGCGGTTTCTGCACACCCGGCATGATCATCTCCTGCGTTGACCTGCTGAGCACGAATCCCCAGCCGAGCGAAAGCGAAATCCGTCACGGACTGGAAGGAAATCTGTGCCGCTGTACCGGATATCACAACATTGTGCGCGCGGTGCAGGATGCCGCCGAGACCATGAACGGCTAAAGGGGGAAATGAAATATGGCAGGTGAATCCAACGGCGCGGGGGTCTTCGGCAGCTCGATCCGCCGGCGAGAGGATCCCGAACTGATCACAGGGCATGCCAAATACACCGATGACTTGCAGTTGCCGGGCACGGTCTACTGCACGATTCTGCGGAGCCCCTACGCGCATGCGAAGATAAACAGCATCGATACCAGCGAAGCCGCGGCATTGGATGGCGTGATTGGCGTCTATACGGCCGCGGATATCGAAGAGAGCGGTACACCGGGCGCGATCCCCGTCGGCTGGCTGCTGCCCGACATGAAGATCCCCGAT
>DAOUHX010000245.1:0-7273 GCA_034428395.1 Caldilineaceae bacterium
GCTCACTTCGTAGCCCCGATAGAGCGAGCTTTCGACGCGCACACCCGGCCCGGTCGGTTCCTTCAGATAGGTTACGACGCCGCTGTTGGGCATGAAATTGTTGAAGGGGTCCTCGGCGGTGAGGCGGCACTCGATCGACCAGCCCTTGGGGCGGATATCCTCCGGGCGGTAGCGCATCCGGCGGCCTGCAGCAATGGTCAACTGCTCTTTGACAATATCGACACCGGTTACAAATTCGGTAACCGGATGCTCAACCTGCAGCCGGGTATTCATCTCCAGGAAGTAAAATCTCTCTTCGTTGGCGTCGAACAGGAACTCGATCGTGCCGGCGTTCACATAGTCGACCGATTTGGCTGCGGCCACGGCAACCCGCCCGAGCTCCTGGCGCAGATTCTCGTCGACGGCTACGCTGGGCGCCTCTTCGATCAGCTTTTGGTGCCGCCGTTGGATGGAACATTCCCGCTCGCCCAGGTGGATCGTATTCCCGTAGCTATCGGCCAGGATCTGCACCTCGATATGGCGGGCGCTGGAAATAAACTTTTCAAGGTAAACCTCGCCGTTGCCGAAGGCGGCAATCGCCTCGCGCCGCGCAGCCTGCAGGGCGCTGGTAAACTGGTTGGGGTCGTGGACGACACGCATCCCTTTGCCACCGCCGCCCGCGGTCGCTTTTATCATTAATGGGAACCCGATCTGCACGGCGGTCGCCTTGAGTTCCTCGTCGCGCAGGCCTTTGGTCGAACCGGGCACGAGCGGCACATTGTTCCTGGCAACGGTCTCGCGCGCCGTCTGTTTGTCGCCCATCTTGGCGATGGCGTCCGGCGACGGCCCGATAAAGGTGATGCCGGCGTCGGCGCAGGCCGCGGCAAACTCGGCATTTTCAGCCAGAAAGCCGTACCCGGGATGGACGGCATCGACATCGGCTTTGCGCGCTACGTCGATGATCTTATCGATACGCAGGTAGCTGTCGCGGCTGGGGGCTGGGCCGATATGGTAGGCTTCGTCGGCGTATCGGACGTGGAGGGCGGTCCGGTCCACGTCCGAAAAGACGGTGGCTGTGGCGATGCCTCGCTCTTCGCACGCGCGCAATACGCGCACAGCGATTTCACCTCGATTGGCAACCAGAACTTTCTTAAACATGCGCAGGTCCTCAGATTCTTGCTTCCACTTCCGACGGCGCTAAATCCCCTGACGGTGGACGCGCGCCTCGATCAGCAGCCGGTCGCAGGTGTACGGCGTGGGGGGAATCTCGCTGCTCGTGTGCCAGGCGCCGAAGGCATCGTCACCCGGCGTGAGGAGCAGACGTCGAAAACCCCATATGGAAAGATCGACCGTGCGCCCGACCGGCGAGGTGAAGCTCTCCTCAACAATCGCCTGAACGGGCGCAAAGCCGGCCATGTAACGGGTCTCCCATGTTCCTTGCGGCAGAGTACCGTCGTTGCCGGGCGCGCACGCCACGCGCAGCGTGACGATCCCGCAGTCAACCACGAGAACGGCCATCTGTTCGGGGCCGTATGCGATATCCGCCTCGATGATCTGGCCGGCGAAGGCGTAAAGCGCGGGGCCGATCTGTGTGAGACGGGGTTGCAGCGACTCCTTCTGTACGGCGTACCAGGGTTCAGGCCCCGGTTCGGGCAGCAGCACGCCGCCATCGAGCACCGCTGTGAGGGGCAGACCCTGTTGCAGGCGGGGAAAGCCCATCAACTCGAACTGTTCGGCGGACAGCTCGAATTCGATTTGGGGCAGGCCGGGCGCCGTCCCCATCCTCGGCAGCGGCCCGCTTTGCGCGCCATCCTGCGCAGGGGGCGGGGCAAGCCCGCGTCCGGTTCCTCCAACGCCGGTTGGTCCCAGCGGCGTCCGGTTCACAGGGGGATGTTCCCATGCTTTTTGGGCGGAAGGCGGTCGCGTTTGTTCTGCAGCATCTCCAATGCGTTGATCAGGCGTGGCCGCGATTCATGCGGCTCGATCACATCGTCGACGAAACCGTTGGCGGCGGCGATGTACGGGTTGGCAAAACGGGCCCGGTAGTCGGCAACCAGGTCGTTCCTTTTGGCTTCGGGATCTTTGGCCGCTGCAATCTCGCGCCGGAAGATGACGTTGACCGCGCCCTCCGGCCCCATTACTGCGATTTCCGCCGAAGGCCAGGCCAGCACGAGATCGGCACCGATGTGACGGGGGTTCATCACGCAGTAGGCGCCGCCGTAGGCTTTGCGCACGATCACGGTCAGTTTTGGCACTGTCGCTTCGGAGAAGGCGTAGAGCAGCTTTGCGCCGTGGCGAATAATGCCGCCGTGCTCCTGGTTGAGGCCGGGCATGAATCCGGGCACATCCTCCAGCACGACCAGCGGAATGTTGAAGCAGTCGCAGCAGCGGACGAAGCGGGCCGCCTTCTGGCTTGCGTCGACATCCAGCACACCGGCCAGAAACGCGGGCTGCTGCGCCACGATACCGATGGAACGTCCGCCCAGGCGGGCAAAACCGACGATGACATTGCGCGCCCATTGTGCGTGCACCTCCAGAAACTGCCCTTCGTCGACGATGCGGCGGATGATTTCTTTCATATCATAGGGGCGGTTGGGGTTATCCGGCACGATCGAATCCAGCTCCTCATCCTGACGCAGAAGATCGTCGGTGGAGGGAACGAGAGGCGGGTCTTCCATATTGTTGTTGGGCAGATAACTCATCAACTGCTGCACCAGAAAGAGGGCATCCTCTTCGTTTTCGGCGGTAAAATGGGCCACGCCGGACCTGCTGCCGTGGATCGACGCGCCGCCCAACTCCTCAAAGGTGACCTCTTCGTGGGTGACAGTCTTCACCACGTCCGGCCCGGTGACGAACATGTGGCTCGTGTCTTTAACCATGATGACAAAGTCGGTGATGGCCGGCGAGTAGACCGCGCCGCCTGCGCACGGTCCCATAATTACACTGACCTGCGGCACGACGCCAGAAGCCATGACGTTGCGGAAAAAGATCTCGGCGTAACCGGCCAGGCTGAGCACTCCCTCCTGGATACGGGCGCCGCCGGAGTCGTTGAGACCGATAACCGGGGCCCCGTTCCTCATCGACATATCGAGGATCTTGCAAATTTTGTCTGCGTGATGGCGGCTGACGCTGCCGCCGAAGACTGTGAAGTCCTGCGAGAACACGTAGACGAGGCGGTCGTCGATCGTGCCAAAGCCGGTAACCACGCCATCGCCGGGGATGCGCTGCTTGTCGAGGCCGAAGTCGTGGCTGTCGTGCATGACCAGCGCGTCGACTTCGCGAAAACTGCCTTTGTCCAGCATCAGGTCGAGACGCTCGCGCGCGGTCGCTTTGCCTTTGGCGTGCTGGGCCTCGATACGCTTGAGGCCGCCGCCCAGTTTGGCCGCGTCCTTGCGCTCGCGCAGGTCGGTGATACGGGGATCGATTGTCGAATCAGTCAAGACAGACTCCTCCATACGGTGGCTTGTTGCCGGCGGTCGGTCCCGGGATTCTCTGTTACGGCGGGCGAATGCCGTCAGCCGAGAGAAATGGTGCCGGTCAGCAGCAGCAGGCCGATTAGGACCGGCTGATGGACTACGTAGATGACCAGCGAGTGGCGGCCAAGTCGCTGCAACAGGGGAAACGGGAACACCCTTTCCAAGTTCGGCAGCGGCCATTTACGCACACCCCCTTGATAGAGGACGGCGCCCAGGAAAAGGCCGATCAGAAAGACGGCAAACCAGTGCACAAACGGGAAATAGTCGGCGAAATAGTAACCGGGCGGCTCGATGCCGAACGGGACCAGCCAGTAGACGCCGGCAGGCGCCTGCACTTCCAGGTATTTCAGCAGATAACTGAGCGCGTACATAACGGCCGCCGCCGCCAGAACCAGCCAGCTGTACCTGCGCTTGCCGCCAACGCCGTCGGCCGGATCACCGACGGCGGCAAGCTTCAGAAAGGGGATCGAACAGATAATCGATGTCCCGATCAGATGCAGCACGCCAAAGTCGATACGGGCAAAGCCGCCGACGCGCATGACCACTGTGAAGATCATGCCGATGCCCAGAACGTACAGGCCGCGGCGCATGATCTTCCAGGCCAGGCCGTCGGCTGAGCCGCGTGCGGCCAGCGCCCGGCTGTAACTGAGCACGACCGAGACGCCGGACAGGGCGATGAACGAGATGGCGGTGAAACGCTGGAAGTAGAACCAGAATCCCTGATGCAGCACGAACGGGACGCCGCCATAAGCGCGCAGGTCGTACACCAGGTGAAAGATGATCATGGTTATGATGGCGACGCCGCGCCAACTGTCGACCTCCCAGATGCGCGCACGCATGGGCGTAGTCCCGGACGCGTGCGGAGCTTCGCTGGCTTCAGGTTTTTTCTGCCCAATCAAGTGCAGTTGGCTCAAGACGGAGCGAATTTGAAACAATTCTTCCTTCCTGCGAAAATCAGAAAGCTTAGAGTTCGAATCGGTTTCCCCGCCACACGGAAGACCGGATTGCACAGGATACAAATTACACTACGCTCAGAACGCGAAGCGGTAGCGCATTGGGACATTATAACGCATAACGCGGTACCGGCACTCCCTGGCCCGAAGATAACGCGCGTAAACTATAGCGGCTTCGAAAGGGTTGTCCGCCCACCGGCCCCGCCCCTGCAGATGACGGCAACGGCAGGGAAGGAGGCGCAGAGGGGGCAACCGGGAGGGGTTCGTGGTCAGGCTACCGGTTCAATGGTATGACCGTCACAAGACCTGGTAGGAGACTCCTGGCAAATTGAGTCGAGCGGATAGAACCCATCGCGGCGCCGAACCACGGGAAACCGAAGATAGTTCCCGCAGCGCGCAATCCCCGCCTCCCGAGTGGATAGTCAATGCGCGTGCGGCTCTGTCCGGCCGGGGCATTGGCCGCTTCATAGAGTTTTACAGCTCGGCGTCGAGCACGATGCCGCTCGCACGCCGCCTCATTGAAACACGCGGCGACGAGGCCGCGGGCGCGGTGATCATCGCCGACGAGCAGACCGCGGGGCGCGGCCGGCTGCAGCGCAGTTGGGACTCGCTGCCCGGGCGCGGGCTGCTGGGCAGCTACATTTTGTGCGGCGATCTGCTGCCGGAGCCGCCGTCGCTGGCCGTGATGCTGGCGGGGCTTGCCGTGCTCGACGCGGTCCGCCACTGCTGCCCGCAGGAAGATGGGCGCTTCCGTCTGAAATGGCCGAACGATGTCATCGCCCTTGAACGCGGCGGCCCGGTGAAGCTTGCGGGCATCCTCGTCGAAACGGTCTTCTACCAGGATGCGCTGCGCGGCGTCATTCTTGGGATCGGCATCAATGTGAACCAGCGGGCGGATGAGCTGCCGGCCACGCGCCGCGGCGGCCTTCCTCCCTCCAGCCTGTCGATGGTGTGCGAACAGCCGGAGATCGACAGGGGCGAGCTGCTGGCGGCTCAGTGCCGGGCGCTGGATCAGCTGTGCGCGCCGGCCACGCGCCCCCCCGCGACAGCCGTCCATGCCCGCTGGGAACGCGCGCTGTACGGCCTGGGAGCGGTCGTCACTGCGCCCGGCGCGACCGGGCCGGTACGCGGTCGCGCGGCCGGCACCACGCCCGACGGCGCGCTTCTGGTGCACACCGACGGCGGCGACCCACTCGAAATCCACTCCGGAGACGTTGTATTCGAGTGGAATACCGCGTAAATCCGCCGCCCGGCCAGGCAGACGAAGCATTGGTTATCTCCGGCGCAGCAGGTATGATTGAAGTGCAGACGCTTCTACCGACTCACGATCCCTGCATGGTCCGCTTACACTTATGAATCTCTCCTTTAACACACCGGTCCGATTCCAGCTGGCGCAGACGCCCGGGCTGCGGCAGACGTCTCCTGGCCGCCCGCGCGTCATTGCACGGGCGCAGCGGGGCTGGATGGCGCTACTGATCCTGCTTGGCTTCGGCTGGCGCATGATCGGCCTGATCGTGCAGGGCCTAACGCCGGTCGAAGAGGAGACGATTCAACTGTCGACGCGCCCCTTGGATGAAGCGTTTACGATTCTGGTTGCGCCGGAACAGAGTGGGGCGTTCTACTATCTTCTCATGCGCCCATGGCTGGAGTTCTTCGGCGCAACTCCCTTTTCCCTGCGCTACGCGTCGGTGCTGTTCAGCGTAGTTGGGTTCGCGCTGATGTGGCAGGTTGCACGCCGCATGGTCCCGACGGTCGGCAGCTCAGTTTTGCGGAATCTGCCGCTTCTGTCGACTCTCTTTCTGGTCGCCAATCCATACCAGCTCTGGTACAGCCAGGAGGGCGGCGTCTTCGTACTGGTGGTGGTTCTGGTGCTGTTTTCGAGTTGGAGCTGGCTGCAGGCGATGTGGTACGGCGGACTCTGGCGTTGGGTGGGCTATCTGTTGGTCACCGCGATCTCGTTATATACGCACCTGAGTACGGTACTGCTCGTGCCTGTTCATCTCGTTTGGTTTCTGCTGGCCAACCCGCTCAACCGGCAGCGTTGGAAGGGGTACGGTCTCACCCTTTTCGCCTTTGTGCTGCCCATTGTGCCGCTGACGGAGTGGGGCTGGCGTTATCTGGCCGGCGGCGACAACCCGCTCAACCGGCACGGCGGCCTGATTAACAGCATCCTCGCCAGCCTTCCCATCATTCCCTTCAAAGAGCTGGGCCGCATCCTGTTGCTCAAGCACGCGCAGGGCATAATGGAGCCGGGCTCAAATTTTTTTCTGATCCCGATCTTCTTTCTGGCGTTGGCAGGGCTGCTGGTGGGCTATACCGAGTTCGGGGGCCGCGTTGCGAACGTGGGCATGCTGGCGGCCTGGCTCATTCTGCCGGTGCTGCTGGTCTTCGCCATCAGCCTGGTCGCGCCGATGCTCCCGAAACCGTCGCCCGCGAACGAAGAGGTCGCCGCGCAAGTCGGCAGCATCATCTGGATCGCACCTGCATTTACGATGTTCCTGGCGCTGGGCGCGCAGGTGATGCGCCGCGCCTATGGGCAGCTGGGAGGCTGGCTTTCGATTGGGTTGATTCTGTTTGTGGTGCTGTTCTGGGGCTACCGATGGTGGGAACAGTCAGGGCGCCCTATCAATATTCAGTTGGGCGCGGCTCACGAAATTCAACGGTCCTGCTGCACCGTTTCCGTCATCGCCGACGGCACACCCAGCGTCAAATTCGACGGTCAGACCACGGGCAGGTCGTGAGCAGTCCGAACAGCAGCGGTCCGCGCTCTATGATGCGAATATCGTAGCTTTCCGGAGTCTTCCACATGTACCAAGAACCTGGCGGACGGGGTTGGAACGCCCTCTCCCGTACGCAGAAAACAGT
>DAOUHX010000246.1:0-6203 GCA_034428395.1 Caldilineaceae bacterium
TTCAACCCGCCCACAGCCCTGGGGTACGAGCTGGACGACTGGCGCGACCCCTTCATCTTCTGGAATGATGCAGCCGGCGAGTACTGGATGCTCGTTACGGCGCGCGCCGACAGTGGACCTGCCCGCAACCGGGGATGCATAGGGCTGGCTACCAGTCCTGATCTGGAGAGCTGGGAGGGGAGGCCACCACTTTGGTCACCAGGTGAGGTCTGGGCGCACCCCTGCCCGGACCTGTTCCGCCAGGGCGACTGGTGGTACCTGGTCTACTCGGTCTCCAGGGAATGGATCGCCACGCACTACCGAATGGCGCGCAGCCTGGACGGTCCCTGGTTATCGCCGGCCGATGCGATGCTCGATGGCCTTGCCTACTGCGCGGCCAAGACCGCGGGAGACGGAGAACAGCGCTTTGCATTCGGCTGGTTGCCAACCCGCGAAGGCGAGACAGATGACGGCGACTGGGAATGGGGCGGCAATCTGGTCGTTCACGAAGTAATGCAGCAGCCGGACGGCGCGCTGGCCATGCGAATCCCTGCAACGGTCGCTCGGACCTTCACAAATGCGGCGCCCCTCCGGCCAGAGCCGGTTCTGGGCAACTGGGACGTAACAGATGGGGGAGCCAGCACATCTGCGGTTGGCCGTTACGCCCTGATGACGCTTGGGGAGATGCCTGACGAATGTCTGGTGGAAGCGACCATAACCTTTGACGCGGAGGCGACGAACTGTGGTCTCCTGTTGCGAGCCAGCGAAGATCTGGAGTCCCACTACTTGGTACGGCTGGAGCCCGCCAACAACAGAATCGTGCTGGACCGCTGGACCCCAGACTACAGCGAGACCACCTTTAACGATCTGATTATGTTCGAGCGCAGAGCAGTGCTGGCGCCGGATCGACCCATAAAGGTTCAATTGCTTGTGGATGGCACAGCATTGGTGATCTATGTCGATGACCAAGTGGCGCTCTGCGGGCGAATGTATGACCGGCGCGCCGGCGCTCTGGGCATCTTCGTCACCGAAGGCGAAGCTCGCTTCGAAGGGCTGCGCATGAGCACGAGATAGTGAACTGCTGCAGTAGAACGTTCATCCCGCTGGAAGGCGGGAGATGTGGAAGGAGGTGTTGCCAGCTGCAGAAACAGCTAAGCCGCACTTCGAAAGTTGAGTGGGTTTCCGTTTGACACGAGGGCCTTGCCCGCGCATTGCCAAACTAAGAGATGCAACTTCTTTGACGCATTGCGGGGAGAGTGCGTTTTCATTGTGAACGCACATTAGACAAAAAGGGGGATTTGTCATGCAGGCGAAGAGAGTGTCAAGACGCAGTTTTCTGGGGGCTGCAGCTATCGGCGTAGCCGGCGCCGGCTTAGCCGCGTGTGTGCCGGCCGCTCCCGGCGAAGAATCTGCCGACGCGATGTCGGAGGACATCACCATCACCTATTCCTTCCCGATCCCGGAAGCGGACTATCTCGGTGCAACCCAAAAGGCACTGGCCGAGCAACATGACTTCAGAGTACCGGATACCAATGTCGTCGTAGACATGCAGCTTGGCGTTGCCAGCGAAGCAGTCGATCTCGCCATGTCGGCCGGGGACCCGCCGGACGTGTTCTGGCATCGATACCAGCAGTCGACCATCGACGCCATCAACGAGGGCCTATACGAGAACGCGCAGGATCTGATGGAAGCGGACGGCATATCCCTCGACATCTACGCAGATGGCCCTCGCGCCGCCTATAGCCCCGCGGTGGTCGGCAACAGGATGTGGGCTTTCCCCTACGAAGTGGTCATTCACTTGTGGGCATACAACCCCGTGCTGTTCGATGAGGCCGGCGTGGAGCCCCCGGACAAGAACTGGACCTGGACGGACGCGCTGGAAATCGGTGTGCAGATGACTTGGGACAAAGAGGGGAGGCACCCCAACGAGGACGGTTTCGACGTCAACGAGGTCGACGTTTGGGGAATGGGTCCTTGGTTCTACTTCGGCGGAGAGGAACACTACCCCCGCATCGCCGGCGGTGAATACACCAACGAGGATTTCTCGGAGATCACGATTACCGGTGCGCCCTTTGTTCAGACCATCGACTGGTTCCGCGAGCTTTTCAACACGCCAATCGCCATCGAGGCGAGGCCGGAAAAAGGCCTGCAGACCGGACGAATCGCCATCTACGAGACGGGCAACTGGGCATTGCTCGGTTTGAAGCAGGATATGGAAGAGCTGGGGGCTGTATACCCGCCAACACACCCGGACACCAATCTGATGTCGACCGTGCTTCCGGATAAGGAGTTGTGGATCCCCAAGAAGGAGGGGGGCGCACAACTGGACGCCGCCTACAAGTTCGCCAAGTGGTGGTCCCATGACATGTACATCGAATATGCCCTGGCGACCGGCTACATCCCCTACCTCAAGAAAGATCTTGAGGACCCTCGGTGGCTGGAACTGATCGCGAACAATCCCTTCATGCAGGTCGCCGAGGAGATGACCCAATACGGCCGTGCCCGTTTCTGGTCGCTGTTCCCCGGTGCCTTCGAAGCCTGGCCCGTCATGCACGAGATGTGGAGCGCCATCAGCGCCACAGATACGCCGGCGGAACAGCTTCTGGAGGACGCCCAGACCGAGTGCCAGCGCATTATGGACAAGTACCGGGCATAAACGCCCTGTGCGCGTTCGGACTGGCCGGGCACTTGTCCTGCAAGTGAGGTAGGCAAATTTATCGAAGATGGCCGCCTTCGCGGCGAAGAGCCCGTCTGATTCAGTGCCGCGGGGCGGCCTTCCACCGATTCTCTCGCTCGGTTGCCGGGATCTGCCTGGGCAGCCATGTGTTCAGGCCCCGGCCCCGACACGCACCAGAAAGACGTATTGCAGCCGAACCGCCTGTCGCTGCAAACGGCCTGCCGCGGCAGTAGCGCCGGCACAGTACCTTGCCAGCACAGAACTTTGACGAGCATCCACGGCCGCTTCTCATTTGAGGCAATCGTCAGAGTCGGTCAACATGCGTTCGGAACCCCCGGTGAGCTATCTAGAAGCCGGCCCGAGCGCAAGAGTATCTCACCGCAAGTCCTATGGCCGGCTCCATCCCTTGTGAAGCCTGCCAGGGCATGGGGGACCGCCGCTGGCTTCAGCACAACCAATGCAAATGGCGAGAACAATGCTTGAACGCTTCAGAGCACCGACGGGCCTGAAACGCAGAGGGCCAGGCAGATTGGCTCGCACCGAAATGGCCTATGGCTACTTTTTCATCGCGCCCTGGATCATCGGGTTTGTGCTGTTCACGCTGGGGCCGATGCTGGTCTCTTTCGGCCTCATGTTCACTTCATACAAAGGCTTTCGCCGCATCAATTGGGTCGGTCTCGAAAACATTCGCGAGCTGGTGCTCCACGACTATCGTCTGCTCGACTCGCTGCGGGTCACTGCGACCTATGCCTTCTGGGTTGTCGCGCTTACGATTCTGATTGGCCTGGCTCTGGCGCTCTATGTGAACCAGAAGTTCCCCGGGCGCAATCTTTTTCGGGTCATTTACTTCATGCCGGCCGCGATCAGCGGCGTCGCTCTGACTTTTGTCTGGTTGGCTCTCTATGACAAAGAGTTCGGGATGATCAACCAGTTCCTGCGTATATTTGACCTGCCGCGCATCGGCTGGCTGACCACGACGCAGTGGGCGCCTTGGGCCTTCGTGATCATGGCCGTCTACGGTGTCGGCTACACGATGGTCATCATGCTGGCAGGTCTGCAGGGGATACCGGAGCATCTCTATGACGCCGCAAAAATCGACGGTGCGGGACATCTCTCCCTGTTCCGCCACATCACCATCCCTTTGCTCTCGCCGACCATCTTCTTCCTTACCGTTATCGGCGTCATCGGCTCCATGCAGGTCTTCACATCTGGCTATATCCTGACCCAGGGGGGGCCGGCCAGGTCGACCCTATTCTTCATAATCTACCTTTTTGACGTTGCCTTTCAGCAGCGCCGCCTCGGCTATGCCAGCGTTCTGGCCTGGCTCTTCTTCATCATTATCATGCTGCTAACGCTTATCCAGTTCATCGGCGCACGCCGCTGGGTCTACTATGAGGCGGAGGTGCGAAATGAGTAGCATCGCCCGCGCCTGGCGGCCAAATGTCTTGCTGCGTCTACTCCTCCTCTATGCAATCGGCATACTGGTGGCGTTGATCTTCCTCATGCCGATCTTCTGGCTGGTCTCCAGCTCGCTCAAGACGCGCCTCATGATCCTTTC
This sequence comes from Caldilineaceae bacterium, assembly GCA_034428395.1. GTDB lineage: Bacteria > Chloroflexota > Anaerolineae > Caldilineales > Caldilineaceae > Bin5. The sequence goes on from DAOUHX010000246.1 coordinate 4,215, forward strand.
AGAAACGGGGATCAACCTTATTCCGCCCATTCCATGGCAGTGGCATAACTACAGGGACGCCTGGACGGTGATGCCGTTCACCATCTACTTGAGAAACACAATCGTCATTGCCGTCGCCTCCCTTGCCGGGACGCTGCTGACCGGCTCGATGGTGGCTTACGGCTTTGGCCGATTGCGCTTTCCGGCGCGAAATATTCTATTCGCCGTACTGTTGTCCACGCTCATGCTGCCCAGCCAGGTCACCATCATCCCGACCTTCCTGCTCTTTCACAGATTGGGCTGGATCAACACGTTTTGGCCTCTAATTGTTCCTTCATGGGTCGGGGGAGGCGCCTTCTACGTCTTCCTTATGCGCCAGTACATGACGACCATTCCGCTGGAACTGGACGACGCCGCCAAAGTCGACGGCTGTTCGCCAATCGGCATCTATCGTCATATCATTCTGCCAAATCTGGGGCCGGCGCTAGCTACCGCATCCATATTTACCTTTGTCAGCCACTGGAACGAGCTTTTCGGCGCCCTAATCTACCTGATTGATGAGCAACTTTGGACCTTGCCGCGGGCGATGCTGACCTTTCGCCAGAGTTTCGCTGACCCGCAAGGGATCTATAAGGAGTACCATTTAGAGTGGCTGGCTGCGATGGCTGTCCTCACGATGTTACCGCCGCTGCTATTCTTCCTTGCATTTCAACGCTATTTCGTGCGAGGCGCGGTCCTGACTGGCGTCAAGGGCTAACCAGGAGTCACCTACATCATGCGTGTCGATCAAGCGCAGTTCATGGAAAAAGGGTACATCATCCTCCGCAACGTGATCCCTCCTGATCAGTTGGATTCAGTACGCGAGAGCTACGAGGTCCTCGTCGAAAGGCAGAAGGCAGTCTGGGCGCGCGAACGCCAGCCGGACGATCCGCCGGGGGGCGTGTGGGAGACCCACCAACAGCCGCGGCTCTCGCACGTGGAGGAGCTGGTCGACAAATCGACTGCCAATGCCGTTGAACTGTGGCTGCACGAGAACACGCTGGGCGTCGCCCAGCAACTTATCCGCGCGCCCGAGCTGGCTGTCACCGAAATGATGCTGATGTGCAACCCCGTGCACGACCACCCCGGCGGCACCGGCTGGCACCGCGACTTTCAGCCCGCAACCCAAGCTCCGGTGGCAGGCTTGACTGAAGATTTGCGCGCGAACGGGCCGGGCTACGTGCAGTGGAACATCCCGCTCTACGACGACAATGTGCTTTGGGTCGTGCCGGGCAGCCATCTGCGCGTCAACACCGAGGCCGAAGAGCGGCAGATGGCCGAAGACCCGCAGGCGCCGCTGCCCGGCAGCATCCCCGTGCCCCTCAATGCCGGAGACGGCGTCGTCTATACCAATCTCATCTGGCACTGGGGCAGCAACTACAGCACGCGCTTGCGGCGCACAATTCACGGCGGCCATGCTTCGATCGCACCGCCCCTCTACGCCCATATCTTCTCGCCGGTGTGGGACCAGCAGCTGCGCTTTGTCGAGTGCCTGCCCGCCGCGGCGCGGCAGACATTGGAAAGGATGGCGCAGTTGCTCAGCGACCAGCGCGATCTGCTGGAGTCGCTGTTCCGGGCAATGCTGGACAAGGACGGCGACCGCTTTCTGCGGGAGCTGGCCGCACTGCGGCCCGGTGAAGAGGGCCGGATGGTCTGTCTTGTCATGCTATCGAAAGTCGTCCAGCGAATGCGCCTCGTCTCCCGGCCGGAGGTGCGCCGCCTGCCCCGTGCCGAGCGAGCCAAGATCGTTGTACACCGCGACATGCTCGATTTCGACGAAAACCTGGCCGGCCGCTTCTCGCATGAGGAGGTCGAGCGGATCTGGCAGCGATTTGCCGTGCTCGACGCCAAGCTGCAGGCCGACTCCGAACAGCACGTATCCTGGAGCCGGTCCGGCAAGCCTTCCCGCTATATTGTCAACGAAATGCCGGCCAATTTCGGGGTCGCGGAGTTTGTTGCCAGCTGGAACGA